>DUOD01000021.1 GCA_012838995.1 Clostridiales bacterium
AATTTACACACTAATTTGGACTTGACTTATGTATATAATACGCACATATAATATACAGTATACATTATATATTATACTTAATGAAATGGTAATAAATGTTTAATCATTATTAATATTTTAGTAACACAAAATAAATATAACAGGCCGAGATAAAAAGGGGTACTATATGTGGGGAAAGTGAAACTTTGTGTCTGCCATCCATAGGCCAGTTGATAAAAATTATGCCCGTATAATTTGTAACCTTTTCATGCTTAAGGTATTATACGGGTTTTACATTGATCCATGTACGGCCCCATTATGCAAAAGCAAAGGGTGAAAGGATGATAAGTAAGGAGAAAGTGATGCAAAAAAATTACGGGTAGCCGGAAAAGGAGGTTTTTTGGAATAACTTTAATAGTGGAAAATACTAAAAAATCCTTTGTCAAAGGATTTTTTAAAGTTTATATTTAATGGATGATAAGGGAAAAATATAAATCGATATATATTATTAAATACTGGATTTTCCGGCAGATCGACCGTTTTTGAGGAAACAAAGAATAAATGCCAAGCAGATCTTTTCCAGGTTGCGTAAGTGAGGTGTTTATTACGGTAATGATATTTTTTAATAGATGGGGTTTTATTGTGTTTCAACTATTTTCCAAATATTTTTGCCAGAAATGATTTTTTATTTTCTTTCAATTTCCTTATTTGATCCTTCAGTTCTACCACTTCGTATGTTCTTTGTTTTAGTTGCATTCTTAGTTTAGCGTTTTCACATAACTCTATATCTTTATCCCTTTTTTTGGTTTCTTGTATAAGAAGCTTGATTTCTTCGACCAGTTTGTTTAAAGCTGCCAGGTTGGATTTTTGGTAGTATTCCATTTGGCGTTGTATTTCTTCTTTGAACTCATTTTTAAGGTCATAAAACATTTTTTCCATTGCTTTTGATGTATTTATCGGTACTATTCCCGTTTTGGTTGCGGCGGTGTCCTGCTTGCTTGTATCGTGTAAGATATACTCAGGAGAATTTAGTATTAGCTTTATTTGTGTGTTTGTAAATCCCTTGTTCTGGAGTTGTTTTATATACTGCAATTGTTCTATTTCTTTGTATGTGTAATATCTATGATTGGCTTTATTTCTTGGAATATTGAGGTTAAACTCCTTTTCATAGTATCTTAGGACATGGGGCTCATACCCTGTTATGGAGGCCGCTTCGGTAATGGTATAAGTTTTTTCATCCAGCATATCCCATTCTCCTTGTATAATATTTTCTTGATTATATATATTTTACCATAGGGTACTTTTTCTATTCAATTGATAAAGACGTCGAACATTGTATTATTGCACCGATGAAGCAAATCAGTATTGACATAAAGTTTTTATTATAGTAATATATAATTTGCCTTAGATATGGGCCTTTAGCTCAGTTGGTTAGAGCAACCGGCTCATAACCGGTTGGTCCGGGGTTCGAGTCCCTGAAGGCCCACCATTATAATCCTATGGATGGCCCAGTAGTTCAGATGGTTAGAATGCCAGCCTGTCACGCTGGAGGTCGAGGGTTCGAGTCCCTTCTGGGTCGCCATATCAGCCTCGGTAGCTCAGTTGGTAGAGCAGTGGACTGAAAATCCTCGTGTCGGTGGTTCGATTCCGCCCCGAGGCACCATGTTTTAAACAGTATTTTGCTATTATAAATTCTTAATGGTATTGATTTTTTTTCGGATTTATATTAAAATAATTAAGCAAATCTTTGATTAATTATCTGCGGATGTGGTGGAACTGGCAGACGCGTACGGTTCAGGGCCGTATGTTCTTACGAACGTGTGGGTTCAAATCCCACCATCCGCACCATCTTTTTTCTTATCGTCAGGTCTCTTATAAAAGAAGGTCCTTATAGGTATAAAACCGTATTTACGGGGGAAAATAATTTGCTCGGTACTGCCTACGAAAAATACGCCCCCTGGCTTTAAAGCGTTGTAAAATTTTTTGTATAGTTTATCTTTTGCTTCTTCTGTAAAATATATCAAGACATTTCTACATATGATTAAATCACAATTGCTGGGGTATGGATCACTTAAAAGGTTATGTTTTCTAAAGACAACGCAATCCTTGATTTCGTTCTTTATATAGTACATTCCCTTCTTTTCATAAAAATATTTATTTTTCAGCGTTTTTGGCAGATTTTCCAGTGATTTGTCATTGTATTTCCCTACCTTTGCCTTTATCAATACTTCTTCGTCGATATCGGTGGCCAATACTTTTATTTTTGTCAATGGCATAAAATCTGCCATGGTCATAACAAGGGAATATGGTTCCTCGCCTGTGGCACAACCGGCGTTCCACATCTTTAAGTTTTCGTTACTTTCCATTATTTTGGGTATAATGTTGCTTCGCAGTATATCCCATTGGGCAGGATTTCGAAAAAATTGGGATACGTTAATGGTTAAATAATTTATAAATTCCTTTAAAAGATTTTCATCGGTTGTAATTTTTTTATAGTATTCATTATAATTTGAAGAATTGTTTTTGGATATTAAAGAATCAATTCGTCTTTTCATTTGTCGGGGCTTATACATTGAAAGATCAATATCGGTAAGATCGTACACTTTTTTTATGAAGTCGTTATAGTCGTTAATCATTGGCATACATGCTCCTAACTAAATGATGGCTTTGAGAACACCTATATTTTAACATAGAAGACAATAGAAAAAAAGTCGTGAATACTGTTCACGACTTAATGTAAAGGGGGTCTCAATGTATTTTGTGAGGTCATTATTATTATGCTCGCATCAAAATTTTTTATTCATCTTCATTAGCTTTTTTTATTATTTTTTCATTTATAATATCTATATTGTTACTGGCATCTTTGAACAATTCACCGATGGTAACTTTCATTTCTTCTTTAACAAATTTAGTTTTTTGTTCTTTCTCACCCACGGGTTCACTGTTGCTTTTCTCTTTTTTAGGCAATAGTTCCTTAATGCTTAAACTTATCCTTCTGTCCTCCGGTTTTATTTCTAAAATTTTAGCTTCAACCTCTTGACCGACCTTTAATACATCACTTATCTTGTTTATTCTCTCGTTTGATATTTGTGATATGTGTATCAGCCCGTCAACGCCCGGTTCCAACTCTACAAAGGCACCGAAACCGGTGATTTTTACTATCTTACCCTTAACTACTTGGCCTTCCTTGTATTTATCTTTAATATTATCCCAGGGATGGGGCATTGTTTGCTTTAAACCCAAGGAAATTTTTTCATTCTCGGGATCCAGGGACAGAATCATTACTTCTACAACATCTCCCGTTTTTAAAATTTCATGGGGATCCTTGATCTTTCCCCAAGAAAGATCGGAGATATGGATAAGCCCGTCCACCCCTCCAATGTCTACAAAGACGCCAAAATCCGTTATATTCTTTACCGTTCCCTTTATTCGGTCTCCTTCTTTTATAGAGTCCCACAGCTTCTTTTGTTGTTCTTCCAGTTGTTCGTTTAGTACGTCTCTCCTGGAAGCCACTATTTTATTTTGCCTTTTTGAACATTCGATTATCTTTACGTCAAAATTTGTATTGATGAATTGGTTGAGATCCTCGACGTATTTATTAGAAACCTGGGAGGCCGGTACAAAAACTCTAAGGACGTCATAATATCCGATTAATCCGCCCTTGACCTTTTCTTTTATGGTGATGTTTATGGTTGAGTTATCCTTATGGGCTTGTTCTATTTTGTCCCAGCTCCTTTTTTCATCAATGGTTTTCTTTGACAACAATACATTTCCTTCCCCGTCGTTAACCTTAATTACTTCCACTTCAATCTGGTCGCCTTCCTTAACCACTTCTCTTAAATCTTCTATGTTTTCATTACTAAATTCTTGCTTGGAAACTATGCCGTCGGATTTGTATCCCAAGTTTACTACTACCTCTTCTTGTGAAACTTTTATAACGGTACCGGTTAATATATCACCGGTATGTAATTCCACAAAGTTTTTTTCCAAACTTTCCTGGAAATTAATATCATCGACATTTGCATCAAAGTTTTCTTGCATTTTACCAATTACCTCCTTTATAATCCAATCAGGTGTGGACGCTCCTGCAGTGATACCAATAACATCATGTTTATCAATTTTAGAAAAATCGATATCTCTATAAGTTTCTATTAAGTAGGTTTCATTACAATTCTCTTTGCATATTTCGTATAACTTTCTTGTATTTGCACTGTTTTTACCCCCTATTACATACATTTTTGTGACTATTTTTGAAATTTCCCTGGCTTCCTGTTGCCTGGGAAAAGTATTACTACATATGGTATTATGTATTACTATATTTTTATCTTTATATTTTGTTTTTAGGATTTTGACAATTTCATGCCATTCATTTTTATCCAAAGTAGTTTGAGCCACTACACAGATATTATTCATATCGGGCAGTTCCCGGGCTTCTTCCATTGAATTTATGATAAATGCCTTATTATTACACCATCCGTTGACACCAACTATTTCCGGATGACAACGTTGCCCCACGATAATTATATTATAACCTTTATCGCTAAATTCTTTTACCGTTTTATGCACCCTCTTGACATAGGGGCAGGTGGCATCTATCATGTTTAAGTTCATTTTTGTAATTTTATCTATCACTTGTGGGGTGGTTCCATGGGATCTGATAATTAATGTCGTATCAGACTGGGATGCTATTTTTTCAATGGAATCGACGGATTTTATTCCCTCTTCTTCAAGACGCTTGACCACTTGGGGATTATGAATAATGGGTCCTAGCGTATAGATGGTATTATACTTATGTATACTATCCTTGGCCAGTTCAATGGCTTTTTTTACTCCAAAGCAGAATCCCGAACTCTTTGCTACAATTAATCTCATAAGATTACTCCATGAAATAATAAAATTTTCTTTATTATTATATTACTATTTTTTAATTATGACAAATGTTTTGACAAAAGTTGCTCTAAAGCACCTTTCATTTGATCTCCAATTTCTTTAATCTCCTGGGGAGACAGTCGCTTGTCCCCCTCTGTCGATATTACTCTAGGTTTTCCTATTAGTATATTAACGGTGGAAAATAATTTATATCTATTTTTAATGACAACAGGGATTACAGGAGCCTTGGATTTTACTGCAATCATTACGATTCCGGGTTCCAAATCCTTTATCTTGCGTTCCTTACCCCTGGTACCCTCAGGAAATATTCCAAAAATTTTACCTTCCTTTAAAATCCTTAGGGCGGTTTTGATTGCGCTAATATCGGGTTTACCCCTTTTAACCGGGAAGGCACCCCATCTCTTAATAATGGGACCTATCAGCTTGTTGTCGAATAGTTCCTTTTTTGCCATAAAATATATCCTACGTTTTAAAATGACGGCAATCATTAAGGGATCTAATAGAGAGATGTGGTTGGAATACAATATGCACTTGCCCGTTTCAGGAACGTTTTCCAGACCGTGAACTTTTATCCTGAATAAAAAATTAAATATAGCTTTAACGATTACCTTACAAATACTATAAAACATATGTACCTCCATATAAAGGTTGGATTTATTTTAGTTTATCGAGGATTATTTTTGCCACCTGTTCAATGCTTTTACCGGTGGTGTCAATAAGTATGGCGTCTTCTGCTTTTTTCAGTGGGGCAAAGGCTCTGCAACTGTCGTTTTTGTCTCTGAAAATAATATCCTTTAATACCTGTTCGTAAGTACAACAAATATTCTTGTTTATAAGTTCTTTCCACCTGCGTTTTGCCCTTTCATCCACGGAAGCTATAAGAAAAAATTTATATTTTGCTTCAGGCAGGACATAGGTTCCTATATCCCTTCCATCCATTACCACATCGTGATTAGCCGCAATTTTTCTTTGAATTTCAACCAGCTTTATACGCACCTCAGGTATAACTGCCACTTTAGATGCGCCGTCTGAAATTTCGGGTGTGCGGATTTTGGATGTTATATCCTTACCATCCAAAATTATTTTCTGGCAATTGTTCTTATAAACAACTTTAAGGTCCAAGGAGGGTAAAAGCTTTTTTATACCATCGGCATTATAGTTTTTTATCCCGCATTTTATCGCTTTGTATGCTACTGCCCGGTACATGGCTCCCGTATCAAGATGGAGAATACCCAATCTTTCCGAAATAATACGGGCAATAGTACTTTTTCCCGATCCTGCCGGTCCATCTAAAGCTATGTTTAAGTGTTTCAAAGTCATCAGTCCCTTTCATTTTGCAAAAAGTTAGAAAGTTTTAGGTCGGGGCGCAGTTTCTCGGCTCCCTTTAAATAAACATGGACAACGTCCCTTTGGTTTTTTTGGTTTACCAGTAACATTACCCTGATACACATTTTAAGGCTGTTTTCCACCTGCATTTCTTGAAAACACATTAAACCGATATCGGTAAAACCCAACTGTCTTGCAGCTACGGCAGGGTAAACTTTGTCCAGGTCCGAAGTACATGAAAAAAAGATACAGATTATTTCATCTTTGGACAGTTTATTGGCGGATATTATGGCGTTGAGCAGTTGTGTAGCATTGCTTAATATGTCGGTTTTACAATTCTTGTCACAAGTTATGGCTCCTCTTATTGACTTTATCATAATCCCAATTACTCCTTTATACTACTCTATGCCCTAAACCTATGGCTATCTCGTTGAGGTGTAGCAGACCTATACCGAAAAACACCGCCACACATATATGATCATTGTATCGCGCAATACCTATTTTACCGCCTACGTTTAAACCTATAGCCTTTGGCATTATTTGGGACAGGGCCTCTCTGGTTGCACCGGCCACTGCACCTTCTTCGGCATGGCAATCGCTAATTACGCCCTCTCTTTTTGCAGCCACCACTGATCTTTCAACTATTTTCATTACCGATGAAATAAATTCGCCGCCATAATCCACTGCCGCGGCGTGGACATTAATTTGTTGGAACCGCTGCTTGTACATTTTTTCCTCGTTTCTATCCTTGGTCAGGCTCATTTGAATGGCGATCCTGGATATATCCTTACTACCTAAACCCTCCATGGTATTTCCCTCCTATTCCCCATCAGTATCTATTATATCGCAATTAAGTGTTGTGTACAGTTATTTATATTTAATTTTGCCTATGGGCATTAGTTTACCCTGGATATGGACTTGGGATTTTAGATATTTTTCATCGACGCCGGGACTTACTTTTATGTATGCTTTAAAATTTTTGTTAGATGTACGTCCGTCTATATGAAGCACGTCGCCGTCCGACACTTGTACCTTAGTTCGTGTGTTTAACAGGCAGTACTTTCTGCCGTTTATCAGTAAAAATGCATTACCGGTTGCAGTATCAGTCCGGATTGTAACACTGGCGGTTGTAGGCAGAGATGGAGCAGTGTTAAATTTTTCATTTTGTAGCTTTGCTTGGTAATTGAGTATGTGCCTTATGCCGTCAACGGTTAATAAACTTTGGGTTATGCTTAGTATGCATAGCATAAAGGCAAGTATAAGCAACAGCTTTCTGTCCACCCAATATAATATTCCATGCCAAAAGTCTTTTTTTCGGGTCATCCTTAAATTTCCTCCTTAGCTTAGCAAGTTAAACCGGCCAAATACCCAGTGGAAAATGCAATCTGCAGGTTAAAGCCCCCTGTAAGTCCGTCCACATCTATTATTTCTCCAGCAAAATATAAATTTGATATTATTTTGGATTCCATGGTGGAAGAATTTATATCTTTAATACTTATCCCTCCCCTTGTAATTACCGCCTCTTCAGTGGGCCGTTTCCGCAAAAAGGTCATGGGCAAACCCTTTATACCTTCCACCATGTTTTTTCTTTGGTTCCGCGAGACCTGATTTGCCTTGAGTCTTTGATCGATTGCTGCCCTTTCCAGAATAATTGGAATAATTCTTTTAGGTAATAAATCAAACAACGCATTTTTTATATATTTGTTGCTATATTTTACAAAATCCCTTTGTAGCCTGTTATCCAATTGTTCGTAGGTTAATCCGGGTTTAAGGTCCAAAAGGAGCGATGAATTTTTCAGTTGCTGGGTGGTTACTACGCTGCTTAAAGTCAAAACCAAGGGACCGGAAATGCCAAAATGAGTAAACAATAGCTCACCCAATTGCCTGAACAGGATTTTGTTACCCCATCGGACGGACAGTTCTATGTTTTTGAGCGTTAATCCCTGAAGTCGGCCCACAAAACTCTCTTTAATTTCTATGGGCACCAGGGCAGCTTCGGTTTTTACAATATTGTGTCCGTATCTTTTTGCCATGGCATACCCGTCTCCCGTTGAACCGGTGGATGGATAGGAAAGACCACCGGTGGCAATTATCACGGCATCACCTAATATGGTGCCCTTGTCCGTTTTTATACCCTTTACCATGTTATTTTCGACGATCAAGTCCTTTACCCTGGTATTTAAGTAGATTTCTACGCCCTTGTCGGATAAATAGTTATGAAAGAATTTTATTACATCGCTGGATTTATCCGATGCCGGGAAAATCCTGTTTCCCCTTTCAACCTTTAATTTCAAACCGTTTTTTTCAAAAAAACTAATAAGCCCGTCGTTTGATAATACGTTTAAAGCGCTATGCAGGAACTTAGGGTTACGGGGTATACGATCAAAAAAATGTTCCATGGCTATATTATTGGTTATGTTACATCTACCTTTGCCTGTCAGATATATTTTCTTACCCAGCTTTTCGTTGCGTTCAAAAAGGCATACCCTCTTCCCTTGGTTGGCTGCTGAAACAGCTGCCATCATTCCCGCGGCACCTCCGCCGACAATTAATACTTTCTTCATGGAAGTCCCCTTTTCTACTAAATCTAATAGTACCTACCTAAATGACTGGTGTCGTTGTGGAATATCAATCTGCTGTTTAGCGGTTGATATTCCACAAGACTTATCCCTCCGTTGTTATGTTTTAGTTTTGTCAGGCAACCTATATTCAAACCCAGCATTTTTATTATTAATAATTTAGAAATTAACGCATGGGTTACCAAAAGCAGTCTTTTTTCATTTATTTGATTTATATAACTTAAAAGACTGTCAAGACGCCTGTTAACATCTGCTATGGTTTCCCCGTCGGGTATGACGGTTTTATCGGCTTCTGTCTGCCATAATTTGTACTGGTGTGGAAACCTTTGGGCGATCTGTGACAGTGTAAGCCCTTCCCATTTGCCGAAATTCATTTCTTTTAGGCAATGGGTTGTGATTATTGGGACATTTAAAAAACTGTTTATTATCTGGGCGGTCTTAACGGATCTTTTTAAGCTGCTGGCGAATATCCGTTGTATCTCGTATTTTTTTAATCTTTTGCCCACACATATCGACTGTTTTATACCTTTTAAGGATAACGGAACATCATTGCTGCCCTGGGTTTTACCCGTTGTGTTCCAAGTCGTCTCACCATGCCTTACAATGTATATTTTCTTCATAAACTACCTGTACCTTTTAATTATTAATAACAATTATACCAAAGGTTGTTATTATTTTGGTGCTCAAATAGTATTTATATACAGCAAACAACAAAAATAAGCATTTTAAAAATGCTTATTTTTGTTGTTTGTTCCACTGAGTTATGTGAGATGACAAGGACATGATTGATGCAGTCTTCCGACTATTGTTATGGCTTGTCCTTGCTAAGGTATACCTTATACTTGTCCCAAATTTTTTCAAGATCGTGAAAATAGGAGTAGACTTCGTCCTTTTTCCGCAGTCCTAAGGCTATCAGCAAAGCGTTAATGAGACTGGCAGGGGCTACCATGGAATCCACAAAGGAAGAAATATTACTTCGGGCTATTAGGGTGTAATCGGCATGGGCGGTGAGGGGGGATAATGAGTTATCGGTTATGGCTACCACCTTTGCGCCCTTATTTTTTACAAAACTTAATGCTTCCACTGTTCGCCTGGAATACCTGGGAAAACTTATTCCTATTAATATGTCATTAGGGGTAATGCGCATCAGTTGTTCAAAGATGTCACTTACTCCGGATGTTACAATTTTTACATTGGGGAAAATAAAATTTAGATAGTATCCAAAAAACTGGGCTAAGGGTGCCGAACTTCTGGTACCCAGCACATAGATTTTCTTGGCGTTAAATATTTCGTTCACAACTGTGAGAAAGGTATTGGTATCAATTTCGTTCAATGTCATTTTTATATTGTTTATATCGGCTTTAAGCACGCTTTGTAGAATCATGGACTGGTCTAAA
Source organism: Clostridiales bacterium (assembly GCA_012838995.1). Taxonomy (GTDB): domain Bacteria; phylum Bacillota; class Clostridia; order DUOD01; family DUOD01; genus DUOD01. The sequence goes on from DUOD01000021.1 coordinate 10,172, forward strand.
TCATAGGTCATTTCTATTCTTTGCATAAGGGTTAGTTTGTTTCTTATTAATTCCTGCAGGGCTTTTTGTAATTGCGGGTACCCCTCATAGCCTAATACGGAAGCAAACCTGACTACGGTAGATTCACTGACCCCTACTTTTTTACCCAGTTTGGCTGCGGTCATGAAAGCGGCCTTGTCATATTGGTTTAATATATAATCGGCAATGAGTTTTTGGCCTTTACTCATTTTTTTGTACAGGCCATTTATTTTGTGTATTAAGTTTTCCTTTTCTACCATTACATTCCTCCACAGTGTTTTTACCTTTTGTTTACATTTTATCATATACTTATAATGTTGCAATGCTGTTAGTCATTCATCTCTTTAAATAGGCACTACTGGACAACTTCGTAAACGGTTATTGACATATCTTTACCGTCCTTTGCCAATCCGAATACAAGGTTTTTAGGTTTTAAGGTTTTATTAAGAAAGTCTACAATTTTATATAGCTCACTGTTATAACCCAACGTAATTGTGGACAATATCTTAAGTCCTTCTTCCATATTTATCCTCCTTTAACTAAAGGTGAAGTTCCATTTTTCTATCTCTTGTATCATATCGTATCTTGTTAAATCATAGTGTAGGGGTGTTATTGTAATGTATCCCTCTTTAAAGGCCCGTATATCACAATTTACACAATCATCTTCTTCCAAAATATCGCCGGATAGCCAATAATAATCATTTCCCCTGGGATCCTTTCTTTTTATGTACTTATCTGCATATTTCTTTACACCCAGGTTGGCTACCTTTATGCCTTTTATCTTGTTCTCGGGTAATGCAGGCACGTTAACGTTAAGTAGAGTACCATAGGGCATCTCCTTTTGATGTAAAATACTGGACATATGGGCTGCAAATTTAGCGGCTGCTTCAAGCCCGCTGTCGTTGCTATTACCTGCTGAAAGGGCAATGGATTTTATGCCTAATATGGTACCTTCAATGGCAGCGGATACCGTGCCGGAATATATTACATCCGTTCCTAGGTTAATACCGTTGTTTATGCCGGATATTAAAATATCAGGTTTGGTATTGTTTAAAATAACATTTACCCCGAACTTTACACAGTCTACGGGGGTTCCTTCGATGGCATAGGCCTCTTTTTCATTACAATCCAGGTGGATCCTCCTTATTTTCAAAGGATTATTTATGGTGATGGCATGGCCGATGGCGCTTTTCTCACTATTGGGAGCTACTACAATTACATCCCCCAAATTGGATATATTTTTTGCTAAGGTTCGTAAACCCTCTGACATGATACCGTCATCGTTGGTTAATAATATCTTCATAGGTCACTTCCCTTTCTAATCAAAGATCCATATTGATCTTTTGGTGTAATGGGTATTTTTTTGTCTTATGTATTTATATATAAGATTATACAGACAATAGAAAAATTAGTCCATAGCCTTTACCGGCTACATTTTTGCAATATCCCTTTGGGTATATACCCATTTTTTCAAAGGAAAGGATATGGGGATTAAGGGTTTGGAAAAAGTAATATTAAAAACCCCGCTTTAAGCGGGGTTTTTTTAAATAGGATGGGTCATTTCCTTTGAATCCAGCATGGTGTGGTCTATTCCATATTTTTGTGCCTGTCTATACTTAAAGTAATTCATGGCTACCTGGGGGAACAGCGCGTAGGTAAGCACGTCCTCCGGTTGTTCCATATAGGCCTTAATCTCTTGTTTATATTTTTCCAATTGAGGTTCCAAAAGGTCTGCCGGCCTGCAATCAATTACAGGCTCATCACCTATTATCTTTTCCTTTATTTCAGGTTTTACGTCCATCAGTGACTTGCCGTACTCGCCCCTGACGTAGGCCTTTACCTCACTGGGCACCATCTTGTACCTTTCACCGGTGATTACATTTAATACCGCCTGGGTTCCTACTATTTGACTTGTGGGTGTTACCAGAGGCGGATATCCCAGGTCTTCCCTTACCCTTGGTACTTCTTTTAATACTTCTTCAAATTTATCCAATTTGTTTTGTTGTTTTAACTGGGAGATCAAATTGGACAGCATTCCCCCAGGTACTTGGTAAACCAGGGTGTTTACATCCACTCCTAAAATTTTGGGGTCTAACATACCTTCGGCCATATATTTTTCCTGTATAGGCTTGAAATAATCAGCAATCTCGCTTAAAAGGCCTAGATCCAGTCCTGTATCGTATTCAGTACCCTGCAGGGTTGCAACCAATGGTTCAGTAGGCGGTTGGGAACTGCCCATGGCCAGTGGAGATATGGCGGTATCCACAATATCTACTCCTGCCTCTATTGCCTTTAGATAGGTCATGGACGCAACACCGCTGGAATAATGACAGTGCAGTTGAATGGGTACCTTAACCGCTTTTTTTAATTCGCTTATAAGCTCATAGGCATAGTAGGGTTTTAATAAGCCCGCCATATCCTTTAAGCATATTGAACTGGCCCCCATGTTCTCCAGTTTTTTTGCCGTATCTATATAATGCTGTGTATCATGCACCGGGCTTATGGTATATGATATGGCGGCTTGGGCATGGGCACCTTCCTTTATGGTGGCATCCATGGCCGTTTCCAAGTTTCTTATATCGTTTATGGCGTCGAAAATTCTTATTATGTCTATTCCATTGCCCACCGCCCGTTTTACGAATTCCCTTACCACATCATCCGGATAATGTTTATACCCCAGTAAATTTTGACCCCTGAGCAACATTTGTAGTTTAGTATTCTTTACAACCTTCCTGATAGCCCTAAGCCTTTCCCATGGATCTTCGTTTAGAAATCTTAGACAGGAATCAAAGGTGGCGCCACCCCACATTTCTATAGAGTGGTACCCGACTTTATCTATAGCTTCTGCTATGGGTAGCATTTCTTCGGTCTTCATTCTGGTAGCCATTAAGGATTGATGGGCATCTCTAAAAACTGTTTCTGTAATCTTCACCTTTGCCATTATATTTTATTAACCTCCCTGATTTTCAATTATTTAACCAAATAATGAGAGCAGAACACCGGCAGCTATTGCCGAACCGATTACACCGGCTACGTTGGGACCCATGGCATGCATTAACAGGAAATTGCTCGGGTTTTCTTTTTGTCCTACTACCTGGGAAACCCTGGCGGCCATGGGTACCGCCGAAACCCCTGCCGAGCCTATCAGTGGATTAACTTTCCCGCCGGTTAACTTGCACATCAGTTTGCCCAGTAGTACGCCACTGGCAGTGCCGAAACTGAAAGCTATCAAACCAAGGACAATTATAAATAGTGTCTGGGGCCTTAAAAAGGTTTCAGCATTGGCCGTAGCCCCTACCGTAACACCTAAAAATATTGTAATGATATTTATCAGTTCGTTTTGGGCGGTTTTGCTTAATCTGTCCACCACAAGACTTTCCCTGAAAAGGTTACCCAACATAAGCATACCTATTAATCCGGCTGCCGAGGGTACGATTAAGGTGGTGACAATGGTTACTATAATAGGAAACAGTATTTTTTCCAGTTTGGAAACCGGCCTTAACTGATCCATTACAATTTGGCGTTCCTTTTTGGTGGTTAAAAGCTTCATTATTGGCGGCTGGATAATAGGTACCAGCGCCATATAGGAGTAAGCTGCTACGGCAATGGGGCCTAAAAGGTGGGGTGCCAGCTTGGATGTTAAAAATATGGCAGTGGGACCGTCCGCTCCGCCGATTATGCCGATGGAGGAGGCCTCAGGTCCGTTAAATCCTAGGAAAAGGGCGCCAATAAAGGTTATAAATATGCCAAGTTGTGCTGCCGCACCTAATAACATGCTCTTAGGATTGGCCAGTAGCGGACCGAAGTCTGTCATGGCACCTATACCTAAAAAAATTAACGGCGGATATACGCCTAATTTGACACCCTGATATAAATAGTACAATAATCCCCCTGGCTGGGACAGCTTGCCTGTGCTGTCATATACGGGTTCGGCCATTAAACCGGCAACGGGTATGTTAGCCAGAACCATCCCAAAGGCTATGGGAAGGAGCAGTAAGGGTTCGTACTGTTTTTTTATTGCCAGGTATATAAGTATGCCTGCTATGGCCAGCATTACCACCTGTTGCCATGTTAATGAGGCAAAACCAGTGTCTAGTAAAAAATTCCTTATGGTGTGTGTAAATGGTACGTCCATCATAGTTATCTCCTCGCTTTTCGTCGTAAATAAGGCCTAACCGATTACTACCAACGTATCACCGGAATTTACCGAAGCGTTGTCGTCTACATTAACGGAAAGTACTGTACCCTCCTGGGGGGCAACTATTTCATTTTCCATTTTCATGGCTTCTAATATAAGTAAGACCTGTCCCCTTTCAACTTTTTCACCTTCTTTAACCTTAACGGAAAGAACGGTTCCGGGCATTGGGGCTGTTACTGGAGTGCCTCCTTCTACATTGCCAGTCTTTGATTTTACTGGTGGGGTTTGGGCTGAAGAGGCTGCTGTAGCAGGTGCAGGTGTCGAGGGTGCTGACGTAGTAGGTGTAGTTGTCGGGGGGACTGCTGTAGCAGGTGCAGGCGTCGGTCTGGTGTCTACTACTGCGCCATCTCTAATCTCTTCTACTTCAACTTCATAACTTTTTCCGTTTACATTTATTCTAAATTTCCTCATTTCTACTCCTCCATGTATTATAGTTTAGTCCATATTTGCTCTTGTCGGCCAGTCCTATTCCATATGGGACTGATATTATCAACTCTTCTTATAGATCTTACAACCAGGTTGTGGGTGGACCTGTCTAAGCTTGCAGCCACGGCTGCTGTAATAACACAGATCAATTCGTCATTTTCTAGAACATCCTGGGGTTTAGTATCCATGTATTGGGGGTTTGTATCCGCTGTTTCAACTTCAACCATCTGGACAGTTTTTTTTTCGCCAAGTCTACTATTCTTGAAACTATTCCCATTAACAAACCTAGAAATAAGGTTTACTATAAGTATTAATATTAATAATCCTACAAATACTGTAGCCAATCCTAAAACAGTAATCTTTAAGCCATATATTAGTGTTTCCACGACCTACACCCCTTTCCTTACTGGTTATACCGGCATGTTTCCATGTTTTTTTGGAGGCATTGTTTCTCGTTTGCTTGATAAAATCTCCAAGGCATTTATTATCCTCGGCCGAGTGGCCATGGGTTCGATTATATCATCTACAAAACCACGGGACGCGGCTTTATAGGGGTTGGAAAATTTGTCCTTATATTCCTCGATCTTTTGTTGACGGGTATTTATTGGATCATCGGATGCCTCGATTTCCTTTTTGAATATAATATTGGCCGCACCTTCGGGACCCATCACGGCTATCTCAGCCGTCGGCCATGCAAAAACCAGATCCGCACCCAGATGTTTACTACTCATGGCAATATAGGCCCCACCGTAAGCCTTCCGGGTGATTATGTTAACTTTTGGAACCGTGGCTTGGGAATAGGCATAGAGGAGTTTGGCTCCATGTCTTATTATTCCGCCGTATTCCTGGGAGACACCCGGCAGGTACCCCGGCACGTCGGTAAAGGTAACTATGGGTATATTAAAGGCATCGCAGAACCTGATAAATCTTGCTGCTTTGTCGGACGCATTGATATCAAGGCATCCTGCCATGGACAAGGGCTGATTGGCTATTATCCCCGTTGAAATCCCGTTGAACCTTGCAAAACCTACTATTATGTTTTCGGCAAAACGGGAATGGATTTCGAAGAAATCATTGTTGTCCACCACTTCTGTTATAACATTTTTCATATCATAGGGTTTATTAGGGTTATCCGGGATTATGGTGTTTAGCCGAGGTGATAACCTGTTTAAATCGTCGTTGCATTCCACCTTGTAGGTTTCTTCCAGATTATTTGATGGTAAAAAGCTTATCAGCCTTCTGATTTGTTGGAGGCATTCTTCTTCATTTTCCGCCATAAAATGAGCCACTCCGCTTTTGGTGCTGTGAGTTTGGGCTCCTCCCAATTCTTCGGCACTGACATCTTCGCCGGTTACCGCTTTAACAACCTGAGGACCGGTTACAAACATTTTGCTTGTGTTTTTAACCATAAAAATAAAATCGGTAATTGCCGGTGAATACACTGCACCGCCGGCACATGGACCCATTATTGCCGATATTTGCGGTATGACCCCGGATGCCTTTGTGTTTCTGAGGAAGATTTCACCGTAGCCTCCCAGGGCGTCAATACCCTCTTGTATCCTGGCACCCCCTGAATCATTGATACATATAACGGGGGCACCCATTTTCATGGCCATGTCCAATACTTTACAAATCTTTTTCGCATGCATTTCGCCCAGTGAACCGCCTATTACCGTAAAATCCTGGGCATAAATAAACACCAGTCTACCGTCGATGGTGCCATATCCGGTTACCACTCCATCTCCGTTGGCGACAGTGTTTTGCATTCCAAAATCAACGCATCTATGTTCCACAAATGCATCTATTTCGGCAAAACTATCTTTATCTAATAATTTTGATATTCTTTCCCGGGCGGTAAGCTTATTGGCGGCATGTTGTTTTTGTATTCTTTCCTGTCCACCGCCCTGGAGAATATCCAGTTTTTTTTCCTGCATTTGCCTGATTTTATCTTCTACCTTCATCCAAAACCCTCCACAATATTTTATATATAATGTATCACAAAAACAGAAATAAAACAATTATCCCCCAAATTCTTTATATTCTTCATAAACTCCTTTTTTCCTTCTTTTTTATTTAATTTTTTATATTTTTTGATTTCCAAAAAAAAGAGGGAATATCGCCCCACACCTTCCCTTATTTTGCTTGTCCAAATTTTAATGGAAAATTATTTTTAAGCAAAATTTTGCTGAAATAGGTTTGTTTGAGGCATATATGCCTTTAAACTTATGTATCTTCCTATACTTTTGAAAAGTTTTTATAATAACAAAGTTATTACATTATTTATCGGTATGATATTCACGAAACAAAACCTTTTCTACAAAAATGATAAAAGACTTTCCCTTATCATTTTTGCAGCAAGTATGGCAGTTTTATCGGAAGTATCATATACTGGCGAAACCTCAACCAAATCAAAACCTACCACATTTTGGTCCTTTAACAGTTGTATAACCTTCAGCATATCGTGGGGCGTACAGCCACCCGGTTCTGGGGTGCCCGTCCCATCGGCAAAGGCGGGGTCAAAGACATCAATGTCCAGGGTAATATAAATAGGCTTGCCGTAGATTTTATTCAAAATACTTTTTACTGGTTCTACCACATCATAAAGAAAGAGATGGGTATATTTCCTTCCATACTTAAATTCTTCCTTGGTGCCGGAACGTATACCCATTTGGTATACATTATTGGCAGGCAAAAAGTCCAATATCCTTCTAATTACCGAGGCATGGGAATGTTTCTGGCCCAGATAACTTTCCCGCAAATCAGCATGGGCATCAAAATGTAATAATATGAGATCATCGCCATACCTTTCAAATATTCCTTTGACAATGGGAAGGGTTATTAAGTGTTCCCCGCCGATAAACAGCGGTTTTTTATTATCGCCTAGTATTTCTAAAGTTGCGTTATATATTATTTTAAGGCTTTCTTCAATATTGCCAAAGGGCAGTTCTATATCCCCGTAGTCGAAAAACTCGATTTCACTCAGTTCCCTGTTGATGTATGGACTATATTCCTCCAGCACATAAGATACTTCTCTAATTTTTTGAGGACCGTACCGTGTTCCCGGCCGGTAACTTACCGAATAGTCCATGGGTGCACCGACCATGATAATTTTGCCTTCACGGTATTTTTCCTTGCTTCCCATGAACCGATGTTGCCAGATGGAATTTTTAATCATTTATCTTACCGTCCTTTAGCAATGTCTTAACAAAATTGGGTAGAATGAAGGATGCTTTATGGATTTGGGCGTTATAGTACCTTGTGTCCAGGTTTGCTACCTTGCCCACTTGCACCTCAAGAGGATGGTATTTTTTAGAGCCCATTGTAAAGCTCCAGTATCCACTTGGATAAGTGGGAATAGGAGCACAGTATAATTGTGTTATGGGAAATACTTCTTTAACATCAGAAAAAACCCTTTTTATAAGGTCTTGGTTGTAAAAGGGTGATTCGGTTTGGGCAACGAAAATACCATCATCCTTTAATGCTTCATATATGGAGATATAGAAATCTTTTGAAAAAAGGTTAGCGGCAGGACCCACGGGATCTGTCGAATCCACTATTATAACATCGTATATGCCTTTATTATTTTTTATATATTCAATACCATCCTCTATAAGAACCTGACACTTACTATCGGTCAGTGCGCAACTAATTTGCGGCAAAAACTGTTTACTCGCTTCAACTACATGTCTGTCTATTTCCACCAGTACGGCCCTTTCCACGCTTTTGTGCTTGAGAATTTCCCTTATTGCACCGCCGTCTCCCCCGCCTATTACCAGTACATTTTTAGGGTTTTTATGGGTGTTTAAGGGAACATGGGTAATCATCTCATGATATATGTATTCATCCACCAGGGTGGTTTGAACTGCACCATCCAACACCAACATAGTTCCGAACTGGTATGTGTCAATAACGTTTATATTTTGGTATTGGGATCGCTTGCTGTATAAGGTGCCCTTTACTTTACAGGTAATGCCAACATTTTTAGTTTGTTTTTCCGTATACCACAACTCCATCTGCTTACACACTCCTAAAAATAAATATTAATAATATATTATAACTAAATAATTTATCAAAATCTATCCATTTATCAAGATATAATTTTTGGATGATTGTATTTAAATGTTTTATAAAGGGTGAATATTAGGACGGGATAAAAAGGTTTTATAGCTTTTGTAGCCATTTAACTTCCCCGTTTTTAAGATGCCGCCAGCAGCCCAAGGGTAAACCGTTAATTTCCAATTTTCCGATTTTGGTTCTTTTTAATTGGATAACATCATGACCTATTGCTTTGCACATTTTTCTTATTTGTCTGTTTCGTCCTTCCCACAGCCTGATCCTTACCATTGTCCTGTCATGTAATCTTTTAATAATTGAAAAATAAGCAGGGGCGGTCATCCTTCCGTCTATTACCATGCCCCTTCTAAACATATCTATTTTATGGGCTGTGGGTATGCCCTTGATTACGGCTATATATTCTTTGTAGATTTGATGTCTGGGATGGGTCAGTTTGTATTGTATATCCCCGTCGTTTGTCAATAACAATAAACCTTCGGTATCCATATCCAGCCTACCTACCGGTACTATGCGTTCCTTTATTTCCTTGACCAGATCAATGACTGTTGGGCGGCCGAAGGGATCTGTAACAGATGTAATATAGCCCCTGGGTTTATTGAGCATGATATACACCTTCTTTTGGCTGGGTACGATTATTCTTCCGTCAACCTTTACTATACTTTCCTCAGGATTTATTTTTACACCCTGCTTTCTTATTATCTGGCCGTTAACCTCCACTCTGCCCTGACTTATTAGGTTTTCGCATTTTCTCCTCGAGGCAACGCCGCAATTTGACAAATATTTGTGCAGCCTTATCATCTATTAACCTCCGATGTATTTTCTATTAACCCACTGGTTAAGCAGACTTCTTATGCTCTTTGTAAAGCTTTTTTCCCTTATGTCCCTTTGGGCGACCAAAGCACAGGATGCAATGTCCTTATTGTGTAATTTCACCTTAATTGTACCATATTGTTTGCCCCGATGGACAGGTGCGAGGATATATTTTGGATAATCAATGAACACTCTAACATGGTTGATTTCCCCAGGAGCAAGGGGCAAGATAATGTCTTTGTCTGCCACCAGCTGAACATTTTTTTCCTCCCCCTTTTCAATTTTTACTTGCTTTAATACCCGATCCTTTTTTATAATTGGTTGTGGCTTAAACCTGTCGAAGGCATGATCCAGCAGAACTATCGATTCCTCAAACATGGGCTGGCAATTTAGTACAACCGAAATAAGTTGCATATTATTTCGTTGGGCTGCTGCCACCAGGCACCTTCCCGCCTTTTTTGTATAACCGGTTTTTATACCGTTGGCGCCTTGATATTGGGATAATAATTTGTTTTTATTAATCAAAATTCTATCCCATTCATGTCCCGGCCAGGAAATTCTTCTTTTCTCGGTGGAAACGATTTTTCTAAATATGGGGTTTTTCATGGCATAGCTGGCAATTAGGGCTAAATCATAGGCAGTGGTATAATGGTTATCATCCGGTAGGCCGTGGGGATTGACAAAATTAGAATTTATTGCCCCGATTTCCCTTGCCTTTTTGTTCATTAAAGCGGCAAATCCCTCTACCGATCCCGAAATGTGTTCGGCTATGGCCACCGCTGCGTCATTACCCGAATTAAGCATCAGCCCATACAGCAACTCTTCCATGGAAAGGATCTCGCCCTCGGTTAGCCATATGGAAGAGCCTCCAACTTTTGCGGCGTTGGCACTTGATCTTACCATGTCGGATAATTTTCCATGTTCTATGGCAATGATTGCAGTCAATATCTTTGTTGTGCTTGCATTGGCCAGCCGCTTGTGAATGTTCTTTTCATATAAAACCCTATTGGTACCGGCTTCCATTACTATGGCCGCTTGGGCTGATATTTGGGGTTGTTGTGCATGGGCCCTTGCCTGAACTAGGGACGGCGTTTCGATATGTATTATGATCATAAAGACAATTATGCTTATTGTTAGAAT
>DUOD01000022.1 GCA_012838995.1 Clostridiales bacterium
GCCAACAGCCTAACATGCCATGTTCTCATCGTCAACTGCTTTCGCGGCATAAAAACGCTTAGGCTATTGTCTCATTAGCTACCGTTTGATAACCGAGGTAATTTACACACTAATTTGGACTTGACTCAGGAATAACGCCATATAATGGAGAATATAATAGAATAATTTGGGCATATGAATTATTTTATACAAATTTTTATTAAACTGGTATTATGGTTAACATAATCTAATGGGGGGTTGCATGAGTGAGCAGTAAAATTCATTATTACCCTTTGACCCATCCACAGCAGCGAATTTGGTATACCGAAAAATTCTTTCCGGGTACCAGCATAGGTAATATTGCCGGCACCTTCAGAATTAAAGGTGCTTTAGACTATCAGCTTTTGGAGAAGACCATTAATATTATTATAAAGGAAAATGAGGCCCTTAGACTGCATATTGTTGAAAAAGACGGTAAACCCATGCAGTATATAAAAGAATATGAAAATAAAAAAATTGATTTTTATGATTTCAGTGGATATAGTGACGAAGAAATAGAAAAATGGGCCGTAAAACAAGCCCAAACCCCCTTTATTTTGGAAGATTCGGAATTATATTATTTTGCCATTATTAAGATAAATGATAATAAAACGGCAATCTTTATGAAAATTCACCATCTTGTGGTTGATGCATGGTCGATTGTACAGTTAACCAATAAAATAATCCAGTATTATAATGCCCTAAAAGAGGGCAAGGAAATATCACTTGATAACACGCCTTCATATATAGATTTTATAAAAAGCGAGCAAGAGTATAAAACATCTGAACGTTTTCAAAAAGACAAAGAATATTGGGAAAGCGTGTTTGATACGGTGCCCGAGCCGGCGACCTTAAGGAATAGGAGTACCAGCCACAGTAATATTAGGACCCAAAGAAAGACCTATGTTTTATCAGCGGACTTTACCTTAAAAATAAGAGATTTTTGCAAGCGAAACAAGACCTCTATTTTCATTATCTTTTTGTCCGTCCTTGCGGTATATATTAACAGGACAACCGAAAACGATGATATTGTATTGGGTACTCCGGTGCTTAACCGGTCCAATCGCAGGGAAAAGGATACTGTCGGCATGTTTGTCAGCACTGTTCCCATGCGTATTAAAATACAAGAGAATATAAATTTTAAGTCCTTTGTAAAGGATGTCACCAGGAGCTGGATGGGCATATTAAGACATCAGCACTATCCCTATGACCTGTTGCTGAGGGATTTAAGGAAGAAACATAAAAACGTTAATAACTTATACGATATACTACTTTCTTATCAGAACGCAAAATTTGATAAAAGCATTGGCAATTATCACGAAGGAACATGGCATTTTAACGGCTATCAGGCAGATTCCCTTTACATACATATCAATGATCGAGAAGACGAAGGAAGTCTAACAATAGATTATGATTATATTGCCCAAGTTTTTAATGAAAAAAGCATTGAATATTTGCACAAGCATTTGACAAAGCTCTTAGAGGACGTAATTAGCAATCCCGATAAGTCCATTGCACACCTGGATTTTATTGCCGAGGACGAAAGGCAACGGGTAATTAATGTTTTTAATGACACTGATAGGCCATATCCCGCCCATAAAACCATGCAGCAGCTCTTTGAGGAACAGGTAGCTCTTAACCCTGACAATGTTGCAGTGGTTTTTGAGGACAAACAATTGACTTATAGTCAGCTTAATGAAAGGGCCAATCAGCTTGCCCGTCTCCTACGGCGAAATGGTGTAAAACCCGATGATATAGTAGGTATAATGGTACGCAGATCTGTGGAGATGATTATAGGTATAATGGCTATAATCAAGGCAGGAGGTTGTTACTTGCCCATTGATCCTGAATATCCTATAGATAGGATACATTATATGTTAAAAGATAGCGATACCAAGGTGTTATTAACGGAAAAGACGTTGATGTCAAGGCTTAATTATTCTGGAATTGTCATTGATGTATATAATGAGGAAATAAAGAAGGAATGCAAAACAAATCTTGAAATTGTCAATAAACCTAATGATTTAGTTTATGTCATTTATACTTCGGGTTCTACCGGTAATCCAAAGGCGGTTATGATAGAGCATAAAGCTCTTATAAACTTTATCGAAAATGTTGCCGGATTATTGGATTATAAACCGGGGACAACGGTTGTAAGCGTTACCACCATGTCCTTTGACATATTCGTTTTTGAAATATTCCCTTCCCTGGCGAGAGGACTCAAAATAGTAGTTGCCAATGAGCAACAGCAGAAAATACCCGAGCTGTTAAGCGAGCTTATCATTAAAGAAAAAGTAGAGAAGATTTTGACTACGCCGTCCAGGATGCATCTTCTGGCCTTTGGGCAAAGCAACATCGAGTGTTTTAATGTACTAAAGGAGATTGTGCTGGGCGGTGAGCCTTTTCCGCAAAAATTGTTGGAACGTTTAAAGAGTATAACCAACGCCAGGATAATTAATATGTACGGTCCTACCGAGGCCACCGTGTACTGCACATTTAAAGATCTTACCCACACCGATGACATTAATATAGGAAAGGCATTGGATAATTATAAGATATACATTTTGGACAAATATTTAAACCCTATGCCCATAGGTGTCCAGGGTGAACTGTGTATAGGCGGTGAAAGTTTGGCCCGGGCTTATCTCAACAGAGATGAGTTAACAAGGGAGAAGTTTGTGCCCAATCCTTTTGAGCCGGGTACAAGGATATATAAAACAGGCGATTTGGCCAGATGGTATCCCCAAGGGGAAATCGAGTGTCTGGGTCGCATGGATAACCAGGTGAAAATAAGGGGTTATAGGATAGAATTGGGGGAAATAGAGGAACACTTGCTAAAACAGGACGGGGTTGAAAAAGCGGTGGTAATAGACAGAGAAGATATTAACGGCAGAAAATATATTTGTGCTTATCTGGTTTGTGACAACGACGTTACCGATACCCAACTAAAAACAGCCCTCAGTCAAGAATTGCCCAGTTATATGGTGCCTTCAAGCTTTATAAGACTGGACAAGCTGCCCCTTAATCCCAATGGTAAAGTAGATAGACAGGCACTTCCTGAACCTGAAATAGGCCTAAAGCATCCGGGGAGACACAGTAAGCCCAGAAATGATGTAGACCGAAAGCTTATCGAAATATGGAGCAAGGTCCTTAACGTTAAAGGCATAGGTATAGACGACGACTTCTTTGACATCGGCGGCGATTCCCTATCGATAATAGAAATTCAAATGGAAATGCTTAAATATAATTGGAACCTGAATACCCAGGAATTTTATAAATACAGTACCATTAGGGAGCTTTCAAATAGGATCCTTGGGATTATTAAGGATTCGGATGAGTTTAGCAGCGAGCAAGAGATTGCCGCAACTACTGCCGTGATTAATAATGACGCTCCAATAGAGGTTTCAAAGGGGTTATCCCATTATAAGGGAATATTTCTTACCGGTGCCACGGGTTATTTGGGCATTCATATATTAAGGGAGCTATTGTCATGCAGTAGTGCTGATATATATTGTATAGTGCGAGGACAATCAGACGGGCAGGCAAAAAGGCGGCTTATGGATCTTATGGATTTTTATTTCCCTGGCGGGATTACAGAAGCTGAATATAAAAGGCTTTTTATAATAAGGGGTGATATTTGTAACGAAAGGTTTGGCCTTGACGAACAAAGCTATAGCAATCTAGGAAAAAGGGTAGGGCTTGCCATACATGCTGCTGCCATAGTAAAGTATTTCGGCGACTATGAAGTCTTTAAAAGGACCAACGTATTTGGAACCGGGGTGGTAGCCGATTTTTGCTTGGAATTTGATATACCCTTTGCCCATATATCCACGTTGGGTATATCCGGGAATTATCTTGTTGAGCAATCCCAAAACTGTGCTGCGTTTACGGAAAAGGATTTTTATGTAGGTCAAAGGTATATGGAAAATGTATATATACGCAGCAAATTTGAGGCAGAAAACCTAGTATACAACAGGATGTCAGACGGACTCAAAGCCGGTATCTTCAGGGTAGGGAATTTAACCGGTCGTTATAATGACGGCTATTTTCAGCACAATGCCGATGAAAATGCTTTTTACAATATCCTAAGGTCGTTTATCAAACTGGGGGCGGTTAGTAAAGAGATATTCAAACAAAGGGTAGAATTCACGCCTGTTGATTGTTGTAGCAGGGCTATCGTAAGGCTGCTGAGCATAAAAAATTTTACCAACAGGGTGTTTCATGTTTTTAACCATAATATAATAGAGTTTAGAGATATGTTGGACATGTTTAATGCCCTCGGTATAAATATCAAGGTGATGGAAACGGAAGAGTTTTCTCAGTACATTCACAGGGTGGCCCTGGATGATACCAAAAAAAAGAATATTGCAGGCATCGTCAACAACCTGAGCAAGAAAAAGATGCTCAATTTCAGCGCATCCGTAAATATTGATTCTAGACTAACCGTTAATATACTAAAAGATCTTGGCTTTATATGGCCTGAAATTGATGTTGTATATATAGATAAGATATTAAAATATATGAAAAGCAGCGGGTATCTCAAGTAGTGAGTTGACGACGGTATGGGTTTGATCTTCAATAAAATTGCAAGAAAGTGGGTAATGCCGGTAATGGAAAGATTCTCAACAAGGATAAAAAGATTTGTATCGGATAACAGATCTGCTTTAAATATGATATTTACCAACAGTATAATATTAAGCATAATCTCTGCGGTATTCTATTTTTTGATACCCATCATTTTAAACTACCCCGAGGGTACGGTAGGGGGAACCTTTCAAAGGGAATTGGAAAATGCCGATTATACACAGCAGTTTATATTAATAACCGTTGTTATTTTGTTCATAAATGCCATGGTAATACTATATAAAATGCGGGGTGTGGAAAATTGGAGAAATCTTCTTGGTAGGGATGATCCTCAATCCATTCACGAGCTCACTGTTATAAGACAGAAATGTATGATTTTGCCCTATAGTATATATATAATCCAGTTGATAGTACCCAATGCCCTTATAATGGTAATGCATGCCTTTACAATCGGGTCTTTTAGTATTACCACTTTAAAGATTTCTATGGTTTTTTTCTCTTTTATAACCCTTGCGGCCGTTATAAATCATATTTTCTCAAGAAAAATATTAACCAAAACTCTACTGAAAATATCTTCACCTACAGATGCACCGGGCAAAAGGATTGATTTAAAGAAAAAAATATTTATACAAATGATTCCAATGTTTATAGTTGCCCTTTTATTTACATCTCTCATTG
The DNA here is from genome assembly GCA_012838995.1 of Clostridiales bacterium. Classification (GTDB taxonomy): domain Bacteria; phylum Bacillota; class Clostridia; order DUOD01; family DUOD01; genus DUOD01. Next base: position 5,281 of record DUOD01000022.1, read on the forward strand.
GTTATTCAAGGCTTGTTAGAGAAAAGGGTGATCTTCTTTTCAAAATATACTCAAGTGAACTGGACCGGGTACTGGAAGTTGCGGGGGAAATAGACAGTCCAAGCCGGTTAAAAGATATTATAAATCAAATACAATTGCAAAGCAGGGAGGATGGAAGGTTTGTTGTATCTCCACAGCAGGAGTACCAAAGTCTTAACATAGAAAACCTTAAATTCAGTCCCTTTTTCAAAAAATATTTAAGGGAAATGTCCAGGGATAATCATGGAAGGGTTTATGACTATTACGGTTATGACATACAAGGTGCGGTACGGTGGGTGAATATAAATGGAGAGCAATGGATAGCCGGGATAAAATATGTGATAGCATCCAATAATACGGTGAGTTTCTTTATAGTCAGTTTTGCGGCCCTACTCTCTCTGTGTTGTTTTGTTTTATATTACTTTTCAAAAAGCCTTGCCGGTGAAATAACCTTAGTGGCAGAACGACTTAAAGAAATAGCCGACGGAGGCGATATTGATTTTGAAAAGAAACTCGTGGTAACGTCCAATGACGAAATAGGGGATCTGGTGTCTGCCTTTAACAGTATACAGGATAAAGAAAAGGAAAACATAAAAGCCATACAGGAAAAACAGGAAATGTTAATGGAACAAGAACGATTGGCCTCATTAGGCCAATTAATAGGCGGAATTGCCCACAATCTTAAGACACCCATCATGTCCATTTCAGGGGCCGTTGAAGCCTTAAAGGATTTGGTGACGGAATATGATGAATCCATTGAGGATGAAAGGGTGACCAATAGCGACCATCATGAAATTGCGCGGGAAATGAAAGATTGGCTTAAAAAAGTGAGGCGCCATTGTTCTTATATGTCCGACATTATTTCCACGGTAAAAGGTCAGGCAGTACGACTTAGCAACTCCAGTACCAATAGTTTTACCATTGGAGAGCTAGTCAAAAGGGTGGACATCTTAATGAAATACGAGCTGAAAAGATATAATTGCCAGCTGAATTTAGAGTCCCATGTGGATATGAACACCGAAATAAAGGGAGAATTAAATAATTTGGTACAAATTTTCGATAATATAATTGTAAATGCGATACAGTCATATGGTGAAAAAAGTGGTATAATAGATTTTAAGATAGTAAAGAAAGGTAAGGACATTATATTTTCCTTCCGGGATTATGGTTGTGGAATCCCGCCGGAAATTCAAGGCAGGTTATTTAAGGAGATGCTGACTACTAAAGGCAAAAACGGCACCGGTTTGGGCCTTTATATGTCGTATTCTACAATCAAGGGGCGATTTGGAGGCAATATGTGGTTCGAATCCCAACCGGGGAAAGGCAGTACATTTTACATTTCCATACCTTGTGGTTATTAATACAGCTTAGGTCAGGAGGTAAAAAATGAGACTTAAAACTTTAAGACAGTCAAAGGAATATAAAATATTAATAGTTGATGATGAAATAGGCATTATTGACTCTCTGTCCATTGTTCTTGGAAAAAACGGATATAAATGCAAAGGAGTAACCGATCCCCTTGAGGCTATTGAAATAATAAAACAGGAACATTTTGATCTCCTTATTTTAGATTTTTTAATGCAGCCTATCCACGGCGACAAGGTAGTTGAAAGAATTCGTCAATTCAATACCGATCTATACATATTGCTACTGACCGGCCACAAGGATCTTGCCCCACCGCTGGAAACCATTAAAAAGTTGGACATACAGGGATATTGTGAAAAAAGCGATAGATTTGACCAACTTCTGCTATTGGTGGAGTCCGGCATAAAATCCATTTCCCAAATGCAAACAATAAAGAAATTCAGAGACGGGCTTAATAAAATACTACAGGCACTACCCAAAATTTACCAGCTACAGCCAATAGATAATATATTAGAAGAGATATTATCGGAAATTCTATCTTTAATAGACAGCAAAGACGCCTTTTTTCTTGTTGACGATACCACGGGCGAGCAAAATAACGGTATTTTTCAGAACAACAGTATTTTTCAAGGTATTGGTAGGTTTAAAGCCAAGATTTCAGATTTCGTTGATATGTTAGGCCCGGAGATAATGGAACAAATAGGTTATGCACGAACGAGCAAACAGGTTATAAAACATGATAAAGCGGTTATCCTTCCGTTAATAAATGAGTTTTCCAAAGCCATAGGCGTTATTTATGTGGAATGCGATGTTGATGAAGAAGGCCTTAAACTGCTCGAGATTTATTCAAGTCAGGCGGCATCTTCCCTTAACAACGCTTTCTTGCATTCTCTGGTAAATATTAAGCACGAGGAGCTTAACAAAACCTATGAGCAGCTTAAGATACGGTATATGGATACCATTAAGGCCCTAAGGCTTGCCGTTAATGCAAAGGACGAATACACCCGTGGTCATTCCGACAGGGTTGCCTACTATTCCGTCATGATAGGAAAGAGCCTTGGTTTGCCCGATGAAGATATCGAAAGACTAAGAATAAGCGGCATCTTCCATGATATCGGTAAAATAGGAACCTCCGACGATATCCTATTAAAAACCGATAAGCTCAATGAAATGGAGCTTGAAGAAATCAAAAAGCATCCCCTTAAGGGAGCCCATATACTGTCCGCCGTTTCCATGTTTAAGGACATAGTGCCCATTGTAAAACATCACCATGAAAGACCTGACGGTAAAGGATATCCGTCTGGAATAAAGGGTGATGAAATTCCCTTTATGTCCAGGATAATTGCAGTGGCCGATGCCTTTGATGCCATGATGTCCGACAGGTTATACAGACCAAAGTTAAGTTTGGATGAGGCAAAGAAACAGCTGATTATGGGTGCCGGCTATCAGTTTGATGCAAAAGTTGTGGAGGTATTTATAAAGCTTCTTGATGATTATGATGAAATGACCAAGAAGCTAAGAATAACCGGTTAGGTTTGGATGCCAGTAATAATTTTGACCAACAATAAAAATATCTTTGAATATAAAAGGGTATGCATGTAAAGATCGGAAAAACTTATGTGCATACCCTTAAGTTTATTTGGGGATCTAATTTTTTATGGAAAAATTTTAAATTATTTTTATTGAAAAGAAGGATATTGGATTTTTTTGGAGAATATATATTATATCTAATTCATTTCTTGCAGAAATAAATTAATCCATCAAAATAATATCGGTAGTCAAGAATTTCTCTTAATCGTAAAACTCATATCATAAAATTCCCAGGATTTTACGTATTAGTCTACAAAAAAATAAAATATTTTGTGTAATAAGGAGTGGATGGGTGTGGAGAAGGAGAAAAAGCCGGCAATGAATGCTGTGGGCATTGAAAAATTTGATTTTCCTATGTGGCCCCAGCTTGATGAGAAGTCTTTTCAAGAGGTGGTGAAAGTATTAAAATCCGGCAAGGTTAACTATTGGACCGGACCTAAGGGTATGGAATTTGAGCGGGCCTTTGCAGAATGGGAAGGGGCTAAGATGGCCATATCCTGTACCAACGGAACGGCTGCCCTTCATATTGCCATCGCAAGTCTCGGTATAGGCCCCGGAGATGAGGTTATTGTTCCTTCTTATTCTTTTATAGCTTCATCCTTTGCCGTCGTTCAGGCGGGTGCAATACCGGTATTTTGCGATGTTACCGATGACCATACCATAAACCCTGACGAGATTGAAAAGAAAATAACCCATAGAACAAAGGGTATAGTAGTAGTCCATTTATATGGCGTGGTGGCCGATATGGGGCTCATACTCGAGATAGCAAAGAAATATAACTTAAAAGTAATAGAAGACTGTGCCCAATGTATTGGCGGTGAATACAAGGGCATAAAAACCGGTGTAATCGGAGATGTAGGGTGCTTCAGTTTCTGTCAAAGCAAGCATTTTACCACGGGCGGTGAAGGAGGCATGGTGGTAACCAATGATGAGGACCTGGGATGGGAATGTCGTTCCTTTAGGGATCATGGTTACGATGTAAGGACCAGGATGAACCTGCTGGAGCTGGAGGAAAAGCTTCCTTATATACATAATCGGGTGGGTTTTAACTATAGAATGACCGAGATGCAGTCGGTTATAGGCTTGAACGAATTGGCACGCTTTAACAGCTGGAATTTAAAACGAAGGCTTAAATATGCCAAGATGTACGACCAAGCCTTTGAAGGTTTAGAAGGAATAAAAAAACTTCCATACAACAGTCCGGAGAGGAAAAATGCTTATTGGTGGTACCCTATTATACTGGACATTGACAAATTGAACATCAAGGCCGATGGATTTATAAAGGAGCTGACAGCCAGAGGCATACCTTGTTATGGAATACAGTGGCCGGAGGCTTATGAAGAAGCTGCCTATAAGGAGCTCAGAGGTTTTGGAACGGCGCAGTTTCCCTTTAAATCCAAGGAATATACCGATGGAAATATTGATTATACAAAGGAAATTTGCCCCAACGCAAGAAGGCTCAGGGATTGTACCTTTAGCCTGTTTCTCCATCCTTCCTGGGAAGAAGAACATATCCAATGCTGTATAGATAATGTAAAAGAATTGCTTAAGGAACATATCAAGTAAGATGAAAAGGGTTCTTATACAAGATGAAACAAGCGGCCTTAAGGCAGAAGTGCTGCCGGATTACGGCGGAATGATTTCCACCATATCGCTTAAAGGCGTGGATGTACTTCGCTTTAATCCCGATATGGTTGGCATGGCCAATATGCTTTCGGGTGGTATACCGGTATTGTTTCCCTTTTGCAGTAAAACAGAGAATGACGTTTATACTCTGGTGGGAAAGGAATATACAATGCCCTTTCACGGTTTTGTAAAAGACATGACCTTTTCAATAGAAAGATTATGCCAAAACGAGGTTAGCATTTACACCGTTCCCAATGAAGTAATAATCAAAGAAAACTACCCCTTCGATTTTAAGTTGACCCTAACATACAAAGTAGAGGGATACAGCTTGTTTGTAAAAGCAAGTATAAAAAATAACTGCCATACAGATATGCCCTATTACATAGGTTGGCACCCATACTTTAAAACCTCCCGCAAAGAGGTTGTAGATTTTGATTTTGACATGAAATACTACAGGGACTATATCTCCGGACGCCAGGGGAGGCAAAAGGGTAAGCTGGATCTTACCAAGACCTTGGACCATGTATTCTGGGGTATAGGCAAAAGGGAAGTGGTGCTGAAAAATCCCGCTGACCGCTACTTAGCACGGATATTTTTAGATGATAAGCACAGTGTTGTAACCGTTTGTACATTGTTTGACGACTGTGTGTGCATTGAACCGTGGACCGGTATGCCCAATTCCATAAATACAGGTAAAATGCTTAATTGGGTTAAGAGTGGTACAACTGACTTTTGCGGTTTTGAATTGCAACTTGAATTGTTGTAGAAGCCCATTATTTGAGGAATAAGGATGGGGGTATGAAATATGAAGGTTAAATGGGGTGTGATAGGTGCCGGCGGAATAGCCGACAGGCGTACAATACCGGGCATGATGTTGGCAAACAACGCCGAGTTGTGGGCTGTTATGGAAGTTGACATGGATTTTGCCGAAAGATTGAGGCGAAAGTATAATGCCAAGGCAGCCTACGACGACGCTGAAAAGCTTGTCTGGGATCCCGATGTTCAGGCGGTATACATAGCATCTCCCGTGGTATTCCACAAAGAGCAGGTATTAATGGCAGCAAAGGCTAAAAAACATATTTTGGTAGAAAAACCGGTGGCTTTAACCGCACGAGACGGTGAGCAACTGGTTGAAGTATGTCGACGGAATGATGTATTATTCGCAGCCGGGTTTATGATGCGATTTCATGATTACAACAGGAGGATAAGGGAACTGCTCCAGGAAGGTGCCATAGGCCAGCTTGTAAGCTGTAATGCCCAGTTTAGCTGTTGGTACCCCGATATGCCCTCGGCTTGGAGACAGATAAAGTCCCAGGGGGGTGGCGGTGCCCTGATGGATATGGGCATACATTGCATAGATCTTATCCAATACATGACGGGTTATAAGATTAGAAGACTGGCTGCCTTTACCGGGACCAAAACCTTTAGCTACGAGGTTGAGGATTCGTCAACGGTTATGTTTGAGTTGGAAAACGGTGCATACGGCCACGTGGATTCCCATTTCAATATTCCGGATGAGGCCGCTAAGTGGCGAATGGAGTTTTATGGCACTAAGGGCAAAATAATAGCCGATGAAACCATAGGCCAGGTAGAAGGCGGGACCGTTCAAGTGCTTAAGGTAGAGGAGCAAAAAGGTTATGATGCACAACAAGATAAAAAAGAAGTAATAGCCGAAATATTAAAGGGGGAACTTGGGAATATGTATACCAAAGAAATCCAGTCCTTTTCCGATTCAATACTGTATGGAAAGCAGGTAGAGGTACCGGCTTGGCAAGCGGTGGAGGTACAAAGGATAGTGGAAGCAGCTTATACATCATCCGAGAACGGTACATTTGTTGAGGTATAGTGCCAAATGAAAAACAAAAAAGGAGAATAGTTTATGAATTTTTTATCAACTTATAAAGGTTCTATGATGGAAAAGTTTATCCCTGAGGGGTGGGATATGGCTAAAATAGAAAAATGCTGTAGCAATGCTCCCAGTACTGTTTTTGATCGTCAACCCTTCTGGCACCCTGATTTTCAGCCGGTGGCCTGCAGCGATCTTAACGAGTTTGCGGTTTTTATGGGTCATGAAATAGCCAAGGAAATCAGGGATACCAAGGAAAAGGGGCAAAAGGCAGTTTTTATCCTTCCCGTAGGACCCATGGGTATGTATAAATGGGTGACGTATTTCCTTAGGGAGTGGAATGTTGATGCTTACCATGTCCATTGTTTTAATATGGACGAATGGAGCGATGAAGAGGGCAACACTATTCCACCGGAAACCAAAGGTTCTTTCCAGGATGCCATGGAAAAAGCCTTATATGGTCCCTTGGGAAAACTAACAGTTCCGGTTTCTCAAAGGAATTTTGCCACCAAGGATAACCTACCTTTATATAAGGATAAAATTGCACAACTAAAGGCCGAGGGAGCCCGTCTGGTGTTGGTGTTCGGCATAGGCAGGGTATTCCATATAGCCTTTTGGGAACCACATTTTGCAGCGCAATATAAATCGGTGGATGAATGGAAGGCCCAAACCCACAAAATAGGCGCCCAACTTCATCCCCTTACCATTGAGCAAAACGCACTTACCAGCTTTAAAAGCAGAACCACTCTGGTACCGTGCTATGCCAATACGATAGGTCCGGGATTGTTCCTGCAGGCCGATAAAGTTATCGGCGGTTGTGACGGCGTTCTGGGAAGGGGTATGCAGTGGCAGGGCATGTCACTGTGGGTTACTCTGCGGTATTCCCCCGATATATGGGTACCTTCCAGCTTTATGCCCACACTGCCGGGAAAACTGTTTTTCTTAAGGGAGCTTGCGGGTCCGTTGGTACCCGAGTGCAATTAAGTCTAGTTTGGGTTTAATACATGGTTTTTATAAAGAGGAGGAGTTTTAATTGATAAAGACAAACTCAGGTGTAATAAACGTCATTCCTAAAGAAGAGTTTGCCATGCGGACAAAGAAGATACAGCAATCCATGGACGAGCATGATATCGATGTGCTTATAGCCCATGGGTGCGAGTGTGAATCTGCCAACATAAGATATCTTAGCGACTTTTGGTGTGTTTTCGATTTTGTGGGGATAGTAATTCCCAAAGTTGGGCAACCGATATTTTTAACCGGCGGGCCGGAATCCTACGACTTTGCAAAAAGATTTTCCAAAATAGAGGATATACGGGTACATCCCTTATACGTCGAAACCAGCGCTCCGGTATGGGATAAACCCACTGATCAGTACAGCTTTACTAAACTCTTCGACGAGCTAAGGCAAAAATTCGATATAAAGAAAATCGGTATAGCCAATGAGAACATCATTCCTTATAAGATTGTAAAGGACATTGAAAAGTCGGCACCCGATGCAGTATTTGTTTGCGCCGACGATATCATCATGAAAGCCAGATGGTATAAGAGCAAAAATGAGATAGCCATGTTAAAGAAGGCCTACGAGATTACCGAGGATGCTGTTATTAAGGCAGTAGACGCTATCAGGCCCGGGATTTCCGAGGCCGAGTTGGAAGCAATCTGGCGGGGAGAAATATATAGATTGGGTGCCGAGGGTACCAGCTATCCCGTATGGATAACATCGGGTCCATCTACATACCAGAGCCTTTGCAGATCTACCGATCGCAGGATTGAAGAAAACGACATGGTTCAGATTACCTTGGGCGCAAAATATAAAGGCTACTGCGGGAATATGTGCAGAGCCGTTGTACTGGGCGAAATTCCCCAAAGGCATATGAATATGATAGAAGTTGCGTTGGAGTGTACCCAGGAGACGCTGGAGGCAATAAAGCCCGGTGTTGCTTTTAAAGATGTATATGAAAGGTTCAGGCTGAGGCTTGAAAGAAGCGGTTTCCCAAATTCAAACCTTTACGGACCGGCCCATGGAACAGGTCTTCAGGAATGTGAAGGTCCATGGGTGGACAACAGGACCGATATGGTATTTGAACCGGGTATGGTCTTTAACGTGGATATCTGGATTGCTGATGACAGATATGGCATAAGGTTTGAAGACGGGATAATAATTACAGAGACCGGTACGGAAATTCTGACCAATTATAGGCGTGAAATAATAAGGAAGTAATTTAAAAACTTCAGTGCCCATCTTAATGATTTAAAAAAGATAAGGAGGTCGCGTCATGGCAAGGACAATTGCCGTAAACACCAATACCTATCATGGTTTTACCCTTGATCAGGCCCTGTCCGGCATATCTGCCGCCGGTTTTAAGTATGTAGAACTGTGTGCTGTTAAGGGTTGGACTGAACACGTAATGCCCTACATGGGAAAAGATGAGCTGAGTGCCGTCAAAAGGAAATTAGCCAATCTTGGGTTGGAGCCGGTGGCTTTGAGCGGGCATTGCAGTGTTACCGACCCGGAAAGGTTGCCGGATTTTATAGAGAACATAAAACTGGCAGCGTTTTTTGGGTGCAGGTTTATAGTGACTTCCATTGATGAGGCCCATTTGAAAAAAGAACAGAAGGAGAAAATAACCAGTTTAGTGGATATACTGGAAGAGCTGGCCGGGGTATGTAGGCAACATGATCTTGTTTTGGCATTGGAAACCCATGGCAAGGAATACGGCAGCGGTGAGAGTATTTTTAACCTTTTAAAGGATGTAAAGGTCGATAATGTAAAAATTAATTTTGATACCGCCAACGTAATAATGTACGGAAATAAAGACCCGGTTGAGGATCTAAGGGTTTGTAAATCAAAATTAGGATTTATACATCTAAAGGATAAACTGGGGCCACCCGAGGAATGGAATTTTCCGGCACTGGGTGCGGGATATGTAGATTTTCCGGCCATATTCGATTTGGTAGAGGATGATGTTGTAATGAGCATAGAAATTGAGTTTACATCGGCCGGACCAAAGGACTTGGAAGAGGTCAACCAAGCGGTGAAGGATTCCTATGATTATCTGAAATCTATAGGTAAGATTTAGGTTTATAGGCATACGTTTTCCCATAAGCATTCTAAAAGTTACATTTTAGTCAAAAACTCATAATAAATTTAAAATTATTATACAAGGGGGGTTAACTATGGATAAAGTCAGGGTAGGTGTAATTGGCATCGGATGGTTTGGTGAGATTCATGTGGATACCTATATGGGTATTCCAAACGCAGAAGTTGTGGCTATCTGTACCAGGACGGTTAAGCGGTTGAAGTCAGTGGCTGAAAAATACGGTATTAAAAAAACTTATACCGACTATAATGAATTGTTAGCAGATGATGAAATAGATGCCGTTAGCATTTGTACCCACGCGCGCGACCATCTTTTGCCCACGCTGGCGGCCATAAAGTCGGGAAAACATGTACTGTTGGAAAAACCAATGGCGCTGACGGTAAAGGAATGCGATCAAATAATGGATGCAGCCAAGGATTGTAATCAGTATATAATGGTAGGTCACATATGTCGCTTTGAGAACAATTATGCCATAGCTAAAAGGGAAATCGATGAAGGAAGAATAGGCGATGTTCTGTCAATATATGCAAGGAGGAATATAGAAGGAGGCAGGGCACTTCCCCACCTTAACGTATTGTCCTCCATCACCGGCGATGCAGTACATGATATAGATCTCATGAACTGGATGATACCGTCAAAGGCCAAGTCTGTATACGCTATGGCATCTAATCGTAGAAATCTTCCCCATCCGGATGTGGGCTGGGTTTCTATAAAATACGGCGATGATGCTTTTGGCGTTTCCGAAAGCATTTGGAACCTGCCGCCCACCACGCCCTACGACATCGATGCCCGGATGGAAATTATCGGCACCAAGGGCGTGATATATATAAACGAATCGGCCCATCCCCTGGTAATCGACGACATAAAGGGGCGTAAGATTCCGGATACGGTATATTGGCCGGTGGTCCACGGTAAGAGGACGGGAGCTTTAAGTACCGAGCTGTCTTATTTTATTGAATGTAGTCTTAAAGGCAAGAAACCATCGATTATTACGTTGGAGGAATCCAGAGAGGTAATCAGGGTTGTGGAAGCTGCCGAGGAGTCGGCCAGAACGGGGCAGGTGGTAAATCTATAATGATATAAAGATTAAATCAACGATCAGGAAGGAATTAGCTTTTTTATATAGAATAAGTATTAGAAATAAATAATTTCTTTCAGAGAATAAAGTAGAATTTAATATCTAAATTCTGTATTTTTAAACCATTTCAAAAATTTACCCCTTATCCAACAAATGTTTCGCCTAAAATATCAACATGATTTTCATTATTATTCCAATACCTTATACGTGAGGAAAGCTTCTTGGTCAATCAATTTTTTGTAGATTTCATGTGCCAAAATTAGCTAACCGAAGGGTGGGATATGGGTATGGTCCCTGGTATACCCGAAATAAACGAGTTGGTTGAAGGCCATAGGCAACAGATTATTGATCTGGTCTGCCGTTTGGTTAATATCCCGACGGAGAACAATCCTCCCGTTGGTTATGAATTTGAGGGGCAGAACTTATTAAAAGATATATTCCGCAAATTGGATATGGAATTGGATGAGTTTGCTCCGGATGAAATAGAGGATTATAAAACCAATCCTGCATTTTTAAAGGGTAGAGACTATAAAAACAGAAAAAACATCGTTGCTCTATGGAGGGGTATTGGGCAGGGCAGGTCCATTCTGCTGTCAGGTCACATGGATGTAGCCCCAAAGGAACCCCTACCCTGGAAGATATGTCAACCCTATAGTAGCGTTGTAAAAGAAGGAAGGATATACGGCCGAGGGTCTTGCGACATGAAGGGCGGACTTGTATGTGCTGTAATGGCAGTTAAGATTTTGAAAAATATAGGTTGGCAGCCCAAGGGGGATGTTATTGTGGAAAGTGTTGTAGATGAGGAATATGCCAGCGGCAACGGTACCATCGCTTCAAGGTTACGGGGTCATAATGCGGATTTTGCCATTAACTTAGAGCCCACCGGCCTTAGGATTTCCCCGGCATGTGTGGGAGGGTTGGTGTATAAGATTTCTATTATAGGTGAAGGCGGAATGCCATACACGGGGGATGAAATATACAATCCGGCCTATGGTATTGCTGACATGATTAATATAATAAGAGAATTTGCAAAGGAACGGCTAAAGGGGGTGGATAAACCTAGGTTATGGAAAAATGCACCGCAGCAACCCCAGGTAATAATCACTAAAGTAAAGGCCGGGGAAGTTGGACCCTACGGTCAGCTTGGCATACCAAGCGATTCGTGGATGGAAGTTGTTGTTCAAACCTATCCCGGCCAATCGGAAGAGGATATTACAGAGGAGTTAAGGAGTTTTATCAGGGGAAGGCTTCCAAAGTCAATTGGAATACTGATTGAAAGGTTATATCGCTACATTGAACCGGTGGGCTGCGACAGGTTGTCCGACGGAGTTAAAGCTCTTAAAGACAGTGCAGATAAATTTTTGGATAAAGAGGCTGTAATTTGTGCCGC
>DUOD01000023.1 GCA_012838995.1 Clostridiales bacterium
TATCTGTTTTTCCAACAATATCAATTACACGATTAAAACAGATAATATTTTGATTTGGTTTAAGGTAAGTTTCTTTTTACCGGTGTACAAATAAAAAAGGGCACTCATAAGAGTGCCAAATAAACATGTGCTAAGGCCAAAAAATCTTGGCCTTATGCTATATACTTTTTGCCGTGTCTTTTTTCAAATTCCGTCATCTATTCAACAACTTCTTCAGGGGCTTCAGTCGCTTCTTGAGAGCTTTCTGTAGCCTCTTCAGAACCTTGTATTACTTCTCCGGATTCTTCCGTTGCTTCCTCGGAATCTTGCGTCGTCTCTCCGGAATCTATGGTTGCTTCTTCAGATTCTTCAGCCAGTTCTTCGGATTCTCCAGTTGATTCTTGGGTATCTTCCACGGCTTGTTCAACCTGTTCTACATCTGTTTGTGCGGCATCTTCTCCGGAGTTTGAGCATCCTGTAATAGCAAATGTTAAAACTAGGATGCTAACCAACAAGATAGCCATGATTTTTCTTCTCAACTTCAACTCCCCCCTTTCTGTATTGGACAATTATATCAAATATTTTTGCTTTGGCAATTACCAACAAACTCCAATTTGTCGTTTATTTTTTGTTTAATTTCAAATAATCAAAATTGGATTTTATAAGTATTTATTTTCTAAAAAATTCATTGCATATTTCGCTATTTTTCGACATCTAATAAAACCTGTTAAATTTTGCATCCATGTTCTATACTTTATATTCGCACCCCGTTGGAAAAGAGCTTCCTCAGGGTATCAAATAATTGTACCTTTATAAAATAAATATGGGCAAAAAAATATCCCCTCCTTGACGGATTGTTGGCCCTATGATCAAGAAAGGGGTGCTGTTCAATTAATAACCAAAGATTTTGTTCTCTGTATATATCCATATACTCAATAAAGTATGCTATTGAGTTAAAACATCTTTTCCATTCCGCTAATCGGTATGATTGGGCAACTTTAAGAGATTAATTCAACTTTTCTACTGCTTGTCTGAAAACGGCTAATATTTCTACAACCCAACTAAACATATCAACAGAGCTCTTCAAGCAGCCTTGCCGTATGAAAGCCCTGATGCACAGCATCAATAACTTTTGCCGGTTTTACATTATCACCTATGGTGAATACCCTGTCAATTTTCCCTTCCAGTGCCTGTTCAAGGCTCTTATCGGCTTGGTAGCCAACGGCAATAATCAAAGTATCGCAAGGAATGTCAATGCTTTCACCGTTCCTGGAGACAATTATCTTACCTGCATCAATATAAGATGGAAAGGCACCGGTGATCACCCGAATGTTGGATTCAGAAAGCAGTTTTTTTAGGGCCAAATCATTGTTGGTAGCGTAATTTGCAGTAAGGAGAAGTTCATCTAACTTTTCTACAATAGTGACTTCCTTACCCAAATTATCCAAATGCAGTGCAGCTTCACAGCCCACAAGCCCACCACCTAAAACAACAACTTTATTCCCCGGGCAATCTCCGTTGATTAGCATTTCATTGGCATCCATTACCCGTATTTTCTCCATCCCTGGGATGCTGGGAATGATGGGCTTAGCACCACCGGCAATTATGACAGCATAAGGGTTTTTCTTCAAGATCTCCTCCGCTGTCCCTTCCTTATTTACCCGTATCTTTACATTACTTTTATGAAGCTGTATTTTTAAATACTCAACATATTTAGCCACTGCTTCTTTAAATTTTGGTGCACCTGCCGCCCTTAAGGCTCCACCCAACCGGTCCGATTTCTCCCACAGTTCCACTTCAAAACCACGCTGTGCCGCAGTTATGGCGGCGGTAATCCCTCCGGGGCCTCCCCCTATTACCAAAACAAAAAGTTTGTCAGGGGCAGGTGAAAGGTTATAGTCTCTTTCCATACCCATGCGCGGGTTAACGGCGCACGCAAATCTTTGGTTGGTTAAATTTGTGTAAATACACTCGTTACAGCCTATACATGGCACAATGTCCTCATAGCGTCCTTCCTTTGCTTTGACAGGCCAGTAGGGATCCGTAAGGGCAGGATGTCCAAGCCCAATTAATTCTGCAATGCCTTCACTAACCACTTTTTCGGCCAATACCGGGTTGCCCAGTTTCCCCTGGACTAGAAGGGGTGTTTTTATTCCTGCTTTTTTTGCGGCTTCAGCCAAATAAAGCTGTACCCCTTCTTTCTGATACACCGTTGTTACTGCATTATACCAACATTCATAGGTGCCAAGATCTAAGTGGAAAGCCGTAAATCCCGTATCGTCCAGTGTTTTAAGCAGCTCAATACCCTCTTCAAGGGTCCTGCCGCCTTCTATCTGATGGTCAGGGGTTAATTTAACAATTAGGGGAAAATCTTTACCGCAATTCTCCCAAACAGCATCACAAAGCTCGTATAATATGCGCAACCTGTTTTCAAGGCTGCCTCCGTATTCATCTGTACGCTTGTTCCATAACGGAGTAAGGAACTGATCTATGAGATAGCCGCCATAGGCATGTATTTCAATGGCATCAACACCGGCATTTTTAGCCAGTAAAGAGGCGTATCCGAATTTTTTCACTAAAAATTTGATCTCGTCCTTGGTATATGGCGTACATATTAGCTCAGGAAAGAAAAATGAGGGAACAGCACTGGCGGATTTTGGTGCGGTAAAGGGATCAATAAAGGATACCCGGCCTAAACCAAGGGATAGTTGTGCACATACTTTGGCACCGTAATTATGCACCTTTTCACAAAGGATTGAAAGGCGTGTTGCCTGGGAATAGTTCTCCAGTACATTGGGCATGGGTGCGGGTTCAAACTCTGTGGTGACCATAGTAGCAGTGGGGTAAATCAGTCCAAATCCACCCCTTGCCCGTTCTACGTAGTATTCAATCTGGCGGTCTGAAAACCCACCATCGGGATCTGTGTGTGAAAACCCCATGGGATTCATAACGACGCGATTTTTTAGTTCTAAATTTCCTATTTTCACTTTTTCAAATAATGTTGGCATATTATCTCCTTTCTAAAAAATATGTATCCTGTGCCGAAAATACACAAGGTAGTAAAATTCCATCAATCTTTATTATTTCAAGTATTTAGCTTACTATTCTGCTACATTATTAAAATAAATAAAAACCACAAAAAAAGAATTTTAAAACTCCTTTTTGTGGCAGAAAAAGTTGTTTTTATAGTTATAAGTATTTAAAAAACTTGAAAAGAAAATTACTATGCACAATCCTCTTTCAAAAGCTTTTACCCAATAATATTCGTTTTATCGATGGGTAGCAAGTATGCCTAAAATTTATGTCTTTTTTTAAAGTCTTTAAACATTTCCGTAACTTTAGGATTTCTGGAAAAAAACTCATTTAATAAATGTATATTTTTTAAAGTATTTATGCTCACATCATGTTCTATCATTTCTGTATCTTTTAGCAGCGTCTTTTGTATTCCAAGATTTTTTAAAAACCGTTCTATGATTTTATGCCTTCGTAAGAGAAACTCCCCTATTTCTCCGCCTTTTTGTGTCAGTTTAATAATTCCATACCTCTGATAGTCTATTAAACCCAGCTCTCGTAATTTTTTTAAACTTTTGGTTGTTGATGAGGGCTTTACATTTAATTTTTTAGCTAATTGATTAACCCTAATATACCCTTCTTTACCACATATTCGGTATATCATTTCCATATAATCTTCCAAACTGGAAGTTAATAATTTATTTTCTGAATCCAGCATTTGATAGCCTCTAACAGTATAAAACTCTCTTTCATTTTTCAAAAATTCCATCTCCTTTAAAATTGGCATTTAAATGTAACAAAAATTAAATTTTACGCATACCTTAATTATTAGTTAAGGCAAAAAATCTTTCCCATAGCTAACTTATGAGGGAATTTGATAAAAAATTATTAAAATGGAGGTTTTTTTATGGGAGAGGATTTAATCCCCTTACATGAATTGACCATTGGCTCTTTTGGCAGGGTAAAAAAGATTACTGCCCAAGGAAGGGCTCGTAGAAGAATGCTGGATTTAGGTCTAATTAATGGTACAATAGTGGAACCTCTACTGATAAGTCCTGCCGGAGATCCCATAGCATATCAAATTAGAGGTGCAATCATCGCTTTAAGATTGGAAGAAGCATCCAAGATTTTAGTTGAAACAGTTTGCTAAAAGGGGGCTTGTTTATGGGTTTAACAAGTCAATCTACAGGTATAAGCGTCTTAAAGGAAATGTTTGAAGTAGAATTACAATCACCGGACGATATTGTAATTGCATTAGCCGGTAACCCTAACACAGGTAAAAGTACCGTATTCAATGGCCTTACAGGACTTAATCAACACACCGGAAATTGGCCCGGTAAAACCGTTACTAATACTCAAGGTAAGTACACATATAAAGATAAAAGATATGTACTGGTTGATTTGCCGGGAACTTATTCATTGTTAGCCAATTCCGTTGAGGAGCAAATAGCAAGGGATTTTATTTGTTTCGGAAATCCCCATGCCACTGTTGTTGTTACCGATGCCACCTGTTTAGAGAGAAATCTTAACCTGGTACTTCAGATAATGGAAATTACGGATAAGGTAGTGGTATGTGTAAATCTTTTAGATGAAGCAAAAAGAAAGGGAATAAAAATTGATTTAAAAAAATTAGAGGAAATTCTGGGTGTGCCCGTGATAGGAACCATTGCAAGAAGCGGAGAAGGTTTGGAAGAATTTAAGGATACCGTTGAGAAGGTTGTCAGAGGCCTGATAAAAACAAATCCTAAGCCGGTAGATTATAATAAAATTCTTGAAAAATCGATTAAAGAAGTTGAGCCCCGTATCAATGATTTAGTTAATAATAGGATTAATAGTAAATGGGTAGCCCTTCGCCTTCTCGATGGGGACGATGCATTAATGGAATCGATAAATAATTACCTTAATTTTGATTTGTCAAAAGATAAGCAATTAAATAAAAAATTGCATGATGCCCATGAAAAACTTAAAAAAGAGAATGTTCGTTTAAACGATCTAAGGGATCATATCGTTTTTGATATCATAAAAACAGCAGAAAACATAAGCAAAGAGGTCGTCTATTTACAGAACAGAGTGCATAATGAACTGGACCGCAAAATAGATAAGGTTTTGACATCCAGATCCCTTGGTATTCCCATTATGCTTGCCCTTCTGGGTATAGTATTTTGGCTTACCATAAAAGGAGCTAACATACCTTCTGATATTCTGGCTAAAGGTCTATTCTGGATTGAAGGTCAGTTAACCGATTTTTTCAGCCGGCTGGGCACACCCCAGTGGGTACATGATATCCTCGTACTGGGTATGTACCGCACGTTGGCGTGGGTTGTGTCGGTTATGCTGCCACCAATGGCCATTTTCTTTCCATTGTTCACCTTGCTGGAAGACTTAGGGTATCTTCCCAGGGTAGCCTTTAACTTAGACTATTTCTTTAAAAAGGCTTGTGCCCATGGTAAGCAAGCATTAACTACATGTATGGGCTTTGGATGTAATGCCGCCGGTGTTATTGCATGTAGAATCATAGATTCTCCAAGGGAAAGGTTGATTGCAACTATTACCAATAATTTTGTTCCTTGTAATGGACGTTTCCCGACCCTTATCACCCTTGCCACCATATTTATTTCAAGCACAGCCGGTGCTTTTAGTTCTGCAATAGCTGCATTGTCAATCCTGGCACTGATTATATTAGGAGTTTTAATTACCCTATCTGTTTCCAAAGTTTTGTCGAAAACCATACTAAAGGGTTTGCCTTCTTCCTTCACCTTGGAGTTGCCACCCTACAGAAAACCTCAGGTTGGAAGAATAATCGTCCGTTCCGTCTTTGATCGCACTTTGTTCGTACTGGGCCGTGCCATTGCAGTTGCTGCTCCGGCCGGTTTTGTAATATGGGGCATGGCTAATATTACAATTGGGAGTGCAAATTTGCTTACCCATTGTGCCCGGTTTTTAAACCCCTTCGCCCAATTATTAGGAATGGATGGTTATATAATGATGGCATTTATACTGGGTTTTCCTGCAAATGAAATTGTCATTCCAATATTGATAATGGGTTATATGGCCAAGGGATCAATGCTGGAACTTAATAGCTTAAATGAAATGAAGCAATTGTTTGTTGATAATGGTTGGACTTGGCTAACTGCGGTTTGTACAATGTTGTTCTCGTTAAACCATTGGCCTTGTGGTACTACTCTTTGGACCATCGGTAAAGAAACACAGAGCCCGAAATGGACTCTGGTTTCCTTTGCACTTCCTACTGTTACGGGTATTGTGTTATGCTTTATCGTCGCCCAGGGTGCAAGGTTATTAGGTCTTGTATAAAATATTGTTTCATATATAGGTCTACAACCTAAAATAATATCTGCCATATTATATAGTTGTATTACGATTGTTAGACACTTTCCGAAGCATCCGA
>DUOD01000024.1 GCA_012838995.1 Clostridiales bacterium
AATATATCATAGTTTTCGTCTACGGCAACGACGTTGGTGCTAACGGATCCAACGTCTATACCTAAATATACTTCCCTCATACAAATGCGACCTCTTCCTTTTTAATATTATGTTCAAATTTTTTTGCTTTGATTAAGTCGATAAATGCTTCTACCCGTGTGTATACATTGGCCTCGGCCGTTTGTTCGTCAATCGCCAGGGTTAAGACAGGCATGTCAAGGTCTTTCATAACTGATGGCATTATACTTTGAGATACCAGCTCGGGTAGGCAACCAAAGGGCATCAGGTGTATAACACCGTCAAATCCCCGTTCTTTATAGTCCACGATATGTCCCATGGTTTCCTTGGCGTGGCCGCCTATGGGTATCTCAATAAACCTTTCACCCTTTTGCTGTATTCTTTCATGGAAGTCATCTTTTCTATAGGATTTGGGTATCAAATTTGCCTCTACCCATTCGGATATATAATGGGATCTTTCCGTTTCAACACCCCTACTGCCCAGGAAGTCCTCCAGGTTAAGGTTAACGGAGGGTTCCATAACAACGTATATTTCCCCTACTATACCCACTTTAATCCGTTGATGGTCCTCCACCGGATGAAGGGGTATGCTGGATAACAACTCCTTGCTGAGTTTATAGGCTTTATCAAGGCCTTCTTTTGTATCCTCTTTGTCGAATATTTCAACAATCTTGTTCCACGCCCGTTGGCAGTCGCCTCTTCTTACCTCATGGGCCTTCATAATTTGTATCTGCTTTTCCAACTCGTCCATGTATTTCATCTGCTGGTATATTATGGTACCTATCTGAAACAACCGACGCCATGAATTTTTGCCCTTTATTATAGAAATAATTTTTAACAGCTTTCTTATACCTATATATGGTCCGTCCACTATGATTAATTGTGCATCATGGCCCAAACTCTTCAAAATTGCCCTTTGGGTTTCACCATAATAGCCTGCCCTGCAGGGACCCTTACCGCCGCTGGATACTATTACCTCGGCACCCATTTCTATTACCTCCAGGTATGTGCCCAACATAACCTTCATGGGAAAGCAGGCAAACTCCGGGGCATATTTTACACCCAAGTCTACGGTACGCTGACTGGGCCGGGGCGGCATGATTACTTCATGGCCTAAAAGCTTCATTAGTTTATAATAATGGTGAACGTTGCCCATATAAGGAAAGGAAACTTTCATGATGTCACCTCCCCGGTTTTAACAAAATCCCTTCTCCTCAACATATCTATAAAAGCTTCAAGCCTTGTATTCATATGACTTTCTCCGGTATGTTCGTCCACCCTGATGGTCATAAAGGGTTTCTTGCAGGCTTCCGACTTGATTTCCATTAATTTGCCCAAAAATGAATCGGGGCCGCAATTGAATGCAGTTACATGGATTATCCCATCTATATTGGGGTTGTCCAGGAAATGCATGCCGGCTGCAAATATCTTATTGGAAAAATCCCAAAACAGCGCCTTGTTAAGTTTTTTTATGGGCGCATTTAATGTTTTTGGTTTTATCATTTCAAAGGTTAAGACGTTTACGTCCAAGTTTTTTAACTTTGTTAAAACGTCCATGGATATAAAACTGTCATATATATTGTAAACATAACCCATAAGGCCGATGGTAACGTCCTTTTTTTCCTTGACCGGCAGCGGCGCTTTGCCATTTATATAATCCAGTGCCTCGGCACAGGTATAGCCTTGCATGTTAAGCGATCTGTACTTTAGCCATACCTTTTCCGCCCGCTTTAAAGCCCGGGCTGTGGTTTTCTTATCCTTGTTGAAGAATTCGCCTATTTCGATGAAGTTGGACAGACGGGCTATATTTTCGGTGGGAGCTTTGATGTGGGGGGACAAAATACGACAGTTTCTATCCTCCACAGCAAACCTTACCATGTCGGGCATGCCCAAAAACTTGGGACAAAAGGTGGTCATTTTTTTGATGGAAACCATCCTGGGTATGAACAGACAGTCCGCACCCCGGTCCAAAAGTTCAAAGACATGTCCCATATAAATCTTAATAGGCAGACATATCTCCGGAACGGAATGTTTTATTCCTTTGTTAATTATTCCTTTGGTGGTGGGCGGAGTGGTTATTACCTCCACCCCCAGCTCCTTAAAAAAAGTTTCCCATAAAGGTATATAGTACCAGTACAATAGAGCACGGGGAATACCTACACGCATTGATCTTTAACCTCACTTATTACAATTTTTGCAATAAATATTACTACATAAATTTAAGTTTATCATAAGTTTACAAAATCTAAAAATTTTGCAACTATATAATACCTAAAGTATATTGTATCATTAATTTTTAAAAAGTTAAGTAATAAATTACTGAGAATAAGAAATATTTTTTAAAATTGCCGATAAAAAAACCATATTATGGTATATATTTCCAGATGGGTGTTTGATTTTTGTTCATACCGTTTCTTTTTCCGCCATAATAGGCAAATCATTTGTAGACCGCCCAGAAAAAGTGTTATAATTGTGTTAATATTTTTATGTTTTTTGTGGAGGTAGGTTAGAGAAATGATTAGTGATAGAGTAAAGAAGGGTATGGAAAAGGCACCCCATCGTTCATTGTTCAATGCCATGGGGTATATTAAGGAAGAGCTGGACAGGCCTTTAATAGGTGTGGTCAATGCCAAGAGTGAGATAGTGCCGGGGCATATACACTTGGACAGGATAGCTGAGGCGGTTAAGGCCGGTATCAGGATGGGCGGCGGTACGCCGGTGGAATTTCCGGCCATCGGTGTGTGCGACGGTATTGCCATGAACCACATAGGCATGAAATATTCGCTGGCTACCAGGGAATTAATAGCCGATAGCATAGAATGTATGGCCATAGCCCATGGCTTTGACGGTTTGGTATTGGTACCCAACTGCGATAAAATAGTACCCGGTATGCTGATGGCCGCAGCCCGGTTGGATATACCCGCCCTGGTGGTTAGCGGCGGGCCCATGTTGGGAGGCAGGATTGGGGACCAAAAAATTACCCTGACTTCCCTATTCGAAGGCGTGGGTGCCGTAAAAGCCGGGAGGATGTCATTGCAGCAGCTGGAAGAACTGGAGGAGCAGGGCTGTCCGGGATGCGGATCCTGTGCCGGGATGTTTACCGCCAATTCCATGAACTGCTTAACCGAGGCTTTGGGTATGGCTTTGCCGGGTAACGGTACCATACCTGCGGTGTATGCCGAGAGGATTAGACTTGCCAAGTATTCCGGTATAAAAATAATGGAACTGGTTGAGAAAAATATCAAACCTTCCGATATATTAACGGAAGAGGCCTTCTATAATGCTCTGACGCTGGATATGGCTCTGGGTTGTTCCACCAATTCGGTGCTGCATTTACCCGCCATCGCCCATGAAGCGGGTATTAAAATAAATCTGGACATGGTAAACGAGATCAGCGGCCGAACGCCCAATCTGTGCAGGCTTAGCCCCGCGGGGCCGGACCAGGTAGAAGATTTACACAGGGCAGGCGGTGTGCCGGCAGTTATGGCTGAGCTTAACAAAAAGGGATTGATAAATACCAATTTGTTAACGGTAACAGGCGGTACGATAGGAGACAATATAAAGAATGTTACTGTAAAGGATTATAATATTATAAGGAGTATAGACAACCCATACAGCACCACGGGCGGTATTGCCGTGCTATGGGGTAACCTTGCCCCCGAGGGTGCAGTGGTAAAACAATCAGCGGTGGCACCTGAGATGCTGGTTCATAAAGGGCCGGCCAGGGTTTTCGATTCGGAAGAGGAAGTTATAGATGCCATACTAAACGGTAAGATAAACAAGGGCGAAGTGGTAGTAATCAGGTATGAGGGACCAAAGGGCGGTCCCGGTATGCGGGAAATGCTGTCTCCAACATCCGCCCTGGCCGGTATGGGCCTTGATAAGCATGTGGCCCTGATAACCGACGGTCGGTTCTCCGGCGCCACCAGGGGTGCTTCCATAGGACATGTATCCCCGGAGGCCATGGAAGGCGGTACCATTGCCCTGGTCAAGGATGGGGATATGATAAGCATAGATATACCCGCCGGTAAGTTGGAGCTCATGGTGCCACAACAGGAGCTGGACAGACGACGTAGCGAGTGGAAGGCACCCGAGCCGAAGATAACCAAGGGTTACCTGGCCAGGTATGCCAGGCTGGTAACTTCAGCCAATACCGGAGCAGTGGTCAAATAAATAATAAAGATAGTAGTCAAATAGGGGGCAGTAATGCTCCCTTTACCATATAAAAGCTAAAACAGATTTTTATGTTTATTGTTGGCTTATAAATAAAAAGGGATAGGTGTTAAATTTATGGAAAGGGACTTTAAAGAATTTTTATTAAGGCGGTTACCCTTTATACTTTTAGGCACCTTTATAAGCGCAGTGTCGGTGAATGCCCTGTTGGTACCCCATAAACTGCTAAGCGGCGGCGTTACCGGCATAGGAATCATCCTGTTTTATGTGTTTTCCCTGCCTTTAAGTATTACCGTCTTTGTTCTTAACGTACCCTTATTTATAATGGGGTACAAATATATCAGCCCGCGGTTTATGTACCTTAGCATTATCGGTATGGCAGCTTATTCAACCTTCCTCGAACTGACCAAGGGTGTTATTCTGCCGGTGGGCAATCCCATCATAGCAGCTCTATTTGGCGGTCTGATAACCGGAGTGGGTTCCGGGATAGTACTTAGGAACGGGGCGTCCATGGGAGGTACGGGCATAATATCTGTCATTGTTAACAAGTATTTTTCCCTTGATATAGGGTGGGTGAACATGGCGGTGAACGCCGTTATACTCGTCCTAGGTGCGTTGGTTATCAGCATCGAGCTGGCCCTTTTCACCATAGTATCCATGTACGTGTCCTCAAAGGCCATAGACGCCATTCAGGAAGGTTTTAACCACGGCAAGATGGTTATAATAGTATCCAATAAATCAGAGCAGTTGGCCCATGAAATAATGTCCAAACTTCACAGAGGTGTAACCTTTATAAAGGGCGAAGGCGCGTATACAAAAGGCAAGAAACAGCTTATATACTGCATAGTAAAGACACTGGAGCTGGCCCGGCTTAAGGAAATTGTCCGGGAGATAGACGAGAGTGCCTTTATATCCGTAAGCGATACCAAGGAGGTAATGGGCACCGGCTTTACCGTTAACGACAGATTCTAAAACGACGCGTCCTGATTAAGGAAAGAAGGGGAAAACTTTGGATATGGATATATTCTTGAACAAATACCGGGAGGAGATAATATCCTCTCTTAAAGAATTTATAAAAATACCCAGTGTAATCAGCCCTCCCCGTCCGGGAGCACCCTTTGGCCCAAAGGTTGCTAAGGCGCTGGATTATGTATTAAACCTAGGCGATAGCATGGGTTTTGAGGTTAAAAACCTGGACGGGTATGCAGGACACGTACAATACGGTGAGGGCGACGAAATTCTGGGCATCCTAACCCATGTCGATGTTGTACCGGCAGGCAGCGGCTGGACCTATCCGCCCTTTGAGGGACAGGTGCATGATAACAGGATATACGGTAGGGGAGCGGTGGATGATAAGGGTCCAGGCATTGCCGCCCTTTATGCCCTTTTGGCATTAAAGGAGCAAGGCTTTATGCCCCAAAGAACCATACGCATCATATACGGCGCCAATGAAGAGAACGACTGGGAGTGTGTTAATTATTACTTTAGCCGTGAGAAAATGCCCCAAATAGGTCTGGCCTTTGACGGTAGTTATCCCGTTATAAACGGCGAAAAGGGCGTCCTTGTCATTCATATGGAAAAGGATATAGAATGGAGGGCACCCCGATTTTCCATTGAAGACATTAAGGGTGGGACGGCTGCCAACGCGGTACCCGATTATTGTTGCTGTACTATTGAGATAAGGGATCAAGGCCTTGGAGGAGAGGTGGCCGATCTCCAAAGGGCCTTTGTTGAGGATACCGGTTATGATGTATCGATAACATCAATGGACGGGGGAAGGTATAGGGTGGAAAGCCGGGGACAGCCGGCCCACGGCAGCACACCCGAAAAGGGCAAAAACGCCATTGGCCGGCTTTTTAAGTTTTTGCATTTTTTGGACAGCGGCGATGAACACCTAAACGAGGTATTGTTCCATATAGGTCGGTTGGCCATGGACCACAACGGTCGGGATACCGGTTTATTTGTAAAAGACGAGGTATCCGGATCCATGACGGTAAATGTAGGTATTGTAGGCAAGAATAATCAAGCCATATACCTTAAGGTAAATACCCGGTATCCCGTGACTTATTCAATGGATCGGGCGGTGGAAGACTTTACCCGAATGGCCGAGGGGCTGGGATACAAATGCAAGGTGGAAAACAGGCTGGAGCCCCTATATGTTAAGGAAGACAGCTACATTATAAATATTTTAAAGGACATATATCAAAAAACAACCGGGCAGCCGCCCTATGCCTTTACCATAGGCGGTGCCACCTATGCCAGGGCCCTCAAAAACGGAGTGGCCTTTGGACCCACGTTCCCCGGCCGGCCGGAGCTGGCCCATCAGAGGGACGAGTACATGGATATACAGGATCTTATGACCAATATAAAAATATATACAGAAGCAATGATGAGACTTTCTATGGCATAGCCTATTTAATCCTTTGCCTTCACCATTTAATTGCAAAGGGAATATATATATTATAGATATCTAATATAATATACCTTTGCAGGAGGTGATAAGGTAATGGATGGTGAATATGCCGATTACCGTGATTATGAGGAAGTAGAAGCACAACAGCAGTGCCCTGCCGGCACTTTTTCATATACCGTACAGCCTGGCGATACCGTGTTTGCCATAGCCCAGCGGTTTAATACCACGGTGGATGCCATCGTGGCGGTAAACCCTGGACTGGACCCCAATGTCATTTTTGTAGGCCAAAGGATATGCATACCCAGTGTCGTGCCACCGCCGGGTGCATGTCCGCCGGGCACCTTTGCCTATACCGTGGTGCAGGGGGACACCCTGTTCACCCTGGCTTTAAGATTTGGCACTACGGTGGCTGCCATTATTGCAGCTAATCCGGGGATCGATCCCAACGTACTCTTTGTAGGCCAGAGGATTTGTATACCCAGAGTACCCGCTCCGCCGCCGGCAGTATGTCCGCCGGGTACCTTTGCCTATACAGTACAGCCTGGTGATACCTTATTCGCCATAGCCCGACGGTTTAATACTACAGTGGCGGCCATAATTGCAGCAAATCCCGGTATAGATCCTAATGTCATATTCATAGGTCAGAGAATCTGCATACCCAGTGTTGCGCCACCGGGGGCATGTCCGCCGGGCACCTTTGCCTATACGGTACAGCCGGGCGATACCGTGTTTGCCATAGCCCAGCGGTTTAATACTACGGTAGCTGCCATTGTTGCGGTAAATCCGGGCCTGGATCCCAATGTCATTTTTGTAGGCCAAAGGATATGTATACCCAGTACCGCACCACCGAGAGTATGTCCACCGGGCACCTTTGCCTATACAGTACAGCCTGGTGATACCCTGTTCCTAATTGCCCGAAGATTCAATACTACGGCGTTTGCAATAATAGCATTAAACCCGGGCATTATCCCGGGCAGGTTGGCCATAGGCCAAAGGTTGTGTATACCCCGGTAGAAGGTAAGTGCAGGCTGCAAAAAAGAATTAAGACATATATGTATCGGACACAACTTTTTATAAGCTTTGGGGTAGCAAGGGCTCCCCTAAAGCTTATATTTTTTATAGCAAAAATTTAATCTTTATTGTAGGTTGAGGGTATAGGTTATATAATGGATTAAAGCCAGGGATAATACAGGAGGAATGCCCATGAAATTTTTTAATGATTATTTTTTGGGGTTTTTGCTAATGGCTATAGGTATTGTAATTGTCCTTAAATATACCTTTAATCTAAATATACCCGTCGGCCGCATTATTGCCGGAGTTGTTATTATATTTGTAGGTCTTTGGGTGATGGTGGGCGGGTATCCCATTAGGGACAGCAATGATATTATCTTCAGAACCGGTACCATTAAACCGGTACAGCCCCAGTATAAGCATAATATTATTTTCAGCAGCGGCGTGGTTGACTTAAGGGATATATCCTATGAAGACATTGACCAAACTATAAAAATCCACGTCATTTTCAGCGATGCAGTCATACGGCTGGATGCCGATGCTCCGGTGTCCGTTAAGGTCAACGCTGCCTTTGCCAGTGGGATAATGCCCGATAATACGGTGGTCAGCTTCGGGGACGGTACGTATATATCAAAAACTGCGGATCATTCCGACAAAACCTTTAACATGGAGGCGGATGTGGTTTTCGGCACCCTTAGAATAATACAAGATTAGCCTGTTATTCTATTTAATATTTTATGGTTTCACCTTATACCCGGAACATGAATATATATATATAGAAATGAAGTGTATACCGACCGGGAGGTGAAACTTAGTGAGTAATAAAAAGTACTATAACAAGGAACAGCAAGCATCGGCAGACAAATTATCCACAGAAGATTATGATGCGTTGCAGGATACAGATACCGGCGTAGGCGCCCTGCAGCAATGCCCGCCGGGCACCTTTGCCTATACAGTCCAGGCAGGGGACACCTTCTTTAGCCTTGCCCAGCGGTTTGGTACCACTGTAGATGCCATAATACGTGCCAACCCAGGTGTGGATCCCAACCGATTGATGATAGGCCAAAGGATATGTATACCCGGGGCACCGCCTAGTGTATGTCCGCCGGGTACCATAGTATATGTAATCCAGGCAGGGGATACTTTCTTTAGCCTTGCCCAGCGGTTTGGTACCACTGTGGATGCCATTATGCGTGCCAACCCAGGTGTGGATCCTAACCGACTTATGATAGGTCAGAGGATTTGCATACCCATACGTTAAAATCGTGATTTCAAACGATAACCAATATACGTCAACGGTTGCTTTTAGGTCTGTGTGGGTTGTACGGTCCACGATTGAAGGCTGTTACCAAATATGCTAAAAAATTTTCGGATGCAAGGCAATACAAGATAGCAATAATCCGGTGTTATTTTACACACCGGATTATTTGTTTGTTCCATTTTGTATGGGTTTTATATTTAGCATACGTACTGTCCTGGTATAATATTATTTCATTGTAGCTCATAAAATTTGGGTGTTATGCTGGCCTTGGCGGATATATGGCAAACAGAAATGTCGAATTAATTATAACCTTTCTTTAAGTCCATACAATATGTTACATCAATTATAGTAAAGACTGTAACTTTAGGCAGGTGCCTATGTCAGCAAAAGACGGGGCTTTAGCACTTTAACGCCGGTAAAGCTCATCTAAAGCCTTTAATTTATTGAGGTTATGCATCTTTATCAACCGGTAATTTATATGCCGTCGGAGGGATTTGGATTTGACGAATTAAAGATTTTATTGTATAGTTTTTGATGTGTACTCTTATTTTTTTAGTAGGCTTTGAACAGAGGGGACGTTGAAAATTGGAAACTATAAAGAAACTTATTTATAAGTATAGGCATTTTGGTTGGTTGGCCTTATTCGGAATCACATTGGCATTATACGGATACTGCGAACGCAACCTCGTACCAAAATATATTATAGAATCTGTTTTAGACGACTATATTCCCTTTATCAAAGAGTTTATTATACCCTATCTTTTCTGGTTTATTTACATGGCTGCCGCCATTTTATATTTCGGTTTAAAATCCGTCAGGGATTATTACCGACTAGTATTTTTTATGTTTACCGGAATGCTTGTGTGTTATATCATTTACATATTATTCCCCAATGGTCTGGACTTAAGGCCTGAGGTGTCCGGAAACGATATTTTTTCCCGTCTGGTCAAGTTTATCCATGGTATGGATACGCCAACCAATGTTTGTCCAAGTATACATGTTTTTAATTCCATTGCTGTACATTTAGCCGTGGCAAAGAGTTCACTCTTTGAAAATAGGAAGGGTTTAAAAACGGTTTCCACGATTTGCATGATTTTAATTTGCGCATCGACGGTATTCGTAAAACAGCATTCCATTATAGATCTGATTTGGGGTGTGGTCCTTGGTATTGTCTGTTACATAGCCTTTTATAGGCTGTCGGGATGGCTGCCGGGATGGATACAGAACTTCTACAGGGCGCAGGATACTTCAGTCCTGGAGAAATGATTTGAAACGGCCAAGGACAGGGATTAAATGGATGAAATCTTAAGAGTTCCCCATGTATTTGAGTGCAATTAACTAAATAAGGGAAATATAATCTTTAAAGGCAAAATACAGGGTTTGAACATAGTTGCCGTAGGTGTTATAAATAAATTAAAGGTCAAGGTAAGTCAAAGTAAGATCAACGGGAGGTGTTTATATGTTTGGTTTGACCCCATATAACAACAGAAACAGTATTGCCGGAAAAAGACTCCGTGGTCTGTTTGACATGGAAAACTTCTTCGAAAGCTTCTTTAATGACGGATTCTTACCTGCTTTCCACCAAGACACCATGAAGGTTGACATCAAAGAAATGGAAGGGGAGTATGTGATAGAAGCCCAATTACCCGGTGTTAAAAAGGACCAAATAAATGTAGAACTTAACGATAATAGGCTCACCATATCGGTCAATAATAAAGAAGAAACAAAGGAAGAAGCAGCTAATTATATAAGAAAGGAAATAAGATCCGGATATATGTCAAGAAGCTTTTTAGTGGAAAATATTAAAAACGAAGAAGTAACGGCCAAATTTGAAAACGGAGTTCTTTCAATAGTACTACCCAAGGACGATAAAGACGTAGAAAGAAACAGAAGAATAGATATAGCATAATTCCTTCCACAAAATAACGGGTGTCTGTATACGGGCACCCGTTATTTTTGGTTTGGGTTATATTGTTTATAAAAAGAGACTTTATTTATGCGTTGTGTAAACCCGCCTCCAATTTTTGATTTAAGTTCTAAACGGCGCTAAATGGACATATGTACTGAGAAAGTGTGGCAGGGGGGATTAAGTTATATTTTAAACAACACCCACCTGCCGGTAGATATTTCATATTTTATTTCGTATACCAAAACCTCGTTATTTATGCACACAAAACATTTTCTTATATTGCCGGCGATCCTTTCGTCATACTGCTTTAGGATTCTATCCACGGGTACCGCCTTATTGTTTATCCTGAATCTGATGGGTTTCATGTCACCACTGCTATAAAACACCGCGATTACGTCTATGGGCTTATTAACTACCTTCATTTTCAGCTCCCTCCATTAAAGTATGTTGCCCATGACAGCATAGTCTTCGGTCCCTACTCCTCCCGCCATGGGAGACATGCCCGAGTATAGATATGTGGCCCTGAAAATTGAATGGCCGCCGTACTTTTTCCTTATATTATCCACCGCCCTGTCCAGAGATGATAGCATTGCTCCTTTTTTTACATTATCGAAAAGAGTATATTGGGTAAATTCCCGGGGGTACAGGTGGGAGACGTGGATGCCCAAGTGGCAGATGGGCTCTCCGTTCCATGCTTCGTCGAATAATTGTGTTGCTATTTCGTAAAGCTCATTGGTGTTGTCGGTGGGAGCGGCCAGCTTACGCTGGTGGGAGTAACGTAAAAATTCATGGGTTTTGATGCTTACTGATACAACACCACACTTATACCCTTCATTTCTCAGCCTGGCGGCTACTGTTTCCGCCAGGGACAATAGTACCTTGTGGGCATCCTTTTTATTATCCACGTCGAATTTAATGGTGGTGGAATTTCCCATACCCTTCATTTGAATATTATCGTTGGGCAGTACGGGGCTGTTTTCTATACCGTTGGCGTAGTCGTGTATCAGCAGGCCGTGGCTCTTTAATTTCCAGCCCAACAGTTCTCTGTTATAATTGGCTAAATCCCCTATGGTGAAGATGCCCAATTCGTTGAGCTTGGCCTTGGTTGCCCTACCCACCATAAAAAGCCTTTCCACCGGCAGGGGCCATAACTTCGACGGGATTTCTTGAGGAAAGAGGGTATGGACCCTGTCGGGTTTGGTGAAATCCGAGGCCATTTTAGCCAGCAGTTTGTTGGTGCTTATGCCTATATTAACCGTAAAACCGAGCTCTTCCCGTATCCTGTTCTTTATCAGCGTGGCACCTTTAAGGCAGGGGCCGAAGTGCTCTTCCATACCGGTATAGTCTAAAAAGGCCTCGTCTATGGAAAAGGACTGGACCAGGGGTGAGTATTCCCTTAGGATGTCCATAAGGGCCTTGTGGCATTTCATATAAAGGGGATAATTGGGCGGCACTATCACAAGGCCTGGACATTTTTCCTTTGCCTTGGCCAGGGGTTCACCGGTTTTTATGCCGTAGTTCTTGCAGGGTATGGATTTGGCCAGTACCACGCCCCGCCTATCGGCCTGACTGCCGCCCACGACGGCAGGTATCTTCCTTAAATCCAATTTGTGTCCCACCGAAAGATTATATGCAGCCTGGAAGGACAAGAAGGCGGAGTTACAGTCTATATGAAAAATACACCTGCTCACTTTAACATCACCCGATTTATATACCGAATATATGTTCGTTTTTTATTATATCATTATTTTGTTAAAATGTGTAGTACTTTTTGGAGATGGGTGATAAATAAGGAAATATTGAAAGGTTTGATGGGCTGTGGCTGGGTGTTCTATGGAAAATCCTATGACAGCATTTCCTCTAAAACCTTTATTGCTTTTTTTCTGTATACCTTTGCCAGAGGCAGGTATATTAGAGTGCACAGAAACGGTAACAGCAAAGGGGATATGCCCAGGGAAAACAGATAGAACGACAATACGGGAAGAGCCAAAAGGAGCAAAATAACAACCAGTTCATTGCCCTTGGCGGAATTATTGTACTTTTCCCCGGGTTGGTCGGACAATATGTTGTATATACTGCTCCAGGTTAAAAAGGAGGCTATACCGGGTATTGATAAAAAGGCCGATATAATGGCGTATTTATGGAAGCCGGGTATTACCATAATGAATATTATGAAGACCAGGCAGCATATGACTGTCCATATAAACACACCCCGCCCGTAACCCCCTGTAATATCCTTGGTCGATACCGGAATGAGTTGAAGATAATCGAAATTGTTAAGTTCATATAACAGGCTGTCGTGTATGGCATGGCTGGACAGCATAAAGTACAGTGCCAGCACAAAGAATATCGCCTGGAAGGGTAAAAAGGGAAACCTTGAAACCATGTATATTAATACCGCCAGGGGTATGAGGAATTTATATATATAATAAGCTATGCTTCTTTTAAGCAATTGGGCTGTGTTTTTCCATACTATGCTTGATCCGCCCGGACGGTAGCCAGGCAGTGAAAATTTCAAAAAGGAAAATTTGCGGACCGGGGTTTTAAGAGTTGCCGCATTTCCAAGCCATGTATAAATTTTTGCTTTGGATTTTGATACGCTGTCCCTTTCCAGTTCCTGAAAGTTCAATTTATTGCTGAGCAACAACAGGGCGGTAAGGCTGACGGCGAAAATAAGACCGGATACTAAAAGCAAAAATTGTTGGGGTAAAGGGATATGGCCCATATGGATACCGTAAAAACCGAGGCAATAGAGTAAAAAGGTCATTAATACTAATATGGATATAAATACATATTTAATAATTTTCTTTGTTTTATACCCTGCGTTAAACACCAGCCAGGATATATTGACGCCTGCAGCAAAGGCCAATATAAAGGATAATATGGTCGACAAATAAGGCCATACGGGGCCCAGGGCCAGCGATGATACAAAGGGCCATGATATGAGGAATATGGCCGTCCCTATAGCCGTTATCTTAACATAGGCTATTAATAATTTGACAGTTATATAGTCTTTTGGCGAAACAGGAGTTATAAAAAGAAAGGGACCGTCCGCCGGGCTAAAGGTTAAGGGGCTTTCCCTCAAGCCTTTAAAAACATAAAACACCAATATGGAAGGTATTAAAGAAAAGCCGGAGGTGGTAATAAAGAAATATACCCTTTGGCTTATTTCCAAAAACCAACCGGGGGGATGTTGCAGCATGCCTAGGTATAGCAAACAGCATAAAACTGCGAAATATATTATTACATACCAATCCCCCAGATATTGTTTGCATTTTCTTTTGCATTTCTCCTTCCATCTTTTAAACCGCAGGTTGTTTATATACCTAATTCCCTTATTCATGGCTAATTTATGTCCTCGGTCAGCTTAATAAAAATATCCTCGAGGGATGCATGGGGACCTAGGGCGGATGCTTCCCGCAATTGTTCAATGGTACCCATGGCTCTGATACTGCCTTTGTACAAGAGTATGTACTCATCGCAAAGTTTTTCCGCGGTGTCCAGTATGTGGGTGGCCATAAGTATTCCCTTATTTTTGCTTTTCAGATCCGTCAATATATCCTTAAACATTTTGGACGCCCTGGGGTCCAGGCCCATAAAGGGCTCGTCAACCAAAAATACCGATGCATCATGGATTAGACTGCAGGCTATCATCACCTTTTGTTTCATGCCCTTGGAAAAGTTGGTGGGTATATCATTTCGTTTATCCCACAACTCGAACCGGCGCAGCAGGGATTCCCAACGTTGCTTGGCAATGTCCGGGGCTACTTCGTAGGCCATGGCGATAAATTTTAAATGTTCCAAAACCGTCAGATCGTCATATAGGCTTGGCATTTCGGGGACATAACTCACCCTGGCCTTTGCCTTAGGATCATTATCCGTAAGGTCGTAGCTTTCCACGTGCACCCTTCCGGTGTCCGGCCGTATAAGGTTTAATATACACCGTAAGGTAGTGGTTTTACCGGAGCCGTTTGGGCCTATAAGTCCTACAAGCCGGCCTTGTTTTATGCTAAAGCTAATATTATATATCCCGTCTTGCTGGGAAAATTTTTTGGTAAGGTTTTTTACCCGCAGTATATCCATGGTTAATTTCCTTAATTATACAAAAACTTTTAATTTAATTTTATAGTATATCCATATGTACATCAATAGATAAGATGCATTAAAAAGGTTTAAAGGTATTGCAATATGTAAAGGAATGTATTAGAATAGAGTTTAAATATTTTTACTTTTAATAAAGGCTGTGAAGGGAAGAGTAGGTCTTTGGGGCATTATTTCCAGAGAGCCGGGGAAGCTGCAAACCGGTAATAATGATAAAGACTGAAGGTCATCCCGGAGCCGTGGAGCTGAAAGGACCAGTAGGTTCCAACGGTGACACCCGTTATAGTGTAGGATATAACCAGGTTTTTGTCTGGCGTATCTAATGAGGTCGATTTTATATCGATAAACAAGGGTGGTACCACGGAGGTAGGAGTATCCTTCGTCCCTAGAGCGGTTGGGGATGGGGGATTTTATTTTTCCATAACACGTTCAAGGAGTGATAAGAGATGAAACTGACAGGAGCCCAGGTGTTGATACAATGCTTGAAGGAACAAGGGGTGGACACCATTTTTGGTTTTCCGGGTGGTGCGGTCCTGCCTATTTACGATGCGTTGTTGGATTCGGATTTGACTCATATCCTGACTTCCCATGAACAGGGGGCCACCCACGGTGCCGACGGATATGCCCGGGCGACTGGTAGAGTAGGGGTGGTGTTTGCTACGTCCGGTCCCGGTGCGACCAATACCGTCACGGGCATAGCCACGGCCTATATGGACTCGGTGCCCATGGTGGTTTTTACCGGCCAGGTATCCTTGGATCTGTTGGGCAAGGATTCCTTCCAGGAGGTAGATATAACCGGCATTACCATGCCCATAACCAAGCATAACTTTATAGTAAAGGATGCCCAGGCGTTGCCGGATATCATAAGAAAGGCCTTTGATATTGCCCGAAGCGGCAGGCCCGGGCCTGTACTGGTGGACATTCCCAAGGATATTCAGACGGCCGTTATAGATTACCGGCCGCGGGTTATCGATACTTCCAACGGGAATAAAGGTGCCCATGGGGAATTTGGAAAGCAAGCCGAAAGATTAGAGAACGGTTTAAAGGCGGCGGTGGAAGTTATCAGGGCCAGTGAAAGGCCGGTAGTTTTCACCGGTGGAGGTGTAATAATAGCCAATGCTCATAGGGAGCTGACCGAGTTTGCACAAAAACTCAAAGCCCCCGTCGTTACTTCCTTAATGGGTTTGGGTGCCTTTCCGGCGGATCATCCCCAGTATTTGGGCCTGGTGGGCATGCATGGTTCTAGATATGCCAATTATACCGTTTCCAACTGCGACCTTATTGTAGCCGTGGGCGTTAGGTTCAGTGATAGGGTTATAGGTGATGTGTCCAAGTTTGCACCCTCCGCCAAGATAATCCATATTGACATAGACCCGGCGGAGCTGGGTAAAAACATTGAAACTCACATACCTTTAAACGGCGACGTTAAGGTTATATTATCAAGGCTTGTGGATATGATAGAAGAAAAAAGGTTGGACGACTGGAATAAAAGGGTAGAGGAATGGAAAAGGCAATACCCGCTGAAATACACGGATGACGGTAGCTTAAAACCCCAATTTATACTTTCAAAATTGTATCAAATGGCCAGGGATAATTATATTATTACCACTGAAGTTGGACAGCATCAGATATGGGCGGCCCAGTATTTTAATTATTCACAGCCCAGGACCTTTATCTCGTCAGGAGGTTTGGGCACCATGGGATATGGGCTGGGTGCGGCCATAGGCGCTCAGGTGGGTTGTCCCCATAAAAGGGTTATAAACATAGCCGGGGACGGGAGCTTTAGGATGAATGCCAATGAACTGGCCACCGTGGCCAGGTACAAGCTTCCCATCATAGAGATCATTATGAACAACAGCGCTTTGGGTATGGTAAGACAGTGGCAGCACCTGTTTTTTAACAAGCGTTTCTCAAACACTACCCTGGGCGGGGATGTGGATTTTGTTAAGCTGGCCCAGGCCTATAACATAAAGGGTATGCGATTGGATGACAAGGCTAAGGTGGAAGAGGTGCTCAAGGAAGCCTTGGATTATGACGGACCTGTTTTGATTGAATGTATTATAGACCGGGATGAGAAAGTGTTTCCCATCGTACCTCCCGGTGCGCCCATAGCTGACATCATTGACGAGTAGACAAACTCCCCGGCCCGCCGTATTTTTTCAAGGCAACGGCTTTATAGGGCCGGCGGAAAAATGGTACGGTTAAATACGGTGAAAAAGAAATGCATTATTGCAATTGATTTTTAATAGTGATATAATTTTAGTCTAGATATCCTTGCTCTGTTGTTTAAACAGGGCCGCTTAGACCAAAAGGAGGTGAGTATCAGTGAACAAATACGAAACCATATTTGTCATCAACCCGGAATTGGACGAAGAAGCCACCAAGGCGGTAGTTGAAAAATTCAAAAATCTTATTGTTCAAGAGGGTGGACAGGTAGATAATATCGATGAATGGGGTAAAAGAAAATTGGCCTATAAGGTCAAAGACTTTAAAGAAGGCTATTATGTGCTGATGAATTTTGCGGCAGCACCTACAGTACCCCAGGAATTGGAAAGGGTATATAGAATAACCGGTGACATTATTAGGTATTTAATAGTCAAGCAAAAGGATTAATTGTTTAAAGGCTGGTGTTTTTAATGTTAAATAGAGCAATTCTCATAGGGCGTTTGACCAGGGACCCTGAATTGAGATACTTGACCTCGGGTACAAGCGTGGCTACCTTTACCCTGGCGGTGGACAGAGGTTATACCAATCAACAGGGTGAAAGGGAGACCGACTTTCTGCCCATAGTGGCCTGGCGAAAGCTGGGAGAGACCTGTGCCAATTATCTTACCAAGGGCAGGCTGGTAGCCGTATGCGGAAGGATACAAACCAGAAGCTACGAGGGTCAGGACGGGCAACGGCGTTATATCACCGAAATAGTAGCCGACGAGGTTAGATTTTTAGACAGAGCAAGCACCAGCGGCAGTCCGGTAAAGGATGCGGTACCCGATGAAGATAACCGCACTTACGATCAACAGGAAGACGATTTCTTTAGCGAAGCAGTAGAGGATGACGAACTCCCATTCTAAGGCAAAGGAGGTAGTAATACATGGCGGAAGCCAAGAAGCGTCAAGGCTCTCGAAGGGCGAAAAAACGTGTCTGTAATTTTTGTATAGACAAGATTGAATGTATAGATTATAAAGATGTAAATAGACTTCGAAGGTATATTACCGAAAGGGGAAAAATATTGCCCAAAAGGATTTCCGGTAATTGTGCCAAACATCAAAGGCAGTTGACGACCGCAATTAAGCGAGCGAGAAACATAGCCTTATTACCTTACACCGAAGAGTGATAGGGATAAAAAGCAGCCTAACGGGCTGTTTTTTTATAGAAGGACATACCTTGAAACTAAGGGGTGACGTTATGGGTACATTGGCTTTTTTAGGACCCAAAGGTACATTTACCCAACGGGCGGCATATTTATATATGGAGGAGTTTAGGGATGAAAGCTTCAGGGGGGTGGAATATCCGTCTATACCTGAACTGATATCAGCCGTGGACAGGGGCGAAGCCGAACAGGGCGTGGTGCCCATTGAAAATTCCCAGGAGGGTTCGATAAATGTAACCCTTGATATGCTCACCCATCAAGTGGATTTATATATCCAATTTGAAATTATACTGCCCATCGTTCATAACCTTTTGGTATCCCATGGTACTACTATGAACGACATAACCAAAATACTGTCCCATCCCCAGGCCATAGCCCAGTGCAGGTCCTTCCTGGAACGCAACCTTAAAGGAGTGGAAATCCATTATACATTAAGTACCGCGGAAGCCGCCAAAAGGGTGGTGGGGACATCGGACAGCGCGGCCATATCCACGGTGGAGGCGGCGCAAGCCTTTGGCCTGAGGGTGCTCAAAAAAAACATCCACGACAACGGTTACAACAGCACACGGTTTGTAGTGCTGGGCAAAGAAATACCCCCACCTACCGGTAGGGATAAATCGTCCATTGTATTTATGGTGGACCACCGACCCGGAAGTCTGTACAAGATCCTGGAAATTTTCGCCCGTTTTAATATTAACCTTACTAAGATAGAATCAAGGCCGGCTAAAACCATGCTGGGACAGTATCTGTTCTATATAGACTTTGAGGGACATCGGCAGCAGGATATAATACGGCGCATATTGGAAACAATATCTAATAGTGCCATGTATTATAAATACTTGGGCAGCTATCCCTACAAAAGCTATGGCCATCGGGATATCTGCCCATCCCCGGTTTGACGTTTTATAATTTTAATAGCAGGAAAAATATTAATTTAAGAGAATATATAAGGTATATTATTATGGACGGGGTTTTGGAAAGCCATGCAAAAGGCAAATGATATAGATATTGCCAAAAATATCAGGATAATAGAATGGTTAAAGAGTGAGCTGCTAATGGAGGCAGCTAGTTTATTCAAGGTGCTGGCCAAAGGCGGCAAGGTAAGCCAGGCTACCATTTCGGATATACTGGCCAGCATAATAACGGTGTGCTATTTATTGGGAAAACGGCTGGGGATAAATTATGTTATAATAGACGAGAAAATACGGCGTAAAATCAGGCTGGGTATTCTGGAAGATCATGAAATAGAAAAAACCTACGGTGATTTGAAGGCTTTAAAAAATCACTTTGATACCAACAGAAGCTAAAATTTGAGGTGGTATATTTGAACAAAAGACAGGGCCTGGGTCGGGCAGTTGAATGTATTTTAGTAGGGGTAATAAGTTCGATTATAGCAGTTGTATTATTCTTTATTCCGCTGTTAAATTTGGTTGTTTTTTTATGGCCAATACCTATTATTGTATTATCTTTCCGCAGAGGAATAAAATACGGGCTATTGGCCGTTGTTATTTCTAGCCTTATATGCGGATTATTTATGCATCCCATATTCGGTTTTGGGGTTTTACTGATATTCGGTTCAACAGCCCTGATTATAAGCTGGGCCATGAAAAAATCCATGTCCCCGCTAAATGCCACGGTGTTTGGGGCCATAGCAATGATTATATCCATAATGATCGTTATGAAGGTTTTTGAAGTTGGTGTTGGGCAGGATTTGTTCGTATATTACGGACAAATTATAAAGGATGTGCTGGCCGAGCAGCAACAGGACGGATTGTTGCAAAACTTTGCGGCCGTGTACAGGCAAATGGGAATAACAACCGAAGGCATTTCCATGGGGGAATTTCACAATGCCATAGACGATATGATGGAAATGATTAAATCAGCATTTCCGTCCATATTGACGATTTTTTCCCTGATACTTAGTTTCATAAACTATTCGGTGTCCGGTGTGCTGTTAAAGAGAAAGGGGGAGGATGTACGTCTTTTCCCGTCCTTTAGCCTTTGGAGATTGCCCAGGGGCGCTGGCAGGGGATTTATAGCAATACTGATAATAGCTTATATAGGTAATTTATCCGGAATAAGGAATTTCGATATAGTATTGATGACCATAACCAATATATGGGTGTTTGTATTTGGTATACAGGGCTTATCGGTGGCCGATTTTTTCTTTAAAAGGGCTAAGATAAACAGGGTGTTACGCGTTATCATACTGGTGTTGGTGTTTGTTTTGGTAAGACAGGTGGCTGCCTTTATAGGATTGATAGATCAATTGCTTAACGTAAGAAGACTACAGGACGATAAGAATATTACCCTTTAAATGACGGGTGGAGCAAATAATGGCTGGAAGGAAGGGATAGGAGGACATCCCATGAAAAATATAATATCAAAAAGGTTATTTGTGCCCGAGATAAAATTTCATCTCTTGATAATCCTTGTTCTTTCAATAATAGTCCTGCATTATGATTTGATAATAGGAATAATTTCACTGGCGGTTCTGGCCGGTTTGGCCGTGTATAATTTTAAGACGGCCCGCAGACGGGTCAAACAGTGGACGGAGTATATTGAGGATATATCGGAGAATGTGGAATGGGCAACCAAAAATGCCGTGTTGACCGTCCCGATGCCCTTGGTGGTTACCGATGAAGAGGGAAGTATAGTTTGGTACAATCCCAGGTTTTTGGAGCTGTTCGATGACCGCGATATGCTGGATGAGTCCATACAGCAACTTATACCAAAAATCGATATTCAAAGGTTGGTTTCCAATAAAGACGGTAATGATGTACTCGATATATCCCTAAAGGATAAGCAGTACCAAGTGGTTTGCTGCCCCATGGAGATAGACAGGGGCAAGGGCATGGTAAAAAAACTGATGATGTTTTACTGGCGGGATATTACCGAGTATCACCAATTAAAACTAAAATACGCCATGCAGCGACCGGTGGTATGCTTTATACAAATAGATAACTATGACGAAGTAATGGCCAATACCGATGAGGCCGACAGGCCGTCGGTGATAGCAGAAACCGATAGAAGGATAGGCCAGTTGGCCGGGCAGGTGGAGAGCAGCTGGGTTAAATATGAAAAGGATAAGTATATTTTAGTCTTTGAATCCAAATTTTTAAAGCAGATAGAAGAAAGGAAATTTGATATACTTGATAGTGTAAGGGATATAAGCTTGGGTAATAGGATAAACGTTACCCTAAGCATAGGAGTGGGTACCGGTGCCGATAATCCGGCCCAGGCCTCTGAATTTGCCCTTTCCGCCATAGAGCTGGCCCTGGGCAGGGGTGGGGACCAGGCCGTGGTAAAAAACGGCCAGAAACTGTCCTTCTATGGAGGCAAGACCAGGGCAGTCGAGAAACGCA
Organism: Clostridiales bacterium; assembly: GCA_012838995.1. GTDB lineage: Bacteria > Bacillota > Clostridia > DUOD01 > DUOD01 > DUOD01. Next base: position 21,622 of record DUOD01000024.1, read on the forward strand.
CCAAAGTCAAGTCCAGGGTTATCGCCCATGCTTTGCGGGAGCTTATTGAGCACTCCCATAGGGTGTTGATAATGGGCCATGACATGCCCGACCTGGACAGCCTGGGCTCCGCCTTGGGTATATACAGGGGAGTGGTGAGCCTGGGTAAGGAAGCCTATATAGTGCTGGAGGAATCAAATGCCGCCATCCACAACCTGGTGGACAGGGTGGTGGACGATAAGGAGTACGGTAATCCCTTTATTTCACCCCAGCAGGCCATGGAGATTATCGACGGATATACATTGTTGGTGGTGGTGGATACCCACAGGCCCAGTTTTACCCAGTATCCGGAATTGCTGGACGTGGTGGAAAGGATTGTGGTGCTCGACCATCATAGGCGCGGTACCGAAACCATAGAACAGGCGACCCTGTCATATATAGAACCCTATGCATCGTCCACCAGTGAGTTGGTCACCGAGATTTTGCAGTATATAAGCGATAAGGTGCAGTTAAAGCCGGTAGAGGCCGAGGGTTTGCTGGCCGGTATAATGGTGGATACCAAGAACTTTGCCTTTAAAACGGGGGTAAGAACCTTTGAAGCCGCTTCCTACCTAAGGAGGGCGGGGGCCGACCCTACTGTGGCAATGCAGCTTTTTCAAGACGACCTGCAGACCTTCATAACCCGGGCGGAACTGGTGAAACAGGCGAAACTAATAGGGAATGACATTGCAATCGCCATATCCAAGGAGGAACCCAAAAAAGCATCGCTGGTGGTGGCGCAGGTGGCCGATTCCCTGGTAAAAATAAAGGGTATTAATGCTTCCTTTGTTTTAAGCCCTTTGGGCGACGGTGTTATTATCAGCGGAAGATCTTTGGGTAAGATAAATGTCCAGGTAATCCTGGAAAAATTAGGCGGCGGCGGACATTTGACGGTGGCCGGGGCGCAGCTTGCGGATATTACACTGGAAGAGGCCGAGGATAAGGTTAGACAGGCTATTAAAGAATACCTTGAAGAGGAGGAAGGCAAATGAAAGTTATACTGCAGGAAGATATTAAGGGTAAGGGTAAAAAAGGCGATATAGTAAATGTAAGCGATGGATATGCCAGGAATTTTTTATTACCCAGGGGAAAGGCCGTTGAGGCCAATAAGGAAAACCTGGCCAAGCTAAAGGAACAAAAGGCCGCGGAGCAAAAGAGAAAGCAACAGGAACAGGAGGAGTTTTCCCGATTGGCCCAAAGGCTGTCAGGTATTACCCTTACCATAAATGCCAAGGCAGGCGATCAGGATAAACTCTTCGGTTCGGTCACCAGCAAAGAAATTGTCGAACAATTGAAAGAACAATTTGATATTGATTTGGATAAAAAGAAAGTAAATCTACCCGAGCCTATAAAACATTTGGGTAATTTTACCGTAGAAGTAAAATTATATCCGGGGATAAACGCACAGTTGAAGGTAAACGTTAATCAGCAGTAGGAAGGGGATTGGAAATTGACGTCAACAGCATGGAAAGGCCGGGGAAAATGTAGCTATGAAAAACAAATCGACGCCCTACTGCTACTGCTTAAGGACATCCTGGGTAAGGAGGCCTTCGAAAAAAAAATAAAGTCCATGGAACTTACCGACATGATACAATCCCGGGAGTTTCAGCACAGGATAAACGCACTTTATAGGCTGGTGTTGGGGGATGAACATGACGGCTTTAAGCACTGGAATACCCAACAAAGGATAGAGGCAATAGAAGGCCAAATAGCCGATATGATGGCCAGGCGTATTGTGGAGCGGCGGATCCAGAAGAAGATTGCCCAGGCCATGGAAGAAAAACAAAGGCAGTACATGGACGAGATGAAACTGCAGATACTTAAGAAAAATTCCGGGTCGGAAAATGCCAATACCCTGAAGAAGTATGCAATGCTGGAGAAACTGGAGACCCAGGGTTTGTCCCGTTTTAAGGCGGATTTAATAAGACCGTCGCGCCTGGAGGACATCGTAGGCCAGTCCAAGGCAGTCAAGGCCTTGCTATCAAAGATTGCCAATCCTTTTCCCCAGCATGTTTTGATATACGGACCGCCCGGGGTGGGTAAGACCACCACCGCCCGGTTGGTATTGGAAGTGGCCAAGAAAATGAAGTATACCCCCTTTTCTCAGAGCGGTAAATTTGTGGAGGTGGACGGTACCACCCTGAGATGGGATCCCAGGGAAGCAACAAATCCGTTACTGGGCTCGGTTCACGATCCCATATATCAGGGTACAAAACGGGAGCTGGCCGAAACCGGGATACCCGAGCCCAAAACAGGTCTGGTTACCGAAGCCCATGGCGGGGTATTGTTTATAGACGAAATAGGTGAACTGGATATCTTCCTTCAAAACAAGCTTCTTAAGGTATTGGAGGATAAAAGGGTTTATTTCGATTCATCCTATTATGACCCCGATGACGATTCTACGCCCAAATACGTTAAGAAGCTCTTCGATGAAGGGGCGCCGGCGGATTTTATATTAATAGGCGCCACTACAAAACACCCGTGGGAAATAAATCCTGCCCTAAGGTCACGATGTGCCGAGGTGTTCTTTGATCCTTTAACCCCCGAACATATCCAGGATATTGTAAAAAAGGTGGCCAAAAGGACGGGGATAAGGATAGACCGGGGCGTAGCCCGGCTTATAAGCCGGTATACCGTTGAGGGTAGGAAGGCGGTGGGCATTTTAACGGATGCTTACGGTCTGGCCCTTTATAACCGCGGAGACAGTCTGGATGAAGGACAGGTTGTTGTGAGGGAGGATGATGTGTACCAGGTGGCGCAGATATCCAGGTTAGTGCCCCATAATTGCTGCCAGTTGGATTTTATGCCCCAGGTGGGTAAAGCATACGGCCTTGGGGTGAACGGTTACGTGGGTTGTGTGATAGAATTTGAATCGATAGCCTTTCCCAGCCAAGGTAAGGGCGGGTTGAAGTTCAACGACGCGGCGGGTTCCATGACCAAGGATTCGGTGGTTAATGCAGCGGTAGTCATACGAAAATTGACGGGTAGGGACCTGTCCAAGTATGATATCCATATAAACGCCGTCGGCGGAGGTAAGATAGACGGACCGTCGGCGGGTGTGGCCATGGTAATGCCTATACTAAGCGCCATAGAGCAAAGACCCTTAAGACAGGACATTGCAATGACGGGGGAAATCTCGCTACAGGGTAGGGTAAAGGAAGTAGGCGGTATACATGAGAAGATATATGGCGCCTTTCAGGCGGGTATGAAGGGTGTAATACTGCCAAAGGGTAATTTAAAGGATGTACCCGATGCCCTAAAGACCATTGAAATCATAGGCGTAGAAGATATCAGCCAGGTTATGGATATAATGTTTAACGTGGATAATTAGCACGGCCGTCAACAAGCGTAAAAAACGTCCCATAAGCCGTGTAGGGGTTAAACTTTTATTAAAAGGCGGGTATTGAGTGATGGACGCAATCAAAGGGATAATGCCTCCATGTAGCATGGAGGCCGAACAATCGGTTTTGGGTTGTATGCTTCTTAGCAAGGAGGCGGTGTCGCGGGCTGCTGAAGTATTAAAACCCGAAGACTTTTACCACGAGGGCCACAAGGAAATATTCGAAGCTATGCTGGATATATATGAAGAGGGCGAGCCGGTTGATCTGGTTACTTTGACCGAGAGGCTGAGGATGAGAAATTCCATTGATGCCGTGGGCGGTATAACATATATAACCAATCTTTCCACCTTTGTGCCCACAGCCGCCAACATAGAATATTATATAAAGATTGTGGAAGAAAAATCCATATTAAGGAGACTTATTAAGCTTAACACCCAAGTGATAGAATACAGCTACAGCGGCGGTTTGGATATAGACCAGCTGTTGGACATGGCCGAAAAGGGCATATTCGACATCAGCCAAAGACATTCGGTGAGAGGGTTTACACCCATTCAGGATATCCTGCTGGATAACTTCAATAGGATTGAGCAACTCTACAAGGACAAAAGTAAGATTACCGGTATACCCACAGGCTTTCCCGATATCGATTACAAAACCTCGGGGTTTCAACCCTCCGATTTGATACTGATTGCTGCACGGCCCAGTATGGGCAAAACGGCCTTTGCGCTGAATATTGCCCAGTATGCGGCATTACATGCCCAGAAATCGGTGGCCATATTCAGCCTGGAGATGTCCAAGGAACAACTGGTTAACAGGATGCTGTGTTCCGAAGCCAATATAGACAGCCACAGGATGCGTACCGGCAACCTGGACGAGAATGACTGGCCTCGACTGGCCATGGCGGTGGGTCCGCTGGCCAAGGCACCTATATATATCGATGACACCCCTGCCATATCGGTGCTGGAGATGCGGTCCAAGGCCAGGCGCTTAAAACTGGAACGGGGGCTGGATATTATTATAGTTGACTATTTACAGCTCATGCAGGGTCGGGGTAGGGCCGACAACCGCCAGCAGGAAATATCGGAGATATCCCGGTCGTTGAAGGCTCTGGCCAGAGAACTGGATGTGCCGGTAGTTGCCCTATCGCAGCTGAGTAGGGCACCCGAGACTCGTAACGATCACCGGCCCATACTCAGCGACCTGAGGGAATCGGGAGCCATCGAACAGGACGCCGATTTGGTTATGTTTTTATATAGGGATGAATATTATAACCCCGATACCGATAAGAAAAACATAGCCGAGATCATAATAGCAAAACAGCGAAACGGCCCCACCGGTACGGTGGAACTGGTATGGCTGGATCAGTTTACCAAGTTTGCCAGCCTTGAAAGGCATAGAACGGAGATTGAATGAAAAAAGAAGCGGGTTTACAGCGACCGCTTCTTTCTGATATCCTCACCATAAAATTTGAATATCTTGTAGTTGCCGATTATCCTGGATATTATCCTTTCCGAATAATGCTTGGCCAGTTCTTCCAGGGTGAGGTTGGTGGAAATAATGGTTTTTTTGTCTTCTATTAGCCGGGTGTTTAGTATATTAAAAAGCTCAGAACTTATAAAGGCGTTGTTGACCTCGGTGCCCAGGTCGTCGATTATTAACAGGTCTGCTTCTACCAGGTCCTCCAGTTGTTTTTTGTCGTATTCTGCCCTGTTGGACCTGAACTTATATTCCCTAAGTATGTCGAAAAGCTTGAAAGCTGTTTGATATACTACCGTCTTTCCCTTCAACATAAGTTCCCGGGCTATGCAGTTACATAAAAAGGTTTTGCCCAGGCCGGTACTGCCATAGAACAAAAGATTGGTATCCGAAGCGTCAAAGGTATTGACGAAATTCAGGCAGGCGGCATATATGATTTCCATGTTCTTTCGGGGCGTCAGTTTTTCTTTGCCAAAGGGGGCATCGGAGTAATACTCGATGTTGAAGGTATTGAAATTTTCCTTGGTCAACCGCCGGCCTAAGTTGGACTGGGCGTAGGTATAGTCCACCAGCCGTTGCTTGAAACAGTGACACTGCCGGCCCTTTATATATCCGGTATCCTTACAGTCCGAACAGTTGTAAATGGGTTCTAAATAATCCACCGGATACCCGTTTACAGCCAAAAGTTCGCCTTTTTCCTGTTGCAGCCGACGTATTTTGTTTTTTATCTTTTCAAACCGGGTATTAGCATCCTCGGGATGTTTAAGAACAATGTGACTTAGCTTTATACCCAACGTGCTTATGCTGTCGTCAATTTCCCGGATCCTTGGCAGCTTTTTGTAAATTTCTTCTTTCCTTTGGCGGGCCAGGTGGGCATTTTTGTCCCGCAGCTGCTGGTATTCACGTAGCACCTTTGTAATCACGTCGTTAGCCATTACATACCACCGAATTCCTTAATGTTTTTTTCCAGTATCTTTTGTTCCAGATCGTTAAAATCGTAGTTTCTTTGGGGAAAATTATGGAATTTATTTTTATTCCCACTTGGCTGCTTGCGCAACTTGTTGGTTTTGTATTCCTCTCTGAATTTGGCTATGGCCTTTTCACAATCGGCCAGTGTCTTAACCCCCTCCCGTTTCCAATATTCCAGTATGGAATCCACATAGGGGAAACTGGGTTCGGGTATATTTATGGTCATTTCGCAGGCTTTTAGCACCACCTCAATGGGCAGAGCCCAGGTTTTGAGCCATTTATCCATATACTCCTTTTCATATTTTGAAGGATTCCTGTAAAAGCCCAGTGAGTTCATTATCTTCTTATAATGACCCTTGCTGTCCTCGTATTGTTTTATATGTTGTTCTATTTTATCTATTGTATTAATGCCCTTATCCGACCACTCCACCGCCACCTTTTCAATATACCTGATGTCTCGCTTACCTATCTGGACACAATATTCAAGGAGCATGATGATGGCTTCTATGGGCAGGCGTAGCCAGTCGTAGAAGCTGAATATGGTATTGGTGTCGTTGTAACTTAAGGGCCGGGCCAGTTTTTCTTCGGCTATACGAAAGAGCAGCTTTATTTCTTCGCAATTTTTTATGTAAAGGTCGATTTCCTCCGGTGAATAAACCGGTTTTTTTCTTCTTTTTTTGGATAGGGTAACATTTTGGTCCTTGCCCGCTATTTGGCCGGGACATTGGAATTGTATATTATAGGCATCGTTCTCTTGGGAGGGTTTGTCCATGGTTACTATCCCTGTCTTTTCCCAATATTTCCATGCCTTAATCACGTCGGATTCCAGCATGTCGAGATGCCGGGCAATAACCTCGCTGGACAGAATGCTGTTGCCCTGGTAGCATTGGCATAATGCATATAGGTATACTTTTATAAACTCGCCGTTTGCACCGGCCATGAAGTTGTTTATAAAACTGTTGTCCACCGGCGTTATGCCGCTGACACCGCTCGGCAGGCTAAAGGACAAAATTGCCATGGGAAATTTCCTTTCATGAAATTAATCTAAAAAGTACCCTTGGTTATGTTTATATAATACACCAAAAACATCATGGTTTTCAACGATGCTTTGGTCCAAAAAAGGTGCATAGATAGGATTACCTGCAAAGGAATGTATTATCCAATGAATGACAGCTCCGACAGGCCGCGGTAGGTCGTCGTTTTTTGGTCACGGAAGGCGTGCCGTTAGAGGGCACGGCCAAAAACTATATTACCGGCTACCATGGTTAGCACCGGTTCAAGGTCCTCCTTTAAAATCACAATATCCGCCCTTTTACCTACCGCAAGGCTGCCGGTTATGTTATCGATACCCAGTGCCCTGGCCGGGGTCAGAGAGGCCATCTTTAGGGCTTTTTCCAAGGGCAGCCCGGTGAATTTCATTACATTTTTTACGGCCCGGATAAGGGTGAGGGTACTGCCGGCCAGGTTGCCTTCCTTTAGCCGGGCTATTCCGTTTTTCACATATGCCTTCTGGCCCCCCAGTTCATATTGTCCATCAGACAGGCCTGTTGCCATCATGGCATCGGTTACCAGTATTGTTTTGTCTATGCCCTTAATTTTTATCACCATGTCCACCACGGCCGGATGGTTGTGGATTCCATCGGCGATAAGTTCCACATAAAAGGGCCCGGTCAGGGCAGCGCCTGCCGCAGAAGGGTCCCGGTGGTGTAGCGGCTTCATACCGTTAAAAATGTGGGTGATGGAAATAACGCCCCGCTTGGCGGTCGACATAACCATGTCATAGTCGGCCCCGGTATGGCCGATGGATAGGCGAAGGCCCCTGGCCAGGGCGTGGTCCATAACCGCGGAGGCCTTTTCAAGTTCCGGGGCCATGGTCACGGAGATGTGGGCCTTGCCCATAATATCCGCTATGGCATCCACTTCGTCAATGCTGGGGGGTCTTATATATGCCCTGTTGTGGGCACCCCTGTACCTTTCATTGATAAAGGGGCCTTCTATATGAACGCCGGCTATTCGGGCACCCCTGCAGGGCTTGTAAATAAAGGCGGCTATTGCCTCTAAAGCCCTTTGTAATCTTATAGGCGAGTCTGTCATGGTGGTGGGCAGCAAAGCGGTGACGCCCCTGGATGCTGCAAAGGCGGCAATGGTTTCGAGAGATATGCGGGTACCGTCCATGGTGTCACAGCCCATACAGCCGTGGATATGGATGTCGATAAGACCGGGGGCGGCTATACAATCCCTAAATTGCAAAACCTGCTTATCTTCCTCGGGTATGTTACTTCCGATGTCTTGGATATATCCGTCCTTTATCAAAAGATTTCCCCGATTAATGGCGAAGTTTTGATCTATATATTTAATATCTTTAAAAAGAAGTATGGTCGTCCACTCCCGTCATTGTTTTTTATCCCAAAATGCAAACTTTATGGCCGGGCCGGCCGGACTGTAAAAAAGAGTTGTGTCGCAAGTATCGTGTATAAAGATATGGCTGCTGATAATTATCACACCACCCAAATCCCTAACTCCTTTTTCTTGACAGGCTGAAAAAATGTCCGTCAAAAATATTTTACCATAATTATCAACACACTATATGGAGACTTTAAGGAGGGAGCCTATCCTTTTTATATATTCATTAAGCTGTTTGGCGCAAGGAATAGGGTGTTAAACATTACGTCGCATGTTCCAAAAAATACCTGGTATTTATTCGAAAAAAAAATCTTCCAATAGCCGGCGATGTGGTGTAAAATAATGGTTAGAAGGGGGTCAAATCATGCTTGAACAACTTAAGGAAGAAGTCTTATTGGCCAATTTGGAGCTGCCTAAACATAAACTGGTTACTTATACGTGGGGAAATGTAAGCGGTATAGACAGGCAATCAGGGTTGGTGGTTATAAAGCCCAGTGGGGTGGCCTATGAATGCATGAAGGCCGAGCATATGGTGGTGGTGGATTTACAGGGTAATAAGGTAGAGGGCGACCTAAACCCTTCTTCAGACACGCCTACCCACCTGGTGCTGTACAATAACTTCCCGGAAATAGGGGGGATAGTCCATACCCACTCAACCTGGGCTACCAGCTGGGCTCAGGCGGGCATGGCCATTCCGGCCTTAGGCACCACCCACGCCGATTATTTTTATGGTGAAATACCTTGTACCCGTGGATTAAGGCCGGACGAGATAAAGGATTCGTACGAAAAACATACCGGGGACGTAATAGTCGAAACCTTTGCCGGCAAAAATCCCCTTTATAATCCAGGAGTTTTGGTGAAAAACCACGGCCCTTTTACATGGGGCCCGGACCCCCAGGAGGCTGTTCATAATGCAGTGGTTTTGGAAGAAGTGGCCAGGATGGCTTTTAATACTATGGTGTTGAACAATCGGGTGGCTGCCATTGACCGGGTATTATTGGACAAACACTTTTTAAGAAAACACGGACCGGGGGCGTATTACGGACAAAGGTAGTTATAAATCTTTTCATCCACTCGCTATACTTAAAAAAATAAGGAGGATGATTTATGAAAATTATTATCAAGGAAACCTATGATGATGTTAGCAAAGTAGCAGCTGACATGGTGGAAGAACAAATCGTGAAAAAACCCGAGACGGTACTGAATCTGGCAACGGGTAGCACCCCGCTGGGGCTGTACAGTCAACTGGTGACCAGGTACCGGGAAAAAGGCCTGGATTTTTCCAAGGTAACCACCTTTAACCTGGATGAATACCTGGGCTTAACCCCGGATCATGAGCAAAGTTATAGGTATTTTATGGAGGATAACCTCTTTAAGCATATAAATATAAATCCGTCGAATATAAATTTCCTGCGGGGCGACTGCTCGGACATAGAAGCCCATTGCCGAGAATATGAAGAAAAGATACGGCAATCGGGAGGTATAGACCTTGAGATCCTAGGCATGGGCCATAACGGTCATATAGGCTTTAACGAGCCGGGAGCATCCTTTGACAGCATAACCCGTTGTGTGGACCTTACGGAAAGTACCATCCAAGCAAATGCGCGATTTTTCGAAAAAATAGATGATGTACCCCGTAAGGCTTTGTCCATGGGTATTAAGACCATTATGAGGGCAAAAAAGATAATACTTATAGTAACGGGCAGGGCCAAGGCCGAGACGGTGCATAAAGCCCTTTTCGGCAGGATAACCGCCGATGTGCCGGCTTCTGTATTGCAGCTTCATCCCAATGCATGGGTATTGCTGGATAAGGAAGCGGCTTCCTTAATTGATGAAAAAGAATTAAGCATGGCTTAAACATATAATAATCAGTTTAGTCATAAAATAAAAATGTATCAGATAAAAGCATTTTGGACAAGGGAAAAATGTATAACATTAGAGCTGTGAGGATGAGGCCAAATACTGAAGGAAAACAGGCTGCCTTCGGCCCATTGGATAAACAACAAAAATTACCTTGATAAAAAAATTATTAAAGTGTATTATAGATACAAATTGAATTTTAGGAGGATAAGAAATGTCAAAAGTAACTAAGGATATGACCATATCCCAGGTACTAATGATGGATAAAGGTACCGCCTCGATTTTTATGAACCACGGCATGTATTGTCTTGGATGCCCTTCGGCAAGCGGTGAAAGCATACAGGATGCTTGTGCCGTTCATGGAATAGACGTCGATACTCTAATAAAGGACTTGAACGAATATCTTGAAAAGGGTGAATAGACGCAAACCGAATACAAAGGCAGCCTTAAGGCTGCCTTTTATTTTCGGTTTGTAAGTTTACCGGCTATTAAGAGGAAGACGGGAATTTTATTAAATGCTCCGGTGTATGATGCTATTATCAAATGGGGTATGATGTTAGTATAACTAAAGATTTTAAATATTTCCCCGAAATTTGGGAGGCGGAGGATATTTATGAATAAAACAAAGTATGATGTTATCATAATCGGTGGCGGACCTGCCGGCATATTTACGGCCCTTGAACTGGTAAAGCATAACGATAATCTGGACATATTATTACTGGAAAAGGGTTTGGATATAGAAAAGAGAAAATGTCCCATTGATAACGGTACTGACAGGTGCATTCATTGTCCTTGCTGCTCCGTTGTTACCGGGTGGGGCGGTGCAGGGGCTTTCAGCGACGGTAAGTTTACCATGACCGCAGAATTCGGCGGCATACTGGGCGAATATATTTCTCAGAAAAGGCTGCTGGACCTGATAGATTATGTGGATAAAGTATATGTAAGTTTTGGGGCAACTACTAAGGTACACGGTACAGATGAACAAAGGGTGGCGGATATCCAAAAAAAGGCTGCGGCCGCCGACCTAAAACTGGTACCGGCTGTAATTAAGCATTTGGGTACCGATAAATGTTATGAAGTACTGAAAAAGATGCAGCTTTATCTGCAGGATCTAATAGAAATAAGAACTTGTACCTTTGTGGAAGATATATTGGTTGAAAACGACAGGGTAAAGGGCGTCAGAATAAAGGGCGGTCAGGAAATCTATGGAGATTATGTGGTAGCCATGCCCGGCCGGGAGGGGGCCGAATGGTTTTATAACCAGACCGCCAAACTGGGTCTTAAAACGGTAAACAATCCTATTGACATAGGCGTCAGGGTAGAAGTGCCTGCAGTGGTGATGAAGGATCTGACCGATGTGGTCTATGAATCCAAGCTGATTTATTATACCAAATGCTTTGATGACATGGTAAGGACCTTTTGTATGAATCCATACGGTCAAGTGGTCATTGAAAACAATAACGGCCTTAAGACGGTTAACGGTCATAGTTTTTCCGATAAAAAGACGGAAAATACTAACTTTGCCCTGTTGGTAAGCAAGGAATTCACCCAACCCTTTAAATCGCCCATAGCGTACGGTAAATATATTGCCACCTTGGCCAATATGCTGGGCGAGGGGGTTATAATTCAGCGGTTGGGGGATTTATTGAAGGGAAGGAGATCTACTCCTGAACGGATTAAAAAATGTTTGACGGTACCCACCTTAAAGGATGCAACCCCGGGGGATTTAAGCCTGGTACTGCCTTACAGGCATCTTCAGAACATTATAGAAATGCTGGAGGCCCTGGATAAGGTGGCGCCGGGTGTTTATTCGAGAAACACTCTGCTCTACGGTGTGGAAGTAAAGTTTTATTCGGCCAGGGTGGAAGTGGATGAAAGGCTGGAAACAAGGATACGCAATCTCTTTGCCGCCGGTGACGGTGCAGGCATCACCAGGGGGCTGGCCCAGGCGTCGGTATCCGGCGTGGTTGTGGCAAATGAAATTTTAAACAGAATGGGCTAGAAACATAGAAAGGTATGCCGTCGGATTTAACGAAGGGTATGTTTCCATATAACTCACCTTAAGCGCCTTAAAAGGTTTTGGCCGGCCTACTTTTACTTGGCACGGGTGTACAACTTCTTATAAAGGAATTTTTCAGTGGGAAATTAGAGAGCCGGTTTGGAAAAGGCCATGGGTGCACAACCCCTATGAAGAAATTTCCCGCCCGGGCAAAGGAGTCTTGTCCATATGGGAAGGGACTGAAGTATAGGCGCTGCTAATCTATAAAGACTTTAAACGTTTGCCCAACAAAGCTTAAAAAAAAGCTTAAAAATATATAAATAAGACGAAAAGCTTCGGGGATTGCAGTTTTTATGACTACACGGAGCTAAACGGGATAACCAATGGTAAAAAAATATTTTTAAATAAAAGCACAAATTTTGTTCTTACGGCATATGATGTTTTAGGAAAGTGTGTGCTTTTATTTTTTTTGGGGTGATTATATGGGGTGGGTGTTTAAGAAATATATCATTTTAACATTGATTATTGCCGTTATAATAATAATACCCGTACTCATCATAATAAGTAGGATAAATCTTTCTTAATTTTCGCGGAATTCTTGATATAATATTGTTGACATAAGAAATCAGATATAGTATCATAATGAACTGTAACGGGTACGTTTTTGTCTCCTGACCCATTAGCTCAGTTGGTAGAGCACTTGACTTTTAATCAAGGAGTCCGGCGTTCGAATCGCCGATGGGTCACCATTGTGGCCCCTTGGTCAAGTGGTTAAGACACCGCCCTTTCACGGCGGTAACAGGGGTTCGAATCCCCTAGGGGTCACCATTTTATAAAAAATCGGATATCAGAAGTCAGATGTCCGCTTGAACTTGTTTCAAGTCTTTTACATCTGTAATAGGCCCAGTAGTTCAGTTGGTTAGAACGCCAGCCTGTCACGCTGGAGGTCGAGGGTTCGAGTCCCTTCTGGGTCGCCACGCTGGTGTAGCTCAATTGGCAGAGCAGCTGATTTGTAATCAGCAGGTTGCGGGTTCGAGTCCCATCACCAGCTCCAAAACTGAATATAAGAATGAGGCGAATTGGGAATCATAAAGGCGGACATGTTATCCGATTTCTGATATCCTGTATTGAAACACGGAGGGATACCCAAGTGGCCAAAGGGGGCAGACTGTAAATCTGTTGGCTCAGCCTTCGGTGGTTCGAATCCACCTCCCTCCACCATCAAATTTAAGTCTCACAATTTTTTTGCCTCAAAACCACAGTTATCATACAATCCTGTCTACTTTAAATGCGGTATTCTAATGCTTGGTAGAGCATTTTGCATCTTTAGCCGTTGCAAACTATTCCTTTGGGGAATTCGTATCCTTACCGAATTATAATATCTTGTTCCGTCGTCAAAGTTTTAATCTAGATCATTGTAACATAACCTGGTAAAACTCTGTTTCATATGCCCGTTAAAGTCTATTTTATAAACTTAATAGGACAATCCAAATCATATCATGGGTTAAATGAAAGAATACTTCTTCGTACATGCCGTTATCGTTATCCTTTACAAACATTGAGATAAGTAAATGTAGAAAGAGTGGCTAAATTTTTATAAAATACAGAAAAATCAATGGGAAAACGTCATCAAAGATTTAAAGGGAAAGTCTGGGCTTTAGCTTAACAAAGAATACGGGAATTGGTGGATAGAAGGCGGCCTTGCCATAGGACGCTTTTTTCTTTGAAAAGTTTGTGCTTTTTGATGTGGTATCTTTTAAAATCGGTGTTATATTTAATGACGGCTGCTTTTTAACCCCGGAATTTTCCGCTGCGTTGGTAGCAGTCTTTTTGGCACAAGCTACCGGTTGGCCAATAGAGCTTGAAAATTTTATGCTGCGTAGGAGTGTCGTTTTTCCTTTTGCCCTACGTTGAAGGGTTAAAAGTTTAAGTGTATAATAAATATATAGTTCCAAATAGTTATATTATGATGGATATAATGTTTGGGAGTGAAGTTTTTGCAACTGTTATTAATAGTGTTAAACAAAACTGAAAAACTGGATGAACTGTTGGAAGCCTTCCTGGAAAACGGTTTTTCGGGAGCAACCATTATCAGCACTACCGGTATGGTATCTAAACTGGCAAAGAGTATGGAGGACTATCCGATATTCGGCTCCCTTCGATATATAATCGATTTGGACCGTGAGGAAAACAAAACTATTTTTATGGCTCTTAAGGATGAGCAGGTGGAGCCTGCAAAAAAGATTGTGCGTGAAATTATCGGCGATTTATCCAAGCCGGACACTGCGGTATTATTAACATTTCCAATACTTACCGTAGAAGGGATCGAGCAACAAAAATGAGCATATTCTTTTACCTGGCCCTGATTTTGTTTTCGGGGTTTATTTTTGGGCGGATTGCAAAATACATAAAACTTCCCAATGTAACGGGTTATTTGATTGCAGGATTGCTTATAGGACCCCATATATTTAATTTACTTTCAACGGATATTCTATCACAACTTAATATAATTTCCGAGATGGCCCTTGCCTTTATAGCGTTTTCAATTGGTTCCGAATTTGGATTGTCTTATTTAAAAAAAGCGGGAATGACCCCGATAGTTATAGCGTTATGCGAAGCACTGCTGGCGTCTGTCTTGGTGACAGGGGTATTAATGCTCTTTGGCTTTGATACTAAAATATCTTTGCTGTTAGGCGCCATTGCAGCGGCAACAGCACCGGCTGCCACAATTATGGTGGTAAAACAATATAATGCAAAGGGACCTGTAACCAATACGCTGCTTAGCGTTGTAGCATTGGACGACGCAGTGGCGCTTATAGCCTTTGGTTTCGCAATGGCAATAGTTAATTCCATGCTGAATCCGGGCCAGAATTCGGCCGTGGCCACCGCTGTTTTACCCGTTGTAGAGATAGTAGGTTCGGTTGGACTGGGTTTACTTCTTGGTTGGGTTTTTAGCATTCCGCTACGGTTTTTTAAAAAGAATTCAAACAGGTTAATTTTAACCTGCGCATTTGTATTTTTAGCAAACGCCCTTGCAAACTTTGCCGGCCTGTCTTCTTTATTGTTGTGTATGAGTATGGGAGCGGCTTTAACTAACGTAAGCTCATCGGGAAGGCAAGTATTTAAAATTGTGGACTATATTACTCCTCCCATATTCCTGATGTTCTTTGTAGTTTCGGGTGCCCAGCTGGATGTTTCCATCCTACCTGAAATCGGAGTTATTGGAGTATTATATCTTGTAGTCAGGGTTGTAGGAAAGATCGCCGGTGCTTCGTTGGGGGCCCATCTGGCGAAAGCACCGGAAACGGTGAAAAAATATATCGGTTTGACCTTACTACCCCAGGCAGGTGTTGCCATAGGTTTATCTTTAGTGGCTTCCAATGCCCTGCCTGAATACGGGCAAACCATTCGTGCGGTCATCCTATGTGCCACATTGATATATGAACTGGTCGGGCCTGCCATTACCAAGATAGGCCTGAAAAAGGCAGGGGAAATAAAAGAGGACTGATATAACCAACCTGTATGCTTAACGGCTGTTTTTGTACTTAAAAAGTTGAAACTTTATATGGCGGCTTTTCTATTATTTATATAATAAATGCCAATACGTTCCTTATACTGGCTTTTGGCTGTTTTAGGTCGGTAGTCCCTTATGGTTTGGGAAATGTAATGAAAATTTTGCTTTTATAAAGGAAAACACTGTTTTATGTAGAATATACCTAAATAGCAACAAATATATCCCTTTGTTTGGAAATATATCTTGCGTTCATTACCATTAATGCCGGGGGTAATGTTATGAATCTCGACTTGTCCCAGCATTTATTATGCATAGAAAGGATTTTGGGAAAAGACTGTGCCTTTGTCTGCCTTTCAGATCAGGAACATTGGATTTGCGAGATACTGTCCAAGGATGAATATAAGTGGATAGACATTAAAAAAGCCCTGGCCTTCAAAACAAGCTATCTTAATAATATTACCGTCTTACCGATGAATAATGGCAGAAGTTCAATATTCTACGAGAAGGACCACGGTTTTCCTGGCTTTATCTGCTATGCCGTTCCCATTTACGGAAAGGATGACAATGTTTTATACGTATTACTGGCCTTTTGTAAACAAGATGTTCCGAGGGAGGATATGCTATATCTCATGGAAGCGATTGCCTACTGTATGGGCAGGGAACTTATATACGTAGCCAAGATTAAAGATTTGGATCAAAGGAATGAATTATTGGAGAAACAAAAGGCAGATTTTGTGGACAACATTTTAATTTTTGTCCATGAGATAAAGAATGCCATTTCTAATTTGAGTGCCTGTATACAGTTGCTTAAGCATGATATGGAAGGGGAAGACATAGAAAAGGTAAACCGTATGCTAAAAAAAGTAGCTGCGATAAATGACATCGTAGGTGAGCTGGTCAACTGGGGAAAGACCAACAAGCTCAAGCTGACTAAGACGTGCATAAATCAACAGGTGAGAAATATATGCGACTATGTGCAAAACCAGGCCTGGATAAAGGGTATTACCCTTAAGGTAAACACAGGCGACAAACCCGTATATGCCAATATCGATACCGGTATGATGAACCAGGTTTTTTTGAATATTATAGATAACGCCTTTGCCGCCATGGAACAAGGGGGCGTGCTGGAGATTACGGTAAAGGGGGATTTTGAACGGAAAACAGTAAGCATTATTTTTAAGGACAACGGGTGCGGAATACCGGAAGAAAACATGGAAAAAATTTTTAAACTCTTTTTTACCACCAAATCCGAAGGTTCCGGGCTGGGACTTTCGCTGTGCAAAAACATTGTCTTCGGTCATGGGGGTACCATTGAAGTCGACAGTCAGGAGGGCAAAGGTACAACCTTTATCGTTAACCTTCCCATGGTTGTATGAATATAAAGCAAAATATTATATTATACATATAATAACCCTACTATCGAGGTATAACCTATACAAACATCAAGGGTTATTTTTTTATTAAATATGGGGGAAGGTGCAGCTATTGAAAATATATTATACCGGACGAAAAACCTTAAGGATAATACTGTTTTCCATTATAGCCATAACAATACTGGCCGTTATTATAAATTTTGTGTTGGTTAGCAGCCGGTTGTCCCGTCAAGGCTTTGATTATACAGGGTGGGACGAGGAATTGGTCCGTCTTAGCAACAGGCTGCCCCGTTATACAATAGAAGCCAGCTTCCATGAAGAGGAAAAGCTGGTAAAGGCGGCATGGCAATTGGACTATACCAATAATACAGGCGCCGACTTGGATGAGTTGTATTTTATCCTCCATCCCAATGCCTTTAGCAGTCGTGAAGATCCTCCCTTTCCGGATGATCAGCTCGACCAGGCCTATCCCGAGGGCTTTTCGGAAGGATATATCCGTATATTAAAGGTGGAAAGCGATCATGGCATTTCCCACGAAACAGAAGGAAAGAGAAGGGAGTTTTTAAGAGTAGACCTTAATACCCCCTTAAAGAAGGGGGATAGCATTATAATCAATATGGAGTTTGAGGTAAAACTACCCCAATGCCTGGGCCGGTTTGGTTATGGACAGCATACGGTAAATATCACCAATTGGTATCCCATACTGGCGGTCTGCGACAGGGATACGGGATGGAGTTTGTATCCCTATTACGAAATCGGCGATCCTTTTTATAGCGATGTGGCCAATTATAAAGTCACCATTTGTGCTCCGAAGGATTATGAAATAGCCTGCACCGGCGTGGCTGACAAAGTTGAAAATCAAGGGGATAACAATATATGGCATGTCGAAGCCCTGGGCGTTAGAGATTTTGCATGGATAATGAGCGATGGCTTCATGGTTTCCCAGGAGACAGCGGATGATATCTTGGTTAAGTCTTATTATTTCAGCAGGCCTTCGGGGACCAAAGCCTTGGAATACGGTAGGGATGCCATTAAAATTTTCAACCGGTATTTCGGTCGGTATCCCTATCCCCAGTTTTCCATAGTACAGGCGGATTTTTATATCGGCGGAATGGAATATCCCAACGTCATTTTAAATGACAAATCCCTGTACAGCACCGGCAGTCGGTTTATGCTGGAGTATGTTACAGTCCACGAAACCGCCCATCAATGGTGGTACGGACTGGTGGGCAACGATCAGGTTATGGAGGCTTGGTTAGATGAAGGGCTGACGGAGTATTCCACCGTTTTATATTTTGAAGAAAAGTACGGTGAGCAAAGGGGCCGGGCGGTATATGAAGGCGTGGTGGAGGGGAAATATATGGCCTATAAAAATACCTATGGCGTCCCGGAAGAAGGGCGGGAGGTAATTCTAAAGCCCACCTACCGGTTCAAAGGATGGTTGACCTATGATGCCCTGGTGTACGGCAAGGGTGCCATGGTTTTTGACAGCCTTAGACAGCAAATGGGTGATGACACCTTTAAGAAGGTGCTGGCCCGATATTATGATGAAATGCGTTTTAAGAATGCTACCACCCAGGATTTTATAAATATTTGTAACAAAGTAACTAAAAAAGATTGGACGGATTTTTTTGAAGACTGGCTGTTTGATGAAACCCCATCTCATGAATAATTTTTTTTACTTTTTGAAAAAATATACTACAAAATTATTAAAAAAAGAAGGAATTTAACGGCCGATGTAGAATATATATTTAACAATTTCGTAAAATATTCGTAATATCGGTGTAATAATCTTAAGCAGGCTAAAATACCGGCTTAAGATGGGGAAGGAGGCGATGGGGTTAATGATACCTTGGCCGCCTAATAAGAAAGAAAGGATGGTATCACCGGTTAAAACTAAGAGGAAGACTCTTAATTTAACCAAGGTTGAGCAACTTAGTAGAAAAATGGGTATAGATAAGAAATCAAGTAAAAGTCAAAACACTATATCAATGGCCGGGTTGCTGAAAAAAGTGGATAAACTGAAAAGTGGCGTCGGTCTTGGCCCGCAAAAAGCACTGGCATCATTGAAGAGAGTCAAGGAATTGCAAAGGATAAAGGTTTTAGGGTTTAAAAACCTAAAGCCGCCGGGACAACCAAAGAAGAACATATTAGAGAGACTTAAGATAAACACAGTTTTTGTTAGGTATGCAGCCATCGGAGCGGGGATAGTAGTGGGGGTGTCGCTGATAACGGGCGCTGCGTTGTATAATGATGCCCAGCAGGCACCAATCCCTGCCTTTTCGGTAGTACTTGACGGACAAGTTATAGGATATACAAAGGACATTAAACCTGTTGACGCATCCGTAAAACAATTCAAGGATGAGCTGGAGCAGGATTATAATATGGATGTATCCTTTAGCCAGTCCATCGAGTACTTAGCCACGGCGGTGGATGAGAAGCAGTTAACTGACATAAATACCATTAACAAGCAGCTTAAGGCATCAATGGATGTTAAGGTTAGAGGGGTAGCCATAGTAATCGACGGTAAGGAAACGGTAATAGTAAAGGACAGAGCTACAGCCCACTCGATAATCGAAGGGATAAAGGCACCCTATAAACAGGCTTCCAAAGATACCCAGCTAAAGGAAATAAAACTTGCGGAAGACGTCCGGTTTAAAGACAAGCTGGTGTCCTATGAAACGGTGACAGACAAAGAGGATGCCTATAAACTCATCGCCGGGGGTACCGAGGAACAAAAGACCTATGAAGTCCAGGACGGAGATACCCTCTGGTCCATATCCAAAAAGCATAAGATTACCTTGGATGAGTTAATGGCCGCAAATCGCGGATTGGATGAAGATGACACCATAAGGCCGGGGGATAAGCTAAATCTTACGGTACCTAAAAACCTAATTAATGTGGTCACAAAGGAAGTAACTTCTTACACCGAAAGCATTCCCTTTGAAACCAAGACCCAGGAAGACAGCAGTATGTACACCAATCAAAGCAAGGTCATTACCGATGGGCAGGAAGGCGTTAAGGGAATAACCGTTGAAGTAATCAAACAAAACGGTATAGAACAGCAAAGGGTTGTTATTGAGGAAAAGGTACTGAAAGAACCCGTTGACAAGGTGATTGCCAAGGGTACTAAAAAGCCTCCCGAGACCACCAGAAAGTCGCCCAAGACCACCAAAAGTTCTACCAAGGGCACCAAAAAGACGACAACGGCGGTGGGAACAGGCAACTTCTCACTACCTACAAGGGGAACCATTACTTCAAGGTTCGGCATGAGATGGGGAAAACTTCATACCGGGGTTGATATAGGTGCACCCGTCGGAACACCCATCCGCGCGTCGGACAGCGGTAGAGTTATTTTTGCCGGATGGAGTGGCGGTTATGGCAAATTGGTTAAAATAGACCACGGCGGCGGGAAGGTAACCTACTACGCCCACTGTAGTTCCATAGCCGTTTCCAAAGGCCAGAAAGTTTCAAAGGGTCAAGTTATTGCAAGGGTTGGAAGTACCGGAAATAGTACCGGCCCCCATCTACATTTTGAAATCAGGATAAACGGTAAGCCGATAAACCCCCTTAGCAGGGTAAGATAAAAAGTGAGTTTAAAATAACCCACGGCATGGTTCATCGAACCGGGCCGTGGGTTATTTTTGTTGATGAATTTATAAACTTTTGCAGGAATTATATATTTTGTATAGAAGCATATAATTAAAGCATGATTATACGCAGACATAAGGGTGATGGGATGCGAGACTTTATAGGTGATACGGATATACGTTTATATTTGGGCGATATAACCGGTCTTCAAGCAGGGGCCATAGTCAATGCCGCCAATACCAAGCTGTATATGGGCTCGGGGGTGGCCGGTGCCATAAAGAAAAAAGGCGGGGATTGTGTAGAACGGGAGGCCACGGCCCAAGGACCCATCCAGGTAGGAGATACAGTGGTTACCGGTGGCGGCAAATTGCCCGTCAAGTATGTTATTCATGCCGCGGTCATGGATTTAGACTTAAAAACAAGCGGTGATATTATTGCCCGGGCGACTTTCAATTCCCTGGACCGGGCGGATCGTCTGGGAGTGGATACCGTGGCATTGCCCGCCCTGGGCACCGGTGTCGGCGGGTATCCCATGGAGGACTGTGCCCAAATTATGATTAAACAAATAAAAAAATATATGCTGGAACATAATAACTCCCTAAGGGAGATAATACTGGTACTGAATAACAGCAATGCCTTTTATAAGTTCAAAAAGGTACTTTATGATGTAGAAGACGAAATCGCCCGGGACAGGGCCCGGGGCTGTCTGGTGGGCGGGGCGGTAGGAGATGCCTTAGGAATGCCGGCCGAGGCCCTGACACCCACACAGATCAAGGAATACTACGGTAATATTGACGGATATGTAAACCCAAAGGACGGACTGGCCTGTTCCCGGCTGAGGGCAGGACAGTATACCGACGATACGCAAATGACCATAGCGGTAGCCGAGTCCATCGTCGAAAGGTGTTCCTTTAATTCCAGAGACGTGGCTAACAAACTTATGGAATGGGGCACGTCCGACGATGTAAGGTGTGCCGGAAGGGCAACCATGGAAGCCGTGGGCAATCTAAAGAAGGGAATTGAGTGGACCAGGAGCGGCGTATCTTCGGCCGGTAACGGTTGTGTTGTAAGGATATCCCCCATCGGTATAATTAATATGGGCTATGGCTCCACAAAGCTGCATAATGAGGCCAGGGCTTGCTGCATTATAACCCATACCCACCAAATAGCCGTTGCTGCGTCCATTGCCCTAGCAAGCGGTATTTCCTATCTGGTATATAAAGGCCATCATTTATTAAGCGGTCAGCACTTTATTGATATTATATGCGAACAGATACAGGAAATATGCACCGAGCTTACAAGTGTTTTAAAATCCATACCCCCTCTGTTGGATAGGGAGCCCAAAGAAGCTTTTGAAGTTTTGGGTACCGGCGGCTATGTTTTGGAAACCCTGCCGGCGGCGATATTTTGTTTCTTGAAATATCCAAGGGATTTTGAAAAAACGGTGGTTTGTGCTGCCAACGCCGGAAACGACACCGATTCCCTTGCGGCTATTGCAGGCAATCTCAGCGGGGCTTATAATGGATATGGCAATATACCCAATAAGTTTTTGAAAACCTTGGAGGGCAGGAATTATATTCTAGAGCTTGCCGATAATTTGTTTAGCATTAGGAGATAGGGGTGTATAGTATGGCATTAATTGATTTTAAATGCACAAAGTGTGGGTATAAATTTTTTGAATTGGTAAATTTTAAGGATAGGGACAAGGTTAAATGTCCCCAGTGTAAAAGCGGAGGTGTGCAACAAATATACGAAGGTCGATGTTACTTTGGCAGCCCCAAAAAAGAAATTGGTCCGGCCTGTGAAGGCTGTGACAGGGCCCGCGTGTGCAATGACATGTGCCAATAATTACCGATGAAGTTGACATAATTACGTTATATAATATACTTGTATCCCTTAGGTAATGAGAGAAGGATGCAAGTATGAATAAAAAAATAAAAATAGTGTTTGTTATTTCTGCTGCGCTGTTTTTCTTGGTTATGGTACTGCCTGTACAGCAGGCGTTATATAACGTATCTTATCCGGTATACAGAAACTTTCAACAGTCCAGGATAGTGTCTAATATATCCGGATATCTGTCCAGGGAAACAGAAAATTTTACAATAAGGTATACCCTGGGCGATGGTGATATAGTGGATATGGTGGAAGAGGCCGCACAGCAACATTTTATTGAAATATGCAGATTTTTCGATTATGTGCCCCACAGCAAAATAGAGATAATAGTATATCCAAGCGAAAGGGAAATGTATGCCAATCTTAGAATGCCCCCGGAGCAGAGGGCCATTGGTGCCTACCACGGCGGTACGGTGAACATCATATCGCCCAAGCTATGGATAGACGGCGGTTATGACGATATTAGGAAAGTTTTTCTGGCCCAGGGCCCGGTGGTGCATGAGATTACCCATTACATTGTGGATGATATGGCAAAGGGCAACTTTCCCGTATGGTTTACAGAGGGGATATCGCTGTACATGGACTACAGTCTGTTAGGCTTTGAATGGGCTCCGGGTTTGGAGCATATTAGCGAACCGATACCCATGGACGAGTTGATCATGTATTTTGATAGGCAGGACGAGGTGCTGGCATACAGACAGTCTTTTTTGATAGTTAAGGGCATAGTGGAGAATTACGGAAGGGTGCGGTTGTTGGACATATTAAAGGAATTGGGAAGTGGCGCCGATTTTAAAAGCGCCATAAGGGACATTTTGGGTATGGAAGTTTATATGCTCAATGATGCGGTACGGACGCCCGACGGTGGGGCGGAGAACTGAAGATAAGTTTATTTTAATGCAATATTTTTTCAATAATGCTATAATAAAAGATAGATTTTTTTGTGAACAAGCAGGTATTATAGCCGTGAGTGCTGGGGGGAGGTGAATGTCCTGATTATTGGGAATGGTCAGGATATACATTGGAAAAGCTAATTATTACAGGTGGCAATAGGTTAACGGGTAAAGTATCAGTAAGCGGAGCTAAGAATGCAGCAGTCGCAATAATACCGGCTGCTATACTTTGCGAAGGGGTATGTACCATAGACAATCTGCCCTATATAGATGACGTAATAGTCTTAAAGGATATTTTAACACAAATTGGTGCCAAGGTGGATTTAACCACCGACGGTAAGATGGTCATCGATTCTTCTGGTATAAATACCTATCGTGCCAATTACGATATAGTAAACAGGATGCGGGCCTCCTATTATCTCATAGGGGTTTTATTGGGGAGATTTGGAAAGGCTGAGGTGCCCTTTCCGGGAGGTTGCGATATAGGGGCAAGGCCGATAGATCAGCATATTAAGGGATTTTCGGCCCTGGGCGCCGATATATTCGTTGAACATGGAATAATAAAGGCATCGGCTAAACGGTTGGTGGGCGCGGAGATATATTTGGATGTGGTCAGCGTAGGGGCCACCATTAATATAATGTTGGCTGCCGTCAAAGCCGAGGGTAACACTACCATAGTAAACGCCGCAAAGGAGCCCCATGTGGTGGACGTAGCTAATTTTTTGAATTGCATGGGCGCCAATGTCAAGGGTGCGGGCACCGATATCATCAGGATAAAGGGATGTCAGCAGCTCAAGGGATGCAGCTATACAATAATACCTGATCAAATAGAGGCGGGTACCTTCATGATAGCTGCAGCGGCTACCATGGGCGATGTTACCGTTTGCAATGTGATACCCAAACATTTGGAGTCAGTATCCGCCAAGCTTGTGGAAATGGGCGTCACCGTTGAGGAAATGGACGATTGCATAAGGGTGAAAAATAATGCCAGGCCCAAAAAGGTGAATATAAAGACCCTGCCCTATCCGGGTTTTCCTACCGACCTACAGCAGCCCATGTCTACCCTGCTGTCCATTGCCGAGGGCACCAGTGTCATAACCGAGAATGTATGGGAAGCCAGGTACAAACACATCGAAGAGATTAAAAAAATGGGTGCCAAGGTTAAGATAGAAGACCGGGTGGCCATAATAGAAGGAGTTCCCAAGCTGTACGGCGCACCGGTAACCGCCAGTGATTTAAGGGCGGGCGCCGCATTGGTAATAGCCGGGCTGATGGCCCATGGTAAGACCGAGATTTCCAATGTAAAATATATTGACAGGGGATATGAGAATATCGAACAAAAGCTTATCAAGTTAGGTGCCGATATCGTTAGGGTGAAAGAATAAAAGGGATGAACCGATACCGTTCATCTTTTTTGTCATGCATCTGTAATTGGAAAAGGATGTAAGGGAAGGATTTGCATGGCCAATTACGGTAATGATACCCAAGATAAAAATGGGAATATGGAGGATATATGGTATCGCCGGCGCCGGGAAATGGTAGACAAGCAGCTGATACCTCGGGGTATAAAAGACCGGGCGGTGCTGCGGTCTATGATGGAGGTACCCCGTCATGAATTTGTACCAGACGGTGAGAAACGTTTTGCATACCGCGACGGCCCTCTGCCCATAGGCCTTGGTCAGACCATAAGCCAACCCTATATAGTGGCCCTGATGGCCCAGGCGGCCAAGCTTACCCCGGACAGTTGCGTTTTGGAGATAGGAACCGGGAGCGGTTACAGTGCCGCTGTTTTGTCCCGGATTGTAGAGACGGTGTATACCGTAGAAAGGCACCGCAAATTAGCCGAACGAGCCCGCAGGATTTTTGACCGTTTGAATTATTCCAATATTAAAGTACATATTGGCGACGGTACAAAGGGCTGGCCGGAAAAGATGCTTTTCGATAGGATAATTATAACGGCGAGGACGCCCGTTGTGCCGCAGGCCTTGGTGGAACAGCTGGCGCCGGGGGGGTATATGGTGGTACCGGTGGGCGACGAGGTCTTCCAAACTCTCTTTCAGTTTTACAAGAAGGAAGACGGCAGTCTTGTAAAAAAAGACCTGGGCACCGTTAGGTTTGTGCCTCTGGTTTGGGAGGACGGATGTCCGGACCCTAATTCGGGTTTATAATTTAAAGGGTGTATGCCGGCGTGGCCATGGGATGGTATGCCGGCTCTATTCATTGTAATTCTGGTGACATTGTTGAGGACGGCAGTATCCACGCCAAAGGGTATCGCCGGTTTTTTTTGTTATAATCGCCACCCGAATGGTATTAAGCAGCCACAAGCCTTACCGGTGTGTTGCCGTTTTCTTCCGTTTTAAACAATCCTCTATGGCGTACTCTGTCCGGTTTCATATAGATTGTTGCCGTGGACGTCTATGGCGGTAATTACAAAGAAATCTTCCACTTCCAAACGGTATATGGCTTCCGGCCCTAAATCTTCAAAGGCTACCGGATGGCAGCTTTTAATGCTTTTGCAGATCAGTGCCCCGGCACCGCCTATGGCGGCAAAATATACCGCTTTGTTTTTTATCATTGATTGTATAACCTCCGGTGAGCGATTGCCCTTTCCAATCATAACCTTTAGTCCCCTATCCAATAAGGGCGGTGTATATACATCCATCCTACCGCTGGTGGTGGGTCCGGCGGAGCCGATGACGTACCCGGGTTTGGGAGGACACGGACCGGCATAGTATATGGCCGAATTGGTAATGTCTATGGGTAAGGATTGGTTTTTGGCTATTAATTGGTACAGCCTTTTGTGGGCCGCGTCCCTGGCGGTATAAATAACTCCCGTAAGGTATACCCTGTCACCGGCGGTAAGGCTTTCCAGCTCTGCTTGTCCGCATGGTAAATTAAGTCTTTTTTCCATATTCTTATCTCTCCTCACCATATTTGAGTATACAAGGAATATAAGCTTAATGTATTAATTGATGCATTTATACAAAAACGGATTAGTAAAAAATGTTTTAAGTGTTTATAGGGTAACTTTCTTGTGTCTACAGGCATGGCACTGCATATTGACGGCCACCGGCAGCCCGGCTATGTGGGTGGGGTAAACTTCTATATGCACGGCCAGCGCCGTTGTTCTGCCTCCCAGACCCTGGGGACCTATGCCCAGTTGGTTTATGGCCTCTAAAAGTTCCCGTTCCAGTTGTGAAATATTGGGATCATCGTTGGGCTTACCCAGGGGTCGTATAAGGGACTTCTTTGACAGCAGAGCGGCCTTTTCCATGGTGCCCCCGATGCCCACGCCTACCACTATAGGTGGGCAGGGATTGGCCCCGGCCTTTTTTACCGTGTCCACCACGAATTTCTTTATGCCCGAAAGACCCTGGGCCGGGGTGAGCATCTTTAAGGCGCTCATGTTTTCACTGCCGAAGCCCTTGGGCGCAAAGGTGATGGTGAGTTTATGCCCGGGTACTATTTCCGTGTGTATAACCGCCGGGGTATTGTCCCCGGTGTTCTGCCTGTTAATGGGGCTTTTTACTACGGAATTGCGCATATACCCTTTTTTGTAGCCCCGGCGGATGCCTTCGTTTATGGCGTCGTACAGGTATCCGCCTGTAATATGTACATCCTGGCCTATTTCTACAAATACTACCCCCATGCCCGTGTCCTGGCATAGGGGTATACCTTCTTTCCTGGCTATTTGTGCGTTTTCTATGAGCTGTTTAAGGATATCCCTGGCGAGGTCGGATTGTTCACTGCTGCAGGCATCCTTCAGCCGGTCTTCAACATCGGTGCCCAGGTTACAGCAGGCATCGATGGATAATTGCTCCACTTTAGTTATTATTTCATCCACATGTATCTGACGCATGTTTTTGTCCTCCTTACCCTTCTGGCGTAATAACGAATATATTTTTGCCAAGCTTTCGCCGTATCGTTACTATGTATAGTAAACCATATAATAAAATGTTTGTAAATAAAGAAGGGAACGTTTAACAAATCCATGGGTGCATGGTATAATAACTTGAGTGGAAATGGGGGTTGTGGTATGAGTCTTAAAATTTGCCCGCTATTTAGCGGCAGCAGTGGCAATGCAACGTACATAGCAAGTAAAGCCACAAGTATTTTGGTAGACGCCGGACTGAGCGGCAGGCGTATACAACAGGCCTGTTGTTGTATAGATGTGGATATAAGATCGATAGATGCGATACTGATTTCCCATGAACACAGGGATCATATTATGGGCGCAGGCATACTGTCCAGACGGTATGACATACCTATATATGCCACCGCCCTTACCTGGGAAGCCATGGTGGATGAGCTGGGGCCGGTGGCCGACAAAAACATAAAGATAATGGATATAAATACAGAATTTGAGATAAAGGATATGGTTGTAAAATCCTATCCCACTCCCCATGATGCCGTACAACCCGTGGGTTTTTGTTTTTTTGCTCATGGTAAAAAAATAAGTATTACCACTGATTTGGGGCATACTAATGATGAAGTCATTAAAACCATTGAAGATTCTGACCTGGTAATGCTGGAGGCCAATCACGATGTCGAGATGTTAAAGGCAGGTCCGTATCCCTGGCACCTTAAAAGAAGGATTTTAAGTGAAAATGGCCATTTGTCCAACGGGGATGCGGGAAAGACAATATCAAAACTGATGAAGGGTAACCTCCAAAGGGTTATTTTAGCCCATATGAGTAAAGAAAACAATTTCCCTGAACTGGCCTACCAAACTATCTGTAATATATTGGCACAACACGGCATTGTACCGGGAAAGGACATCCAAATAGGGCTGGCCAACAGGGACAGACACAGCGGTATTTATGAAGTGGTCTAAATCTACAAAAAAAGGATGGTGGAAGTGGATCGGCATCATGGTGGAAACAGTGGTGGTAGGGGACGGATAGGTAAAATTGCCTTGATGGCCGTGGTCAGCAGCCTGGTGATGGGTTTATTTATGACCTCGTGCACCGCCGGGGGGAATGTACAAAGGAATGCCATGCCACAGGCGGAGGAGTATTCGGGCGAGGATTTGACCAAACAGATGGACGTTGAGGAAAGCCGTGAGTCTTCCAGTGTTACAAAGGCGGCCAATAAGGTAATGCCCAGTGTAGTTGGGATAACAACCATACACCAAGAGGAAGATACTGTTTTTGATTCTAATCCTGAGGTGATCGAGGGTGTGGGTTCCGGTGTAATAGTGAGCGAGCAAGGGCATATTTTGACCAACGATCACGTGGCAGGGGGCGACCCCGATGAGATAAGGGTGATACTTAGCAACGGCGAGGTGCTGGAAGGCCGTACTTTGTGGTCAGACCCCGTTTTGGATCTGGCGGTTGTCAAGGTAGAGGGCGAGGGTTTCCCGGCAGCCCAGCTGGGTGATTCCAGCAACCTGGAGGTGGGCGAACTTGCGATAGCAATAGGTACACCCCTGGGCCTTCAGTTTCAACATACCGTTACATCGGGTATTATCAGCGCCCTAAACCGTACTGTCAGGATTTCCACCGAAAGGGGCGAAAATTTTATGGAGGATCTAATACAAACCGACGCCTCCATAAACCCGGGCAACAGCGGAGGCCCGCTTATTAACCGCGACGGCCGTGTAATAGGCATAAACACCGTTAAGGTCATCAGTGCGGAAGGCATAGGCTTTGCCATACCCATAGAGGTGGCAAAACCCGTAATAGATAGTTTTAAGGCCACCGGTACCTTTGAAACGCCCTATCTGGGGGTTTTCGCCTATGACAGGGAAGTGGCCAAGTTTTTCAACCGTGGCCTTGATATACCCAAGGGCGTGTATGTTACTTATATCGACCCCAGGGGCCCGGCGTATAAGGCGGGTATCCGGGAGAGGGACATAATAACCGATATTGATAACAAAAGCGTGAATAGGATGATAGAATTAAGAACCGAAATATTTAAAAAACAAGTAGGCAGCGACGTTACTATAACAGTGGTAAGAAAGGGTCAGCCCCGGGATTTTACACTTAAACTGGCCAAAAGGCCGGGTGATGGATAGCCCCGTCCATAAAAAATACCCCTTAAGTTGGGGTATTTTTTATGGAATTTTTATTATATACTGGTATAAACCCCATCATTTAGATTAGAGAGGTGGTATGTTCTTGACCATAGAAAAGCGGTCTGAAGCCGCAGCTGAGCATAGGCATCCCGGTATTTTCGGCGTTAACCTGTTATATCTTATCTGCCTTACGTTGTTTGTTACAGTAGGGTATTATGTCCAAAGGGTCCATATTTACAAGGGTCTGCTTATTACCCAGTTTGGATTAATATTGTTGCCGTCATTATTGTTCATACTGTTTACCAACAAAAACTTTAGGTATACCTTAAGGCTTAACAGGCTCAAGTGGTCCTATCTTCCAATACTGTTTGGGATATCGATAGCCGTGTATGGGGTAGCAATATACTTATCCCTGTTATGGTCCATGGTATTGGATGCCTTTGGCGAACTTATTCCTTCGCCGTTGCCGCCCATTAATACCGCCTGGGACTATTTAAAAAACATTCTCATTGTAGCCGGAGCCGCCGGTCTTTGTGAAGAGGTACTGTTCAGAGGTGTTATGCTTAGGGGATATGAAAGGCTGAGCATAAAAAAGGCCATTGTTGTAACCAGCTTGTTATTCGGTTTAATGCATGTCAATATACAAAACTTCATAGGGCCCGTCATATTGGGGTTTGTTATTGGCTATGCGGTATACAGGACAAACTCCATACTGGCTGGGATGGTCATCCACTTCCTGAACAACGCAATTTCCCTTACCTTTGCATATATCGGCACCCTTTTGAATAATATGTCAGGGGGTATGGCCGATGAATTTAACACACTCTCGGATTTCCCCGCCGATATGAAGACCATGGCCGTTATTGTATGGACGGTGATAGGCCTGGTTTGCTTTGCAGTGATGATGCTTTTGCTGAATATACTTAAAAAACGGACACAAGGGCAGGCAAAGCAGCAAATGCCATACAGCGCAGCCGACAAAGAAAAAACAAATTTTTTGCATTATTTACCCCTGGTATTCGCCGGTGTGTTGGCCGGGGTTAACCTGGTGCTCCAGATAATGGTTATAACCGGTGTGATGCCTGTGGTGCCTACGGTGTGAGGCCATGAATATAACCGTTGTTTGTGTTGGCAGGCTTAAGGAAAAGTATTTAGTCCGGGCGGTGGAGGAGTATAAAAAAAGGCTTAGGTCCTATTGTCGGCTGAAGATAATCGAGGTGGAAGATGAGAAGACATGGGAAAATATGAGCAAAAGGGAAGAGGAACTGGTTAAGGCCAGGGAGGGTGAGCGGATTTTAAAGGCCGCAAAACCTTCGTCGTATGTCATAGCCCTTGCTATTGAAGGTGTTCAAATGTCGTCCGAGGACTTGGCTGATTATATACAGGATTTGGGTGTAAAGGGCAAAAGCGATATAACCTTCATTATAGGGGGATCGATAGGTTTGTCGGATGAAGTACTGTCAAGGAGCCATCTAAAGCTCTCCTTTTCCCTGATGACCTTTCCCCATCAGCTTATGAGGGTAATACTCCTGGAGCAGATATACAGATCTTTTAAGATCATTAGGGGGGAGCCGTATCATAAATGAGTCTAAAGTAGGGTTTATTAAGATTTTATTGTATACAATCTTTATGGATAGTGGTGGAATAAATTTGAAGTGGTAATGACGAGAAAGTTAAATTTCACAATCCTTATTGAAAAGGATGAGGATGGAATATATATTGCTTTTGTTCCAGCATTAAATTGTCGTGCATCCAGCAATATTCGGCAAACCGCATCATAAGTAATGACGGTTTAAATAGATGGCAAGCCCGCTCTTTTAAGACAGGTCTAAACGATGCCGACCAAAGTTTGAGCCCATTGCGGCAGCTGAATCATGGTGCGACAATTAAGCTGTTTTAGTGGAATGATTCAGCCCAAATTTTTGGACGGGGCAGATGTTTTAAAACTTTATTTATATGCAAAGATTACTTGTCAGGTTTCCTCTCTGGTTTAAAAGGACTGTCGTTTAAGGGCTTTTGGGAGGATTTTTGTTTTTGGCCTGTTATCATTTGGTTTTGACATTATCGTGTGTATTTGTCAACACCAGCACCGGCCCGTCCGATACCTTTGCAGCTTCCTTGGTACGGTTTACGATATCGACTATCTGCATATATGCTTTTTTAGCTCCCAGCACCAGAAGGGGTACCCCGATAAAGTCTATACCCAGGCCACGGGAAAAGAACCCTCCCACTGACATGGAAAAGGGTACGGTGGGAGACATGTTGGAAAATATAATTTTTTCGGTAAGTTTAAATTCATTATGAAGAAGGGTAATCAAGTCTTTCAGGCATGGGATGAGGATTTTTGATGTACCTCGCCCGATAGTGAATACTTTATTACCCTCTTCGTCCGTTCCTCTGTATATAATTTTGCCCCTATCCTTGGAATTAAGCTTGTTAAAATAATCGGTGCCCAGTATCTCTTCCGTGGTCGGTATTCTGTCCGCGGGCAGTTTTTTTAGATGTATAGCCGATGCCAAGGAAGATGAATGGGTACCTCCAAAGCAATTATAAATAAAGATTATTGTATTTCTCCCCCTTATTTTGTGGCCGGTGCCGGCGGTAACGGCTAAAGCACAGCAAATTATTTTTATATCATCCATAATGACAATTTTAGTATGTACATTACCATAATAAAAATACACCGCGGTATTACTGTATAATAGAATTAACTATGGTAAACTAAAATCAGCCGGCATGTGTTAAAGACTATTTTTATTCTTATTTTTATTGTGGAAGGGTTTAAGTGATATGATCTATATTACAACCGCCATGCACTGCGAGGCAAAACCGTTTATAGACCGCTGGAATTTAAAAAAGGATTCGGCTTCTTCAATATTCAGGGTGTATAAAAATTCGGACAGGATACTGCTTATCACCGGTGTGGGCGTGGTATCAGCCGCCGTTGGGGCAACTTATCTGCTCACCCGATACCCGCCGCGGTTTGGTGATATGTTCATGAATATCGGTATCTGCGGTGCAAAGGATAAGGATATAAAAAAGGGTCAGGCCGTGCTTTGCCATAAGATCATCCACCATGACACCGGCAGGTGTTACTACCCGGACATGCTGTTTAAACATCCATTTTTGGAAGGCGTGCTGGAAACCTTTTCCCGACCGGTGGACAAGGCTTTACGCCCATCCGTCGAGGGTGATGTGGTGGATATGGAAGGTGCGGGCGCCTACCAGGCGGCCGAGAGGTTTTTAAGTCACGGTGCCATCCATTGCATTAAGATTGTTTCAGATTACCTGGAAGGAAATAAGCTGGACAAGGGCCAAGTGACCGATTTGATAGAAGGCAATGTACCCGCCGTCAGCCGTTGGATTAGTGTAGTGGAGGATTTACTGCCCTTGCCTGAACCGCTTTTTACTAAAGAAGAGGAAGAATATTTGGACAGGGTATGCCAAAACCTTAGGTTGACTGTAGCGCTGAAGCATCAGCTCAAGCATTTGGCGGGGCAATATACCGTACGCAGCCAGGACCTAGTGGAGGCACTAAAACCCTTTGGTGACATTAAGTGTACATCAAAAAATGAGGTGAAACGCTATTTTGAACAGCTCAAAGGACGGCTTATGGAATACTGATTTTTCCCATATATACGTGGAAAGGAAAGCAGCCGACCATCCCCGGGCCAAAAGGATTTTATCTCGGTTGAAAAATTCTCGGTTGATAGAAATTGGCCACTATAAGGATGTTTTTTGCCGCAGCCGCCAAAGTTTCAGGCTGCAAAAACACAGCCCAAAGCTCATCCTGGCTGTTAAGGAGGGCAATCTCCTGTACAAAGGGGCCAGGGTATGCCAGGATTTCGGGAACCATCATTTTTATTATACCTCCTGTGTTATGAATTGCCCCTATGATTGTGAATACTGCTACCTTCAGGGAATGTACCCTTCTGCCAACATCGTTATTTTCGTCAACCTGGAGGATATATTCTTGGATGTGGAGAAACTGCTAAAAAGCCATCCGGTATACCTTTGTATTTCCTATGATACCGATTTGCTGGCGCTGGAGGGCATAACGGGGTTTGTTTCTTCTTGGCTGGGGTTTGCTTCCCGGCATGACAGCCTGGTTATAGAACTTCGCACCAAAAGCGCAAACTTTAATGCCATTAAGGATATACCTCCCTTGGATAATGTGATTTTGGCGTGGACGCTGTCGCCTGTCGAAGTTATCCATGACTATGAAGAGGGCACCCCTTCTTTACAAGCAAGACTCAAAAGTATAAAAAGGGCGGTCGATAGGGGATGGAAGGTGAGGCTATGCTTTGATCCCATAATTTTCACAAGGGATTGGAAGAGACAATACGGCGCATGTGTTAAGGAGGTTTTTGAGGAACTGTCTCCTGACAGTATCCATGATGTCAGCCTGGGGGTATTTCGGATATCCAAAGAATATCTAAAAAGGATTCACAAGGACAGGCCCAACTCTTTGGTATTTGCCTATCCCTTTGAAGAGAGGGAGGGCGTATGTACCTATTCTTCGGGCCACACAAAGGAGATGAGGGATTTTTTGTATTCGGAAATTAGCCGGTATATACCCGGGGATAAAATATATTTTTGAAAGGAAAGTGATTATGAAAGCATCGGTTGTTACGGGCGCCACGTCGGGTATAGGCCTTGAGATTGCCAGGACCTTATTAAGGTTGGGGTACAGGGTATACGGCTTTGGCCGGGATTTTTCCAAGGCAGACATAAACCATACCGAGTTTATAAAAACAGTGTGTGACCTGGAAGACATTGACGAGCTTACCAATACAATTAGTGGGATAAGAAAATGGGAGTCGTGTATTCATGTATTGGTGAATAATGCCGGGGTGGGGTATTTCGGACCCCATGAGCAGTTAAATGCCCAAAAGATACGCACCATGGTGGCGGTGAACCTACAGGCGCCCCTTATTCTAACCCAGCTTTTGCTCAGGGACATAAAAAAAAGCCGTGGCTATATTATTAATATTTCATCCATCACCGGCAAAAGGGTGTGCGCCCATGGTTGTGCTTACGGCGCTACCAAGGCGGCCTTGACCCATTTTTCCAACAGCCTTTTTGAGGAAACCAGGAAAGCCGGTGTTAAGGTGGTGGCTATACACCCGGATATGACAAAGACATCCTTTTATGACCATTTGGACTTTAGGCAGGGCGATATACCCGAAAGCTATATAACGGCAAAATGCGTGGCCCAGGCGGTGGAGACCGTGCTCAGCCAGAGGGAGGGCACCGTGGTTACCGATATCACCCTTCGGCCCCAGAGGAACATGATAATAAGAAAGTAGTTAGGTAATCGGGGACAGTTTATCAAGGGTGGAGCTGCTGGGGACTGTATATTAATAAGGTGGGTATGGTGATATGTGCTATGGCATCTCGTTTTTTTGACAGTCGGCCTTTAAACAACAGACATCACACAAGGGCCTTTTTTTACAGCATTCTTTGCAGTGCCTGACTATAAGGGCGTGGTACTCGTTGTACAACTGGACTTCCTTGGGGAGGTTGGCCTGAAAGAACCTTTGAATATCATCATAGCTGTCAGGCAGTGAAAACCCCAGACGGTTAAACATCCTTTTTGTATAGGCGTCTATCACAAATATGGGGATATTAAGTGCATATAATATAATGGAATCGGCCGTTTCCCTGCCGATGCCCTTTATGCCTAAAAGCTCTTTGCGGATATCATACGCATCCAACGCCTTCAATGTCTCAAGGGAAAAATCCTTCTTCTTAAACCATTTTAAAAAGTTTTTCAGCCTTTTTGTTTTTATATTAAAAAAACCGCTGGGTCTTATAAGCTGTGCTAGCTTTTTATCTTCCATGTTGTAGAGCACCTGAGGCTTGAGATAGGGTTTTAGGTTAGTAATGGCCTTTTCAACATTATTCCATGAAGTGTTCTGAGTCAGGATAGCACCCACCATTACTTCAAAGGGGGTATCCCCCGGCCACCAGTGCTGGGGACCGTAGCGGTAGTACAGCTTCCGGTAAATCGTCATAAGCCGGGATGACTGTGTGTCCATTACAAACATTCCCCCTCCATCAATTCCTTTACTAAGAATAATATACTTGCATTGCCGTGTCAATTATGAGAAAATTCGGATAAAGCAATACTTTGTTGATTAATAAATATCTATAATTATATGGAGGTGTAGTGTTGAAAACTTATAAGGTAAACCCTTGGGCTGTTACCGGGGCCTTCATATCATTGATAGTTTGGTTGGCTTTGGCTGCCGGTTTGGTTTTTGCATTGGCTTATAGGTATGAGTTTTGGTACATATTCTTGTCTTGTGTTATATTTTTATGTACCTGGACCATATATGGAAGTATTTATCCCAAGGAAGTAGTCATAGACGAAGGGACCTTAAGTTTAGTAATGCCCTTTGGAAACACCGTAGTAATGGAATATGGAGATGTCAATATGACAGAGAATAAGAATAATTATATTTTTGTGGTACAGGTTGATAACAAAACCCAAAGAAAAAAGTATATTCAAAAAAAGACTATACCAAAGGAACTGGAACAAAAAATATTGATTTTTCAAAAATAATTGTTGTGTTTTAGAATAATGTCGAAAATATATCTTTTTAAGGGAAGTTGTTTTAACTTTTTTTATAAGATTTATATTACTAAAACATTACACGAATACTATCGGACGATGGCTGATATTATTATAGATAAAACGGACACAACAATTACGCTAAATATAAATAGTTTAAAATTTTTTCCAATACCGTGTTGTCCCCTGTTGTGTCCTTTTATATAATTTATCGCATTTATAATTAATGATGTTTCATTTGGATTTATATGGCTCCCCTGGGCCTTTGTTTCATCGACTATATGGGTTGTTTTATTCCAAGTTTGGTTAGGCGGCGGGGTGCTTTGCTCGGGCGTGTACAATTTATAAATAAGTCTTTGTTGCTTATTTAATACTTTTTCCTTGGATAAAAGCTTATCATGATTAGCCGTGTCAGTATTATGGTATATTTTGTCTGTTGTATATATCGAGGGTTTTCCTAGATTTTCCAAATGATTTTTATCTGTTCTTTTGATTTCGCCCATTAATGCCATGGTTTTTTTCTTCAACAATGTTTTTGGTATTTCATTTGCAGCGTCAGCCATAAGTTCATGCTGTGGATTTGACTTATCAACCTCATCGGAGGTGGTATTTGTTTTATTCAATTTATATGTACCGTATGAATTTTTCCTGATATTTCCGTAGCGTTCTATCTGCATTTAAAATACCCCTTTATTCAAAAATATAAAGGTGCTTGCACTGTCTATATATTTAAAGGACATTTATAAAATAAACCCTTATTTTTCATGTTTTTCGTATTTTTTATCTTTATCCTTATTATACTGCATTTTCCAACATTTTACCATTATAAAAGGACAATTACCTGGAATGGGATTTAATTACGGGGTAGAGTAAAACAGTCCAGCCTAGAAGAGAAGGTGGTTTATGGCATGTATATAGCCTGTATAGATTAACCTTGCATCGGTTATATTGGACTAGAATAACGAATAGTTGTTAATAATTATGTAATGATAATGTTAACCAAGGTTAACATTATCATTACGAAAATACTGTACAATATAAAAGTAAAAATACAAAACACGGTAATTGAACACGAAAGGAGACTTACCATGAAAAAAAGGTGGATATATGCAGGGTTGGTAGTGATGCTGATAATCTCACTAGCTATGGCGGGTTGTACCAAGGGGACAGAAAACTCCGTTGCAGACAACGGTGGGGTGCAGGATGTTCAGCAGGCTCCTAGGGATGATGACCGGCAGGGAACAATAACCCATGGCGGGGATAAAGAGATTGCTGAAAAGGCCTCGCCGGAGCTCCAAACACAAGATGAAGATAAAGTTTCATATGAAACCAATGAGACGGAGAAAAAGGAAAAACCACAAAGCGGAGGAAAGAACAATGATGCTAAGCAGCCAATACAACCGCAAAACCACGCCCAAGAGCTGGCAAAGCTGCTGCCGGATACCGTAGGTTTTAAATGGATATACAACGGTTTTGCCGAATACGGCCATACCATGGTCCTTAATGAAATATATAACGACAACAATAAAAGGATATATAACATAACCGGTGAAGTGGCGGATATGTCCGACGGTGAATCCCAAGCGGATTTTAGCTTACAAATACAATATATAATAGATGGCGACACATTGTACCAAGTTAAGACCGAAAAGATGATGATGGATTCCATATCCGACAATATACAATTGTTAAAGGCACCGCTAAAGAAAAATGTATTATGGATCCAAAAAGTTAAGGATAAAGAAGGCAGGGATGTTGAACTGGAATGTGAAATTACGAATATAGAAGAAATAGATGGGTTAAAACAATACACGGTGGTATACAGGGATAAGAACAGTGAATACTACGAAAAACGTAGGATTAAAGAAGGTGTTGGGGTAGTATTTTTTGAAAAGTTATATATAAACGGTGAAGACAGCTTCGAAATAGGTTACTCAATTTTTGAGCAATAGTTATCGGGGTTGATATAAGCGTATGTAAGACATAAGGGAAGGCAGTACTGCTTTCCCTTTATCTTTGTGGATAGTTAAAAGGCTTAAAAAAAGGAGCCAACATAGCTCCTTTTTTAATTCAAGCGTTGACCGCATTCGCCGCAGAAACGGGTACCGGCGGGGCTTTTGGCCCCACATCGGCTGCATTGTTGAAGGCTTAGGCTGGTCCCGCAGTTAATACAGAACTTGCCTTCACCGCTGGGTTTGCCGCATTGGGGGCATAATATTTGTCTGCTTTCTATTTCCCCGGTGAATACCTGGGTTCTTTGGGCCTTTTCCTTTATATCGGCTACCATTTTTTCAGCCCGGGCGGCTGCAACCTCTACGCTTTGTCTGGGAGCGCATTCCATACACAAGCCTTCCTGTTCGTTCAGGTCGCTTTGGCACACCCATCTCTTGCACTTTTCACATCGGTGGTAATGGCCCTTGGCTTCGTTCTGGGCTATTTCAAAGGCCCGTTCGTGTTCCCTATGCCATTCCGGGGACATGCCTTGGAAACGTTCGGTGAATATATCGGCACCCCTTTCGAAGCTGTAGCCCACGTTGTGTTGACCGAATAGGGAAGTGCCTACTGATATACCTCTGGCCAGGCCTCTTAACAGGCCCGACTTTTTGTAGGTTTTTGAAGGTATAAACTGGGTCTTGTAACCGTCTTGACAAATGTCACAATAAAAGGTAAATTGAAATCCGGCTTCTGTACTATTGTCCTCGTAATTTCTGGTAAAGGGTCGTAATACCAAGTTTTTTTCCTCCTTCAATTGGATTATAGCGGTTTTCCGCATTTTATACATTTACTGCCTATGGGCGGCTGTTCTAATCTGCATTTTGGGTTGGGACAGGCCACCAGCAGAGGACTGTCGCAGTATTGGCAGCAATCGTCAAAAAAGGTTTTATTGCCGCATTTGGGACAGTTAATAAAAAGCGGCAGTCCACAACAATTGCATTTTTGCCAATTTCCATCGATGGGGTTTCTGCACCTAGGGCATCTTACGGTTATAGGATCCCTTTTACCGCATACCGGGCATACATTGGAGTCGGGCGGAATGAAGTTATCGCACTTGCGGCAGGGCTGTTTATAGCCGGCCATGCTTTCACCTCCTTTTGCTCCATCGTTTATCTTCCGACCGTTCACTGACGTTAAACGTGAGCAGGTTCATAACGTCCTGCTTCCACTGTTTTGGAGAAGCATGTATTACCCTGCCGATAAACAAATTGCGCAGAGTCTTTAGAGAATGGAGATTATCTACGGCAAACCTGTATTTTAGATACCGTGGGTTTTTAAGCTGATTTTCCGAGAGATAAATGGGTTCTCTGCGGAAATTTACCATTAGCATTGAAAAATTGAGCATATTTATTATTTCATCTGTCTTTTGGTCAAGTTGTTGGATAGAATGAAAGGTTTTATATTCTTCTCTGCCGGCTATCCTGAAGAAATAGGTAGCACCGTTCCTGTTCTTTGTCGTGAAGGCCGTCATTGCCACGGCATTTCCGGGTTTGGTGGGATCCATGTCATATATAGGTACTAAAAACCAAATATATTCATCGGTCAGATCGCCCATCAACCCCCTTTTAAAACCGATACAAATCCTGTCCTGCCGACCCAGGGATTTTAAGAAATGGTATTCTTCTTTAATGCTGTGGTTATTAATCTTATCTTCCAGCCTGAGCCACAGTTTGGGGTCGATGGCTTGTATGTCCATTTTTTTAACGGCCTTGCCGTCCTTCATTATCCGGGTAATTTTTCTGGCATTTAAAGGACTTGTTTTATCGAGGAGATCTTTAATGGATTGCTGGAGCTTAAGAGAAAGGTTGCTCATAGCCTGATAAAGGGTTTGCCCAAACAAGTCAAACTGATTTCCCATTTTGGACAATATAAACCTTTCGCCGGTATCCGTTGTTAGTGTAATGGCATAATCCTGTTTGGTAATGCCGGAAATAACACCATAGGGCAGTCTAAAGGGATATTGATGCTCAGGTATTATTACAAGGCCGGTTTCATATAGCCTGGCCTCACAGCCTAAGGCGGTGGACAAACCGGTGTGGGGATCTATAGATGTGAGCTGGGCCTTTACGGCCACCCCGGAGTAGGTTTCTTCCATGAGCAAATCCTTAATCAGCACTTGGTTGCGTAGCCTTGTAATATCCCTGATAAAATCCTGGTATTTGTAACCCAAATTAAAAAGTGTAAGGGTTTCACCTGATGACAATGCCAGCTTTAGTCTGTAATCGTCGGGAGTTATGGATACAATATCCCTATAGGGGATGGGGAAGGGAATACCCGGCTCGGGTACCACCATAAGTTTTTCTTCATCCAGCCTGGCCAGGGCATGGCCTTCGGCCGGCGGGGTGTTGTCGTCATCGGTTAGTAAATAATCCAGGGGGTATTCAAGGGTGACCTTTGAAATATCCTCCGGGTTATTTTTTCCATTGTTTTGGTCATTGGATTCCCTGGTCATATAATTGCCTCCGTTCCGGCGAGGATAAATTATGGCTATATTATACCAGGTAATAGCAAAAATTGACAATAGCAGGATAAAAATAAAATAAATTTGCTTAAGTTGGTGTGCCGCCTATTGTTGTATTTTTTCTGAGTTTAACCGCCTCTGGATAAATCTGTTTATTAATAGCTTAATAACCGCCATTGTCGGGACGCCCAAAAACATTCCTACTATACCAAAGGCTCCACCGCCTACTACTATGGCCAGGATTACCCAGAAGGGTTTAAGTCCTAACCTATCGCCCAAAATTTTGGGTCCCAGGTACCAACCGTCAAACTGCTGAAGGAGGAATATGAATATCAACACCCAAAGGGCCATTATAGGTTTGCTGGTAAACAGGGTTATTACCACTGCGGGGATTGCACCTATAAAGGGACCAAAATAGGGTATCATATTGGTAACGCCTACTATGACACTTATAAGGGGGGCATAGGGTATTCCCAATATCAACAGCCCAAGGAAACAGATAATGCCAATTATCAGAGAATCTATGGTTTTTCCGATTATGAAACGTTTGAATATGGAGTTTACTTCTTTGGCAAAGTTGATGATCCTCTGGGCCCTTCTTTGTCTGAAAATTGCAATTAACAGCCTTTTGCCGCTTCGTATAAAGGATTCTTTATCGTACAACATATAAACGGATATTATGATGCCTATTATAAACTTAATGACAATGGTGGTTACGTCTATGGCACGGGTTACTATATTTTTAATGGACAGGTCTAAAAGGGAACCTATTTGCTCTCCTATATCCCTTATATTATCTTTAACAAATTGAGTGATACCATGTTCATCATACGGTTCCAGCTTTGAGAGGAAGTCATTAAGCCATTGGTCTGCCTCTTTCAGATATGTAGGCATGTTGGAAATGATATCCTTTGCGCTGTCTACTATCCTGGGTATAATTATTATCAAAATAAGGGCTATTACTCCTAAAAAAGCCAAGTATATAATTACCAGGCTAAATGCCCTCTTTATTTTAGTTTTTCTTTCTATGAATACCATAAACGGATTCAAAAAATAAGCAATGGCAAAGCCCCATATAAAATAACTGAAGATGGAGACAAACAAACCTAAGCCCTGGGACAAGATATCCGTGCTATTAATCAGTTTGAACAGTACAAAGGCGATTATTAATATGGGGATGAGGTCTAAATGGCGTATCTTCCTCAGTTTATGCAATAGGTCATTCTCCTTCTTACTTTTAATTTAATTATAACATTAAGTAATTATGCTGTATATAACATATTTATACCCAAGGCTTCTATATAACCAAATTTACAAATAATATAAGGGTTTGGGGTATTTTTTCCGGGGCTGTATTGCAAAGTCGCGGGCACTGCATGTACAGTATAGCGTTAAGAGGCTAACCAAGTAATGGTTAGCCTCTTAGTACAAAGTATTTTGTTTCTGGCAAAACAAGTCAAGGTTATGCCGATGGGCCGATTATTCCATTTCTACCCACGTCGATCCGTTTTTTGCGCTTTCAATTACTGCATGTACAAATCTAACTCCGTTATAACCGTCTTCAACGGTTGGGAAATCCATGGTAGAGGGTGTTTTACCGGCCTTTTTGTCGATCAAAGCAGTAATATAGTTTTTGTAAATATTAGCAAAGGCAACATAAAACCCTTCAGGATGTCCGCACGGGAGGCGGCTGAAAGAAGCTGCTTTTTCTTTAATATAACCGCAACCCCTCGACAAAGTTTGCGGGGCTCCGTCCTTTGGAGTATATACCAGATAATCAGGATAATGCTGATCCCACTCGAGAGATCCTTTATCACCATATATACGTACAAGCAATCCGTTTAGTTTCCCTGCAGCAACTTGAGAGCACCAATAGGCACCGTTAACGCCGTTTTCGTATTCCAATATTATATTTGAATTTAAGTCAAGGGCATGACCGTATGTATTTGTTGTGGCCAGTAATCTCTTGATTTTTAAGCCTGTAACGTAACTGACGAAGTATTCAATATGTGTGCCTATGTCACCTACACAATTTGATAT
This sequence comes from Clostridiales bacterium, assembly GCA_012838995.1. Taxonomy (GTDB): domain Bacteria; phylum Bacillota; class Clostridia; order DUOD01; family DUOD01; genus DUOD01. Next base: position 64,038 of record DUOD01000024.1, read on the forward strand.
ACCGGAATATTTGGGATTGGTTCTCCATATTGACAACTTTAATTCGTCTTTCTTTTCGGGGGAAAGTACATCAAGAAGCCAATCTTGCGCATACTCGGCGTTGATTGCCACTATATTACCTATCTTACCCTCGGAAATCATTTCTTTCATTACCTTTGCCATGGTATATCCGCCATAGGTATATGTTACCGCGAAAAGTAAATTTTTCTTCTCCGCTAGGTTTTTAAGTTCTTGTGCTTGTTCAATTTCAAAGCATAACGGTTTTTCACAAACAACGTTAATTCCTTTTTCAAGGAATGTCTTAGCCATTTCATAGTGGAGAAAGTTGGGGGTTACAATAGATACAAAATCTATTCCATCCGGTCGAGAAGATTCTTTTTCAGCCATTTCCACATAATTCTCGTACACCCTGTCCTTTTCTACGCCATAAGCTTCGCCAGTTTCAGCATTATATTCCGGTATGTCGCTAAAGCAACCGGCAACTAGTTGGGCTCTGGTATCGTAATTTATGGCCTTTCTGTGGACTTCCCCTATAAATGCATGCACATCGCCGCCAACCATTCCATATTTAATTTGTTTTCCCATTTTTTATCCTCCTTTTTATTTGTTTAAGATATCGCCGTCAAATTTAATATCTGACGCCTTAAAATTAATTTTCTTAATAAAAGTTACGGCTTATGTGGCTCATACTATATGGTTCATTCCATCGTCTTTTCGTTCTATATAAAGGGATCCATTACGTCCTTCCAAAGTTGTCGCTATGTCCTTGATGTGTACATGATATGTAATCCATCAAAAATAAATTATGTGTTGCCAACGCCCATTGTTAGAGTTGTAATTCTTAAAAGTGATTTTTGTTTTTCTTGTTTATTTTAAAGAATTAACTAATACGTATAAATGATATACATAAAACTATAACTGATTCCGGCGATTTCGTATTTATCTAGAATTTTGGTGTTATGTTAGTTGTTAAATTAATTAAATGATATTCAATATTAACATGATTCTATCAGCCGTAGAATGTAACAATGATTTAAGATACTTATTTTTTAAACATTTTCCATCCGGTACGCAAGTTATATAACCCGATATTCTATACTCCTGTAAATATTTGTGTAAAGAAAGGGTGGTTGAGTGAGTATATAGGCATCTTTTCGGGTTATTACATTAAGATACAATAGAAACTATTACTCCTGGTAAATTAGATATATCTTTGATATTAAGTTTTATAAAAGGCCCTTCTTAATAATAAATATTACTATGTTAGGTTGTTTTTGGCAAGAGAAAAATTCTCACTTTTAAAAACTTTTCCTGGGTACCGGCGTGGGATTGCTATATTAATATTGTGGCTTTATTTGCGTAATTTTTTGCATAATCTTCCTTGGTACGTTAATTATGTGCTCTAATAACGTTTTTAAACCTTCGAAATATATATAGTCAAGTCCAAATTAGTGTGTAAATTACCTCGGTTATCAAACGGTAGCTAATGAGACAATAGCCTAAGCGTTTTTATGCCGCGAAAGCAGTTGACGATGAGAACATGGCATGTTAGGCTGTTGGC
>DUOD01000004.1 GCA_012838995.1 Clostridiales bacterium
AATAACTGACGAGAGATTATTGAGTTTGAAGCTATTGCATCAGAGTTTCAATTCCTTATAGGTAGGCTAATAACTTTATCCGAACCATTACTGCGCCGTTGCCGACCGGGTTTCAATTCCTTATAGGTAGGCTAATAACGCTCACCAGGGCCGGTTCGGCGAAGATGTTTCTATCTAGTTTCAATTCCTTATAGGTAGGCTAATAACACCAAAAAACCTTGAAATTATACAATTCTTCTCTTTGCTTTTTACTATAACACATTTTCCCTATTTGTACAAATCCTTATATAATAAGCTTTGTTAGGGTTGAAAATGTCGTCGATGTCCCATAGTTTTTACCATATCTAACATCGACGACTGCAATAAAGAATCTCATTTACAGCTTAAATTAGATATTAAACGGTGGATTTTATGTCTTCATGTAAAGTGTCGGATAAACTGCTCGAACTCTTCGTAATTGTATTTGGCCAATCCTGCAACCGGATCACAGTCATCTATATTAAGTAAAATAGGAATCCTATTTCGTTTTGATTTAAATCCCTTTTTAGATAGACCGGCAAACCGGGCTTACATCAATGTTATATGCAAACAATAGATATTTCAATTCTTTATAGCATAGGCCAATAACGATAACCGCAATATAGATCGTATGATGGGGCGGATGTAACTAGATATGCCTGGATGGCTTTTATAATGCTACGTTTTTTTCAGAATTTACATATATAATGCCTTTTTCGGTGATATACACCGTGGACGTAGAATGATCCATGGCAACAAAAGCCGGTTCCTGCATCATGGCCCTGCCAGGGCATCCTTTTGGTACTCACCGCCGCTGAGTTGGTGGGAGTATCCGCCGTTCCTAATTTTCAAAAGTTTTTCCCTTATTCTTATTGTGATCTATGGTGATTAATATTGCTAAGGCAACAGCTGTTACGATTATTACCACCCGCCGCTCCCTTTCATTTCTTTTAACGGCCGCGTCCTCGGCCTCGTCATTTACATCCTTACCGGCAGACATTTGATCCGTACCTGTAAACTGCCAGCCGTCATGATGTCCATCGACGTTGCTCCCTGCCTGCCCCTTGCCGGGCGTAAAGGACAATTCATTGATAACATCCACTCCGCCTACCGGTACCCACTCATCATAGGCATTTTTATCATAGACCTCAACAGCCTGGGGATGATATGGCGGCGCTACCGGCATCCCGTCGGTTCTTTCCGCATCTTTGTGTATATGCTCGGGTATTACGGGGAAATCAGCCAAGCCCTCTTGTAAAAAGCTTGGATGGAATTGGCTTTGTGATAAGGTGTTTTCGTCCCTATGCATGGCAATTATCAACTTATCAGTTTGCTGACCGGCCATGGCCGCGACGGGAAACAACAATATCATTACGGCGGCCGCCAGTACCGCCATTATCATACATCTTTTAAAGGCTGTTTTTATCATAATGACACCTCTTCCTTCATGAGTACCGATTGGCAGGCTTGTAATTTATCATCTGCTTTACAGGCCCATCTCCCCGTGTGTCTGTTATCAATCTGTCTAGACCGTCTTTTTTGCCACTGTAAACAAAAAAGTTTACCAATACCAGCACAAAAGCCATAAAGGTGCCTTTTTGCATACCTTTATGGCTTTACTAAAGTCCTTGTTAATTCGACACCCAGCAGACAAATCAGCCGCTATCCAAAGTATGTGATGATAGGATCAAACCCCATCTAAAGCAGACAGCTGCCTAACCACTGTCCAAGGTTAGCAGCGGACGGATCACATCCCTTAGTCCACACTCTTCTTGAGGATGGAGGCAATCTCTACCGTATTATCAACAACAAGATCGGCGCCTTCCTTTTCAAGGGTCTCCCTGTCAAAGGAGGAGCTCACCGCTATGCACTGCATACCGGCCGCCTTGGCAGCCTTGATACCGCTTATGGCATCTTCCACCACCAGGCAGTTTTCAGGCGGCACCCCGATCTGACGGGCTGCATATAAATAAATATCCGGGAAGGGTTTCTTCTTTTCCACATCCTCGCCGCAAATTATGGTAGAAAACAAGGAAACAGGTATACCGGTCACCTTTAAGTTGGCCTCTACCTTGATCTTATCGGCACTGCTGGCCAACGCCAGCACATAACCCCTTTCCTTCATTTCCGACAAAAATTCTTGTATGCCCTCGTATATGCCAAGCTCATCGGCAACAATGTCCACATATATTTCATAAACCCTTTTTTTCATCTCCGGCCTGTAAGGCACACCGTGCTTTTCGGCCACACCGCCTATGAATCTGTCTTCACCCATGCCCACAAAGGGTTCGAAATCCTCAATTTTTGCATTCACCCCAAACTCCTTTAAACCGGCAATGGCAGCCGCTTTTATCACCGGTTCAGAATCCATTAGCACACCGTCCATATCAAAAATCAGAGCCCTTACCTTTTCAAACATAATGATCCCCTTATCTCTATTATTTTTGTTTTAGGTTGCATAGTAATAATTATACCGTAAAACTCCAACTTTGTGTATAGCCGCCTGCCAATCCGCTCCCGTCCACGGCCACAAAGGGTGGTAACCTTCAACTTTTGCATCCTCTTTAAATTTTTATCCAGCAAAGGCAAAAAGCCCATTAAACCTTTTATTGATCTATGCTTTTTCTGCCCTCCTGGCACCGCTTGTTCTTTTTATCCACTCCTTAAGATCCTTCATCCTTTCCATAGCTTCACTGTATCCCTGCCTATAAAGCTTTTCGATCTTGTCTACGTTTCTATCCGTCATGGAAACCTCGATCTTGGCCTGGGGTCTGAATACAAACACCCTGCCCTCGGCCTCCAGTTCCAAAATCTTATTTAAGCACCGATTGTACATTATATGCCTGTTTTTCATGGCCTGTACAAACTTTGGATACCTGGCCAGCACCATGGTAGCTAAGGGAATCGATCGGGTAGGTTTTTTCACATATCCCTTGTTTCGGGTGAGAACAACGACGTTAAAGGCATTTCCATCGGCCATTGATTTTTCCAAGGGTATGGAATCGGATACGCCGCCGTCCAGGTACATCCTACCGTCTATTTCCACCGGCTTACAAATAATGGGTACGCTGCTGGATGCCCTAAGTATTTTCTCCATAAAAAAACGGGGATCGTAATCCTTTTGCCTGAAATATGTCGCCCGGCCGGTGACGCAATCGGTGGCACAGGCATAAAAGATTGTAGGCGTTTCATAGAAAGTTTGATAATCAAAGGGCGCCAAACGATTGGGTAAATCATCAAACAAAAAATCCATACCGAAGTACATACCCTTTTTGAATAGATTGCCCCAGCCGGAATACCTCTTGTCCCCCACAAAATCCACAAAAACCCTTTTGTTCCTCTCCCTCTGCCGTGCCACAAAATTAGCGCCGTTGTTGGCACCGGCCGAAACCCCTATAACATACGGAAATTCAATACCTTCATCCATTAATGCATCTAAAACACCGGAGGTGTAGGACCCCCTCATGCCGCCCCCTTCAAGTACGAGGCCAGTATTTTCTAAAAGCACTGCTGTATCACCTCAAATATATAAGTTTAATAAAAAATTAACACCTCTTGAGCCTATCTTCTAACACTCCGGCAGATATTTAATTTTTTGTTTTATTTGGACCCAGAAATCAACAAATTTTATACCTTTCCATTAAGGATAAACCCTACCGTTTGGATTTGTCAAATGCCGGACCGTTTATCTCGGGTAGCGCATCATAGAATAACATTTGCAGACAGACCGGGTCGGTCCTGCCTGTGGCAAAGTATTCCTCGGTATTTCCATTTAAAAAGATCCCCGTCTTGTACACCGAGCATATATTTTTAACTAAACACCGCCTTAAAATAAATTTGCCACGGCGGTTATAATCAGTTGCCGGCCGTGGCTTTAAACCATTCGTTTTGCACTATTCTTTTAAACGAATAATCTATAAGGATATCCAGCGTATCGTTTTTATAAAGACCGATGTATCCATATAAACTACTTCTTTTAATAACATTGCTACCGTTACGGTTTTTAAGCAAACATGGCAACTATCTATGAAACATAATCACCGTTGTAGCAAATGAGGGATGCGTCTTTAACCCCCTCCAGCCTCAATATATTATTAAGGAAGGAAGTATTATTCCTCGAAACCCTGACTTCCAAGGTAAGTTCCACACCGTCTTTGGTTACGGTTTTGGATTTCACCTTATGTTTGGGTAGCACACGGTTGATAATAGCGTCCATGCCCGGCCGGTAGTGGATGACCAGTAGATAAGGTTCCGTGCCCCTAAACTTTATTCCGGAAAGGATGATAAGTATAAGTCCGATTATTATGCTTCCGCTTATGGTTAAAACATAAAACCCTGCACCGCTGGTCAGCCCTGCGGAAATAGCCCAAAACATAAAGCCTATGTCCATGGGATCCTTTATCGCCGTCCTGAAACGTACTATACTCAGTGCACCCACCATACCAAGGGACAATACCAGGTTGCTGGTAATGGGCATAATGATCATTGAGGTTACCAGGGCCACCAGAATAAGGGCCACATTAAAACTTCTGGTATATAAAACACCTTTATAGGTTTTCTTGTACACAAAAAATATAAACAACCCTATGATGAAGGTTATCAATAATGTAATTACCATACGATTTAGGGTAAGGGGCTGGTTGGAATAGGTGAATTCCTCCAGTATGCTCTTTTTGATTATGTCTCTGAAGCTTAACGTTTCTCCCATTTAATGATCCTCCCAATTATTTGTTTTAAAAAACTTCCTGCAAATGACGTATTTGGATGCCGCCGTCCTCATGCCTACCGATATCTGCATCATATTCCTTATAAAGTCGGGAAAAAAGTTGTTATACTTTATTTCCATGATCATCAGCGGCTCATCCAGCGCCCGAAGGGTAAAAATATCCTTGTTAAAAATATCCGTCGAGGTAATGCTTGTCCTCAAGTTCTTGTCAAAGGTAATCCGGATATTGTTGGCAGGGTGGATATAAGCCTCCCTTGTATAATCCACAAGGAGAAGCGGCCTTAGTAAATTGGTTGTAAGCTCTATATAAAATTCCCTTAAAAGCCTTTTGTCGGAATAGTACAGAAAGTCTATATCATTGTCCATAATCCTATAAAACTCCTCTTTGGTTATGGACACGCTCTGTTTGTTTATAAACTGACCCACCTTGGTCTTTTTCTCCAACTTGATCAATCCGTCATCGTAATTGTATATCCTTATCCTGAATTTCTTTCTGTCGTTGACCCCCGCCTGTTTGTCGAAAAGTCCGGTATTATATATATCGTCAAAATACAGGCTCCTAATATGGTATTCATTGTCGCCGTCGGCATGGGGATCTCCCCTTAGTATATAGGACAGCCTATTCCTTAAGGTGATATACTGGTGGTGGTTTATATAATATTTTAGCTCATGCCGAAACCTTTGGTCTTGTTTTGTTTTAAGCCCATGCCTGTACCTTCGGCCATATCCTATATCATGATCGTGGCCGTATCTTTGGCTGTATCCTGTTTTATAGTCGTGCCCGTACCTTTGGCTGCGTTTTATCTCCATGGTTATCATTCCTTAACTTCTATCTTCTTCATATATTAATGTTAAACTTCTATACCTCTGACGTCCTTGTTAATTTGTCCTCTCGGTATTTACCGTTAATTCACCATACAACGTCTTTTGTACATTAAAACCTTTTTACATCAATAATACCGTCCGCATCAGGCGCTTCTCTTTCAATAAATTCTCCATCCGCGTCTTTTTTCCTGTCCAAACCCTTTTCCATTGAAGACTTTAATCCATAAAACGCTTTTCTTTTTTTCTATTTAAAGCATCTTTACGCTTAAAACCCCACCCGCGTCATTCTCCTTTACTGCTTTTTTTCAGTTAAATTCCGTCGAAAATCTTCATCTCTTCATTGCTCAGGCCCAGTTCCTGCTGTATATATTTCTTTATGATGGCCGGCCGCTTGGCTGCAAAATCCCTCAGGCTTTGGACATATACCTTCCATCCGTTAAAGGTACCGCCCCATCTTTCGCAATCGGCGGATACCTCCGACTCTATCCTGGCGGCGAACTCGTCTATGAGGGCGATTACATCTTCGGGCTTAAAGGTGTTTTTCAGGTGGTAGGCAAACCTGGCTACAAACTCCTCCTTAAATTCCTTATTTTTCATCAGGTTATGCATAAGGGCATTGGAAAACATCTGTCCGATGCCGTGGCCCTTGGGGTTTGTCAGATACCACACGGTGTTGTGATTAACATCGAAAAATGCCCAGTCCTGATCATACACTATCCAACGCCACCTGCCCTCCGGACCCCGCTCCCGCCAAAAGCGTATATTGCCCGAATCGGTATTGGCAAAATACATGATGGCAATCTCATAGTCTATAAAGTTTTGGATGTCTACCTGGCTTTTTACATATTCGTAGTTTTCGGACCGGCTTAAGTCGTTGTTTTTTACAAAATCTATCAGCCGGTCATAGTCCTCCCTTTGGCCGAACTTCACCCTGCCGTTGGCCTCCAGCAGATCTATGTTCTCAATATCCACTCCATGGTTGCTTGCAATGAAGTGTTCGTTAATCTTTTCCCTTAAATTGTAAAGACCCCAGTACTCACCGTTTATATAAAGCACCGCCGGCCGGTATGCCTGGGCGTCCAGGCCCATCCGCCTGGCCAGGGTGGTTATAAAACCGTCCCGTATTTTGGACATGGTAGCGTCCTGGCCGGAGGTCCTAAGGACAATGCTTTTAAAGTCCAGTATATCCTTATCATGGAAGAAAGGGTACCTTATGCTGTCGGTACCGTAAATATTTCGGGCATGTACGGCAAGGGACTTTTTGTCCATAGCCCTTCCATAGGCACCGAAAACCTTCATCCCGGCATCCATGGACAGGCCCAGCCTGCCCTCCTCGTCAAACAGCTCCATGTGTATTTCCTTCTCCATGTCCTTCCAGAAATTCGCACCCACATAGGGAAATTCCTCCGCCGCCCCCGGACCCTTGACAAATATGCCTTGGTTATAGTCCCATAGATTGTCGGGGTTGGTGCATATGGACACGACCGGCAGGTCATGATGGGCGTTTATAAAGAAGGTATGGGTTTGAATATCGCTGGGCAGCAACCCATCGCCGAAGGCCCTGGCCCTAACCACCGCAGTCTTATTTATATCAATGGGCCCGGTATACACCGCCGACTGCTCGTCCGGCTCGCTGCCGTCCAAAGTGTACCGTATTTCCGCCGAAGCGTCCATAGCCTTTAGGGACAGGGAAAGGGGCTCGTCGTAAAACCCGCCATTTTTCGAAAACTCCGGCGGAAGGGCATAGGCAGTATAAGCCTTCCCACTGTTTGCAGCACCGGGAGTGGGTTGGTTAAAAAAAAAGCGCTGCAGAGTATCCTGCCGCCTACCGCTGGATGTATCGGCAGTCAGCTTGCCCGTGGCAAAACTGTCCGACACAATACCGTCCGGCCGGGTTAGGAACAGCCTGTCCCCCGAAGCACCTATATGAAAATTGGTATGAAGATGCCCTCCCCCTCGTACATCCCTGCGGTCTTTGTCGGAAGCGAATACTACCAAATAAGACTTGGGCCCGATTTCCATATCGGGAAACCGCCATTTAAACAGGTCCCGGTTGTCTTCGGACAGTCCGTAATCCTTAAGATTAACCGGGGTATCCTTGGGATTGTACAGCTCGATCCAATCGGGATAGTCACCGTCCTCGTCAGGAAGCGTGCTCCGGTTAAGGGCACACACTTCACTGATTATGACATGATTGCGTTCATTACGGGATATTCCTCCGGGCAAAGAAGTAAAGCCCTGGGTATAATTGTCATCCCCCGGCGTGGGGCTGGTGTAAAACAGCCAGGTTTCACCGTCCTCTTTGCTCCTCCCCACCGATATATCCGAGGGCACCGCCTTGGCCCCCAACTTGTCCATTATGCCCCCCTCTTTATTGCACAGCAAAAGAACTTCTCCATTGGCATCCAGTCTGAAATTGGTGTGAAGATACGGCCCTTGGGGATCACGCCTGTCCTTGCCCGATGCAAATACCACCACATACTGACCGGCTTCAAGGGTGATATTGGGAAAACACCATTTGAAAACCGTGCCCTCTTCATCGCTCAAACCGTAGCCTTCGAGGCTTACGGCTGTGCTGCCGCGGTTGTATATTTCTATCCAGTCGGAAAAGTCGCCGTCCTCGTCCACCATGGTAACATTATTGGACACCATATATTCGTTTATTACCACCTGGGGGTTTTCCACCTGCCCGCCCTGGGCAGGCAGTGCCTCATCCCCCGATTGCGGATTTTCCATGGCCGGGGTGGGCGAGGTGAAATAATGCCAGGCATCGCTGTCCGAGGACAATCTTCCGTAGGATACATCGGAATCCATGTCCCTAACCTCAATACTGTCGATAAATTGTCCGTCTCTGGCGGAGAGGAATACAAAATCCCGACTTGCATTTATCTTAAAATTTGTATGAAGATAAGAGCCGTTGGGATCCCTTTTGTCCTTGCCGGATGCAAATACCAAAAGGTATTCCTTGGGCTGGACGGTTACTTTAGGAAACACCCATTTCAGCGGGTTATTGCTGTTATCCGACAGGCCGCACCCTTCCAAATCCACAGCCTCATCCCCGGGATTGTATATCTCTATCCAGTCGGGGTAATCGCCGTCCTCGTCGGCGATGACAGAGCTGTTGGAAGCCATCACCTCATTAATTATCAAGGGGTAATTTCCCGTGGCCACGGGGTTCTGCCGGCTCTCAAACAAAAAGACCCCCAGCAGTGCTATAACGGCTATACAAATTATTAATATATCCCAGCCCGTCCGTCTTCTCGGTCTGGGAGCAGGTTGCAAACTCGGCATCTATTGTCTCTCCCTCGCAAAACGTATATCCCCCGGCATTAAGCCGTGCTAAAAAATCTGTCAAAAAGCATTCCATCGCCAAAAATTCCCGGTATGCCATTAATTGGTTTATCATTAATCCCAAGTATTCTACATCATTAGTAAGAAGTCCTTTTAATATGAAAATTTTTTTTACATGTTTTTATATTTTTTATATAAAAATTACGTCCATATTAGCCCCATATTAATATGGACGTATAGATGCCTAAAAAGTTTCAAGGTAATTTTTGTAATCCATAAATATTGTCGGCTATTTTGCAGTATTGTTCCAGGGTTAGTTGTTCGCCCCGACTTTCCGGGCCGATATCTAAACCCTTAAGTACCTGCCTTATCCTTTCCTTATCCCCGCCCAGGATGCCGCCATGGGCCAGGGCATTCACCAATGTCTTTCGCCTTTGTTCAAAGGCCGCCCTAATGATCCTAAACATTAGCCTTTCATCCTTGGGCTTAAGGTTTTTTTGGGCCTTGGGGGTTAGTCTTATCACTATGGAGTCCACCTTGGGCCGGGGTATGAACACCGTATTGGGTACCTTAAACAGCACCTCACAGTCGGTATAGTAGCCCACCGCCAGGGTAAGGGCGCCGTATTCCTTGGTGGACGGCCGGGCGGACAGCCTTTGCCCCACTTCCTTTTGTATCATGAAAACCATGGTGGTTATGGGCAGTTGCTGCTCCAGCAGCTTCATTATTATAGGCGTCGTCAGATAATAGGGCAGGTTGCCCACCACCTTAAAGGGCCGGCCGCCAAAGCGGGTTCTGACCACATCCTTCAAATCCATCTTCATAATATCCATGTTTATTATCTCCACATTGTCAAAACCCTGTAGGTTGTCCTGCAGCACGGGTATAAACCCCTTGTCTATCTCCACTGCAACAACCCTGCCGGCCGCTACGGCCATGCCCGCCGTAAGGGCGCCCAGTCCGGGGCCTATTTCCAATACATTGTCATCCTCCTGCAGCCGGCATCCCTTAACGATGGCCTGTGCTATGTTGCCATCCACCAGAAAGTTTTGCCCCAGTCCCTTATTGGGCGCAATACCGTATTTCTTCATTATTTCCATCACCCTCCTGGGCGACGTCAGGTTGTTCAAGAACTCCACCCCCCGTATAACGATCGAAATTTCATACTACGAATTAAATAGGCAAAAGGCAGGGGGTCAACCCTGCCTTTTGCACCTTTTGTTACCTCAGGATATAAACCTTAACCCTACGTCTCCCCCAGGCATAAGCCTCTTTAGTTGAATCCATGTAAAGATCGATTCTGTTACCCTTTATGGCGCCTCCTACATCGGCAGCCACGGCATAACCGTAACCTTGTACATACAGCTTGGTACCCAGGGGTATTACTCTTGGATCCACCGCTACAATGCCGCGCTTAACCTTGGCCCCGGTGGCCGTCCTTCCGTAATTTTTGTCTCCAGGTCTCTTGCCTGTGCTTTCGTAGCCCGCTGTATAAGCTGTGGCAATCATATTCAGTGCCTTTCTATATTTAACTCTCTCGCCCCTTGAAGTGGTAAAGTACTTGGCCGTACCCTTTTCAACTATGGCATTCACCGGTTGTGATACCACTTCTTCCTTAACCACTTGTCTGGAAACCTCACGGCCGTCTTCGTATACCACCACAATCTTACGTTCAAGTTGTCCTTCCTGTCCTTGCTGTACTACCCTTTCAACTCCCAATTCCAGGTTATCATTCTTTTTTACTACGACCTCATAGGGCAAAGTTTCCCTTTCAAGGATCTCTTCCTGCGTTACTCTGGTGATAGTAATGTTTAAGCCGGGTCGAACCTTTTGCCCGACCCCGGGATTTATTTTATCCCGTTGACCCAATGAAATTTTCTGTTCCTGAAGTACATCCAGCACGGTATCCTGGGTCGTGAATACCGTTTTGTCCTTACCGTCAGCTATAATCCTTACTGCTGTCGCTCGTTTTATGGATATCTCATCCCCGTCAGCAATCGGTTCATCCAGTGCGGGCACCACCTTATCCTCGGGTCTTAACTCTACTTCGTATTGATTAAGCACATCCTCCACAGTGGATAGCATGGTTACTACCTCTACCCGTTGCCGACCGTCGTCGTTTATAACAACGGTTTTGTACATACTGTTTAGGGCAAAGGCTATACCCAGGAGTACCAATCCACTGACAATTAGGGTGAGCACCAGTGCAAATAACGGCTTGCGTTGGTGCGCACCCTCACCACTTGATTCCATTTTTCAAACCTCCTATTTCCAGTTTAACCCATTGGGAGTTGCCCGGAATATTCTATTACATTTATTTATAGTTGTCAAATTATTTCCATAAATTGTTATAAAAATGCATTTGACAACTAACTATAATTATTAACGCTACCGAGTATTTTATTCATTCATCTGACAGTTCATTATTAAAACTTATTATATATCACATAAACATGAATAAGTAAATAAAAAATTCACCAATAACGGTGAATTTTTTATTTTTAACCATACTATTCCATGGGATATCTATTTGCGTTGGGATACATTGCCCCCATCGCCGGCCGGTCCATAAAGGGCCAGCAGGGACAGGTATACCCCATCGGGGGAGGGCATATGGGCCACATGGGGGGACACGTCGGCATTCTGTTATCATAACCGCAATCGGGCATCACGGGCCACTGATCCCAACAGGGCATACGCCAATTATTATTCATAGGACTTTGGTACCAATCCATTATCCATTCCTCCTTGTATTAATAACAACAACATCCGTCCGCCTTATATTATATTATGTTGGGGAAGGAACAATGGTGACAGGTTGCGTTCATTATCGGTAATAATACCTTATTCTAAACTCCACACCCAAATCATCGGCTATTTGCCGGCACCTTTTGATGGACTCATGGGGCAGTACGTTTACCACCGAGACCACAACCCTCTTGATGTATTTTTTGCACTCCTTGATAAAATCCACTACCCCTTTATATGCTTCCAATCCAAAATCGGAATCGCATATCCTGTGGTATTCCTCCGCACTGCAAGCATTTAGGCTGACGGATATTACGTCCACCAGCCCGGCCAGCCGAGGCACCACATTATATCCATGGATGAGGTTGGCCTGACCGTTGGTGTTTACTCTGACCTTGGCGCCCCTGTCCTTTAAATATTTGCTTATTTCCAAAAGCTCCTCCAGCCTTGTCATGGGCTCGCCGTAACCGCAAAACACCACCTGGTCATAGGCGGTGGGATCACCTATGGCCTCTATAACCTCCTTTACGGTGGGCTCCCTGTCCAGCCACAGATTGTATCCACCCACCCCGTCACTTATATCCCTAATACAAAAACAGCATTTGTTGGTACACCTATTGGTAAGGTTTATATACAAACTTTTGTCCAATCTATAAACTATGTTGTTCATTAATTTTCCATCCAACCTTTCGCAGTCAAACATGGTAAGCACTTTACATAAATTCAGAAAGTTTTACTATGTCCCCGTTGATACCAAAAAACGTAAGGACTTAGTACTCGACAAAATATCCAACAAACAAAATTTTAAGATTGTCAGGTCCCTATTTAAGCTTATTTATCTCCGTTAAATGTCTGTAACAGGAATTAGGCTATGGCACCGTTATGTGGAGTATCTATACTTATTCACCCCCGTCAATGCCGAACAAATCCAGGGCATTTTTTGCAGTGGCATCAGCCACCTCCTCAAATTCCATACCCTTTATCCTGGCTATCCTGTCAATAACCAGCTTTACATAGCCAGGGTAGTTCCTCTTGCCTCGATGGGGCTGGGGCGTCAGGTAAGGGCAGTCGGTTTCCACCAATATTTTGTCGAGGGGAACGCCGTAGGCCGCGTCCACCAGCTTCCTGGCATTGGTGAAGGTGACCGGCCCTGCAAAGGAAATATAAAAACCCAACTTTATACATTCCTTAGCCATTTCAAGGCTGCCGGAGAAACAATGCATGACACCGGCCTTTATATAGTCCCTATGGGATTTTAGTATGTCCATGGTATCGCCATGGGCGTCCCTGTCATGAACTATGATGGGCATGTCCAGTTCATGAGCCAGTTTTATCTGCTCAATAAATCTTTTTCTCTGCACGTCCCGGGGGGATAGGTCCCGGTAATAGTCAAGGCCTATCTCACCTATGGCCACCACCTTGGGATGCCGGGCCCAAAGGGCCAAGGTGTCCAGGTAGTCATTTCCCACCCTGCCGGCATCGTGGGGATGGATACCTACCGAAGCATATATTATATCATTATTATCTGCAAGTTCCACCGCCTTCTTGGACGAGGCCATGTCGGCACCGGCGTTTATAATATGGGTTATACCGTCTTCGATACACTTTTCTATAACCCGGTCCCGGTCGTCGTCAAACCTCTTATCATCAAGATGGGCATGGCTGTCGATAATCATAACTATCCAATATCTCCTTTTTCCTTAGTTTATTATGTTACTTTACAACCGCTGTCTATCTCACCGTCCACCGTTGCCAGTACCAGGTCCTTATCGGTGGAAGCGGCCAGTATCATACCCTGGGAGTATACCCCTCTCAGCTTGACGGATTTTAAATTGGCCACCAATATGACATATTTACCTATTAGCTGGGAAGGCTGATAATGTTTTGCTATTCCCGATACCACCTGGCGGGTTTCATCGCCCACCTGCAACTGAAGCTTTAGCAGTTTGTCGGCGCCTTCCACTTTCTCGGCTTCCACTACCTTGGCTACCCTTAAATCCAGTTTGGCGAAATCTTCAATGGTAATCTCGCCCTTTTCCTGCTCCTGTCCTTTCTTGTCACCGCTCTTTTTGGCCTTGTCGTCTTGGGCGGACTCCAGTTCTTTCTTTATATCAAGCCTCGGGAATATAACCTCGCCCCTGTTAACCCTGGTACCGGCGGGCAGACTGCCGTATTCCTTCACGCTGGACCAGTCGGTCAACTCTCCCTCGGCTATGCCCAGTTGATGGAATATCTTAGCGGGCGTATTGGGCATAAAGGGCTTAATCAGCACGCCAATTATGCGGAGGCATTCGGCAAGGTTGTACAGCACGGTACCCAACCTTCCCCTTTTGTCCTCCTCCTTGGCCAGAATCCAGGGCATGGTCTCATCTATATACTTATTGGTACGGCCTATCAACCGCCATATTTCGGCCAGCGCCTTGCTAAACAGCAGTTGATCCATAAGCTCTTCCACCCTGTTGGGCGTATCCAGGGCAAGCCTTTTTAAGTCGCTGTCCACATCCTCCTCGGTTTGGGGCTCCGGGATAACACCGCCGAAGTACTTATCCACCATGGCCACCGTCCTGCTCAGCAGGTTGCCCAGGTCGTTGGCCAAGTCGGCGTTTATCCTGGTTACCAGTGCCTCATTGGAAAACACACCATCAGCGCCGAAGGGCACCTCCCTTAGCAGGAAATACCTGACGGCATCCACCCCGTACCTTTCCACCAGTACCGCGGGGTCCACCACGTTGCCCTTGGACTTGGACATCTTTCCCCCTTCCAGGATAAGCCAGCCGTGACCGAAAACCTGCTTGGGCAGCTCAAGGCCCAAGGCCATCAGCATTATGGGCCATATAATGGTATGGAACCTCACGATCTCCTTGCCCACCAGGTGTACATTCGCCGGCCAGTAGCGCTCAAACTTTTCAGGATTGTCCGACAGATAACCCAGGGCGGTTATATAGTTGGACAATGCATCAATCCATACATATATAACATGATCATCGTCGAAGGTCACCGGGATACCCCATTTAAAGGAGGTCCTGGACACACAAAGATCTTCCAGCCCAGGTTTTAGGAAATTGTTGAGCATCTCGTTCCGCCTGGACTGGGGCTGTATAAAATCCGGATGCTCTTCTATATATTTTACAAGTCTGTCCTGGTACTTGGACAACCTGAAAAAATAACTTTCTTCCTTAACCAGTTCCACCGGCCGGCCGCAGTCGGGGCAGTTGCCCTCCTTTAGCTGATGCTGGGTCCAAAAGGATTCGCAGGGCGTGCAATACCAGCCCTCGTACTCGCTTTTATAGATATCCCCCTGGTCGTACAGTTTTTTAAATATCTTTTGCACCGTCTTGACATGGTAGTCATCAGTGGTTCTTATAAAATGGTCGTAGGATATGTCCAGCAGGTCCCATAACTCCTTTATGCCGGCAACTATTTTGTCCACATAAGCCTTGGGCGTTACACCATGATCCCGGGCTATCCTTTCAATCTTTTGACCGTGCTCGTCGGTGCCCGTGAGAAAATGGACGTCATATCCCAACATCCTTTTAAACCGGGCGGCGGCATCGGCGGCCACCGTTGTATAGGAATGGCCTATGTGAAGCTTATCGCTGGGATAATATATGGGTGTTGTGATATAAAAGGTTTTGGTATCCCTCACTTAAACTGCATCCTTTCTAAAAAAATTTTATATTTATATAAGAAGAACCCCCATCCTTGTTAGGGACGAGGGCTACTTCGCGGTACCACCCTAATTCCCCGATATTTCGCAATACCGGGCTTGGCAGGTAAAGCTTACCTAATACCTTAACGGATACTCCGTCCCGACCTACCGGATACTATTTGGGCCGGGCGATTCCAGGACCATCTTCGGTTAATACCACGCCGCCGGCTCCCACCATCCCGGCTCTCTTTGGGCTGGAGCTTATTAACCTACTCTTCCCTTCATCATCTCTTTAACAATATTCCATATCTTATTGTTTAATATACAAAACCTGGGCCTAAAAGTCAAGAAAAAAACAATATCCCCGATCCGCTTGACAGCGGATGGGGACAGCATCCTTTGTACGTCTAAGTATTGCTTCCCTGCAAGAAATGACCGGTTTTCCCACATGGTTTCGCTGCATGTCCGTTTGAAAACCTTATGTCTTTCTGCAAAGAACAACCGCTTTACCCAGCCGATCTTGCCGCAAATCCCTCTTTGAGAACTTTGTGGCCTTATACAAGGGACAACCGGTTTACCAGGTCGGTCCCTTTCTCCGTCAAGTTCTACGGTTGCTGTGCGGAACGGCTAGTTTACCTCCGCTTGTCTTAAGACGTAACTTTCCAGGGCGGTTTTGAAATCGAGCACATCGTCCATGTCATAAACGCCCTTCTTGCCTATGATAAAGTTTATTGCCTTTTCCACTCCCTTGGCAAAGATAGATCTGTTGAAGGATTCATGGGTAATCTCCAGTTTATCCTCTTCGCTTACGAACAATACCTTATGGATGCCTACGATGCCCCCGGCTCTTACGGCATGGACGCCTATTTCCTTATCCCGACGCATACCCGTAATGTTTCTGTCCAACACCACCAAGTTTTTTTTGCCTTCCAGTCTCTGGCCCTTTAATATGCTATCGGCTATCTTCAAAGCGGTAGCCGACGGGGAATCCTTTTTATGCCTATGGTGGGACTCGATTATCTCTACGTCGTAGTCGTCCAGTATTCCGGATATGATTTCACAAACAAATCTTAGGACATTTACACCGACGGTTATATTGGGAGCGATTACCGTTCCTACCTTATTTGCAAGGGTAATTGCCCTTATCCTTTGTATTTGTAACTCGGTAAATCCGGTAGTGCATATTACGGTATTTACCTTGTGTTTTGCCAATACTTCCAGGTTTTTAACCGAAGCCTTCGGGTCGGTAAAATCAACTGCTACATCCGGTTTGAAAAGCTTTAGGTTGTCTGCAAGGCTGTCCCCACCGGTGACCTTGATGCCGGTATCCCGCGTGTTCAACAATTCACCAAGGTCTTTCCCCAGTTTGGAACTTCCAGGACTGGCAACAGCCATCACCAAATCCAGCTTATCGCTGTTTACCATATACCGGGCTATTTCCAAACCTGTCTTGCCTAAGCCAATCATGCAAACCTTTGCCATTGACCATACCCCCCCTTTTATATTAATTTATATACAAAAATACCATTTTGTAACTGACAACCTTATTCTACCATGCAGGTTGTTTGTTTGTCAACGAATTTGAAGTTTTTTACAAAAAAATTTCAGCCCGTATATACGGGCTGAAAAAACCTATTTTGCATTCAAAAATTTATTGACATTTTCCAGTACATTCCCATCGCCTACCACGACCAATACATCGTTGCTTAAGATCTCGGCATAGGGCCCGGGGGATATTATAATGTTGTCATCCCGCCTTATGGCGAGAATGGTACCTCCGGTATTTTGCCAAAATTCCAGTTCGGCGATGGTCTTGCCAATGTATTTGGATGTTTCTTCCACCTTTATTTCCACGAGATTGTAAGGGGTAACATTTTTCAACCGATCGGAATAGTCTATTATCTGAGAAAGGATGCCTTCCAACTGCTTGTCTATCTCCCTTTTTTCTTGGATGAGCTTCTCCAGCTTTATCTTTAAAGACTCCACCGATTCCATGTAATTGAACCGTTCCAAAAACCTATAGGCCATTTCTTTGGAATGGATTTGGGTACCGCTGCCCTGGGATGTACGGACCACGTCCATATTCTGCAGCAGCCCCACCGCTTTCCTGATGGTTTCGGGGGATACATTATAGGTCCCAGCCAGAATGGAACGTCCCAACAGCCTCTCTCCCGGCTTGAACTCGTTGTTCACTATACGCTGGGCGATATCTAAGGCAATTTGTACGTACCTGGCCCTAGGCGGTTTTTCGTTGGTCATTCTTTTTAAACCTCCATATACAGTAAAGATAAGGGTTGTCGGTCTATAGCTTGATGACACCGTCTATGTAACGGGGCACCTTGTCAATGATGTTTTTCCTCAAACAGTAGTCTATATCCTCTTTAAACCCTGCCTCTAATAACTGGTTGTAGTGATAGGTATCCTTTAATATATCATGGACGTTATCACCGTAGACAGAGTATAATTCCCTGCACACAAGTCCCAAGTCATTCAATTCCACATCGGCGCCGCCGTTGATAACTTCATGGATTATCAACCCCGATGCCACTATATCGTCCAAGGAAAACCTGCCTTCGGTACCGGCGCAGATAATGGTCACGTCCTCACCGGATTTTGTTATGGCCTCGGCCACGGCCCGTGCGTTAAGCATACTGCCTATAAATATATCCTTGGCATCGCTGCAATTTTTTATTGCCCGTGTGCCGTTGGTAGTGGTCAGTATTATGGTCTTGCCCTCGATTACGTCTTGGGTATATTCCAAAGGTGAATTGGACAAATCAAAACCGTCGATTTTTTTCGCATTCCTCTCTCCCGCCAGCAGTACGGCTTCCCTGTCGTAGTTCTTGGACATATTAACGGCCTCTTCGATCTCGATGACCGGTATTATGTCCCTACAGCGGTTGTTTATGGCGGTAACCACCACGCTGGTAGCCCTGAGAACGTCCACAACCACAACTACCCTGTCTTTAATCTCCCTATCTGCAACGCCGCACTGGGTTGCATATACATCTATTCTCATGCTATCCTCCTAAAATTTATGCCAATTAACCTGTAAATTAATTATACACCATTGTCAAAATTAATCAAGATTGGGAGTATTAAGAGGATTGGCGGTTATCCGGTATATAGGCGGTTATCTATTATAAACGGTCATAGAATAAATGGCGGTTTCATGGTAAATAAGCACTATCCGGCAAGTGAGCGTTGTCCGATATATATTAATTATATTTCTGTTTGTAATAAACTTTTTTGTTGTTTTTTGTCTAATTAAAATAAAGAAATTTGTCTTTTTGGTCAAAGTATTTTACGGTGCCTTTGCGTAATATAACATCCTTATTATAATTATATAGTAGTATAACCTTCAGCATAATATGGTGACTTGTGTAATGCACCATGGATTCCCCGGCCTTCTACCCGACAAAATCCAACATTTTCTACAATTTTATACAACTTTTCAAGCCCGTTCGCCCTATGTTATAATACAAAAAATAGGAGGGATTGCCTGTGGGTAGACATCTAAATAGGCCGTTGATAGCGGTTTTGATCGTAACGATTTTATTATCCTTTGTCGGGTGTTCATCGGGACCGACGGCAGAGGATAAGGCAAAGGAATTTCTGGATCATATGGTGGCTCAACAATATGAAACCATGTATGATATGTTAACCCAGACTTCTAAGGAGTCAATATCTAAACAAGACTTTATAGACCGATATTCAAATATATTAAACGGTATAGGAACGGGAAAGATACAATACACCCTGCTGACCGACCAAAAGGAAGAGTATCAGGACTACGAGGTTATCCCCTATAAGATTGTAATAACCACCAATACGGTGGGTGATTTGGAATTCCGAAATACCATCACCGTGGCGGAGCAGGAAGATGAATGGAAAATCCATTGGGATCATTATTATATATTCCCCGAACTGACCAAGGACGACACCGTCAGGGTGTCCCGAATAGCGCCCGAGAGGGGTAATATCCTGGACCGAAACGGTCTTCCCCTGGCGACCAAGGACAGCACACTGGAAGTAGGCGTGGTAACCGGTCAGATAGAAGATGAAGAAGCATTGCTTGAACAGTTAAGCCAACTCCTTGAAATGGATGCCGACTCCATTAAAAGCAAATATACTGCCGACTGGGTGAAGCCCGACTGGTTCGTACCCATCAAGGCGCTGTCGGATGCAAGCGTGGAGCTTGTCGATCAGCTAAAGTCCATACCCGGCGTGGTCTTGAAGGAAACGGAGCTTAGGGTTTATCCCCTGGGCTATGCCTTCGGACAGGTTGTGGGGCATTTGGGCGAGATAACCGCCGAGGAATTGGAAAGTAAAAAATCCGAAGGGTACAGGGCGGGCGACCTAATAGGCCGCTCAGGCCTGGAAGCCCGGTTCGAAGATATATTATCCGGTAAGCCGGGATACGAGATCGTCATAATGGACGGCTCCGGCGAGAAAAAACAGGTGATAGCCAAGGTGGACAAGGAAGACGGCAAGGATATTCGCCTGACCGTCGATTCAGCCATCCAGCGGACGGCCGCTCAGGCCCTGGAGGGCCATGTGGGCTCCACCCTGGTACTGGATCCCAACACCGGTGAGATACTGGCCATGGCCAGCAGCCCATCCTACGACCCCAACCTGTTCTCCCACGGTATCACCCCCGACCAATGGCAGGCACTGCAGGAGGATGAGGACAAGCCCATGCTCAACAGGAATATCCATGGCCTGTACCCTCCGGCATCCTCCATCAAGCCCCTGGTGGCCGCCATGGCGCTGGATGCCGGTGTTATAGACAAAAACACCACCGTGGATTCCCCCGACGGTAGGTGGCAACTGTCCGACCGATGGGGTAACTACTACGTGGACAGGATACAAAGACCCGAAGGGCCGGTGGACTTGTCGGGCGCCATGACATGGTCGGATAACATATATTTTGCCCAGGCGGCCATTAAGATGGGTGCCCAGAAGTTCGTGGGATACATGGAAAAACTGGGTTTCGGTCGCGATCTGCCCTTTGACCTTAACGTAGCCAAGTCTTCCATATCCCAAAATACCATCACCGACGGCAGCATACTGCTGGCCGATTCGGGCTATGGCCAGGGCGAGATTTTAACCACACCACTCCATATGGCACTGACCTATACCGCATTAATTAATGACGGAGATATGCTAAAGCCCATTTTGGTGCTGGATGACCGGGATGAAGGTCCGGCGGCCCAGGTGCTACAAGAGGACATCTTTACACCCCAGGCCGCAGGCTTAGTAAGGGACGCATTGGTGGACGCCGTCAACCGTCCCAAGGCTTTTGGACAGGGCGCTCAACTGGAAAATGTACTGGTGGCAGGCAAAACGGGTACCGGTCAAGTGGGTAAAAAGGGTAATATAGGCTGGTTCATAGGATATGCCCCGGCCGATGATCCTAAATACCTTGTATGTACCGTCATAGAAAATACGCAAAGCGGCAGTACTTCCGCCGTACCCGTTACAAAAACCATTATGCAGCAATTGTTTAAAGAAAATAATTAATAACTTTAAATATGTAGCCATGGTTTAAATTTGGGTTGACCATAGCTCTTTGATTTACCGCAATCTATTATTCCGGTAAAAATAGGGTTTATTGAGCTATGGTTTAATCTTTTTATTCATCGCAGCTTATTAATCAATATAGAAATGTTTTTAGCTTTAAATAAATACTTAACGTAAACACTTTAAGTAATTACTTGAAATAAAGATATTAAACAAATACCAGTTTGCAAATGATAAGAGAAGCCATAATCCCGGCCAAATCGGCACACAGGGCGGCTAACAGTGTGTGGCGTGTATTGGTTATACCCACGGAACCGAAGTACACCGACAGGGTGTAAAATATGGTTTCGGTGGAACCCATCATGGTGGCCGACAACCTGCCCGCAAAGGAATCCGGCCCTACCCTGGTCACCAGGTCGGTAAACATTCCTAGGGCAGCAACGCCCGACATGGGCCTTATAAGGATGATGGGCAGCACCTCAGACGGCACTCCCAGCCTGGACATAACGGGCGCCAGGGCATGGGTTATCAGTTCCATGGCCCCTGAAGAGCGGAATATACCTATAGCCACAAACATGGCCACAAGATACGGTATTATCCTGAGGGAGGTTAAGATGCCTTCCTTGGCCCCTTCCACGAATACTTCATATACCTTAACGCCTTTACTGTAACCGTAAACTAAAATACCCGATATAAAGAGAGGAATGGCCAAGACGGACAAAAGGTTTATTATCTTTATCATGCCGGCCTCCGATTAAAAGATCCTTTCCAGGGATTTTACCGCCATTATTCCCACTAAGGTAGAACATATCGTGGCTATCAACGCGGTGCCTATTATCTCGGTGGGGTTGCCCGACCCTGCCGCACTTCGTATGGCTATAATGGTGGTAGGGATTAGCTGTACCGATGAGGTATTGATAACCAAAAAAGTGCACATGGCATTGGTGGCGGTTTTTTTGTCCTTGTTAAGCTGCTGCAGCTCCTTCATGGCCCTAAGGCCAAAGGGAGTTGCTGCATTGCCCATCCCCAGCATGTTGGCGATAATGTTCATGGTGATGGAGCCCAGGGCTCCGTGGTTCGGGGGCACGTCTTTAAACAATACCCTGGTTATGGGTTTCATCAACCTGGATATCCGCGCTATCAGACCGGACTTCCGGGCTATATTCATAAGCCCCAGCCACAACGCATAAATACCGATCAAGCTAAGGGCGAGCTCCACCGCGCTCTTGGCACTGGACAGGGCGGAATCGGTAACCTCCTGCAGCCGGCCGGTGAATACCGCCACAATAATGCCCATTATTATTAAAAATACCCAAAGGCTGTTGACCATGGTACCCCTCCCCCAAGGGCCTTGGCGGTGCGGCGGGCTCTGCTTTCACCCTTGACTGCTAATCAGGCTATACTGCCCCTATGCTGCCCTACAGACCATATACCCACACCTTTGGGCAGTCCGGTTATCCCGTCAGATAGCCTCTTCAACTGTCCCATAAACAATATGCCCATGCCTTCCGGTTATGTAGCCCAACCGGCTCTTTGGTGCAGCATCACCCAGTCCATGTATTCAACGTACTTATAACAGTGGCCGACACCGGTACATAAACATCAACATCATAACCCGGTCCGTTTTTTATCCGTATCCCATTCTGCCCATGATATCACCAATAGACTGGATATGCCATTGCACAGGCTACATCTATCCCCTACCGCCACAGCGTAAGTTATAGGGCTACATCGTCTGTTAACCATAAGACCGTGCTGACGATGTGCAGTATTAATAATCCCTAATAGATGATATATAAAAAAGGGAAATTTTAGAACCACAGGCGTCAAACTTGCCGGATATCCACCTACCTTTTGTCTACCGAACCTTTTGCAGAATTTTTACTATCTCTTCAGTCTTTAACACCTTGCCATATGCCACAACTTTCCCGTCTACCACCAACGCCGGGGTGGACATGACGCCATAGGACGCAATTTGGGCAAAGTCGGTAACATGTTCAATAGCGGTATCCATACCCAGCTGGGAAAGGGCTGCCTTTGTGTTTACTTCCAGTTGGTTGCACTTGGCACATCCAGAACCCAGTACCTTAACCGATACACCGGTTTTCCGGGCCGCCTTTGCTTCTTCCATGGTCTTTGAATCCCGCGCCCCGCAACAAAAGCAGTTGTTTTCTTTTTGACCTTTATTTTTTCCTAAGCCGAATAATCCCATAAACAAAACCTCCTAAGCATTTTACTTTCAATATCTTTTGTATTAAAAACCTAAATAAACACAAAAGAATTCAATAAGGGAGATTACACTGCCGCAATAATTTTTATCGCTTGGATGAGCCGTCCATATGTTGCGTTAATGAACAGCTACACATATCTTCACAGCAGTTGCCCTGCCTTCCTTCGAAAAAGGTTTCCAGGTTTTTGGGCAGACCCTGTGCCTGGGCCGTGGGCATTTCGGACAGTGACTGCGGGCTGTAAATGGCCTTCAGGATACCGTCAATGATCATGGCCTTGGGCGGCTGTTCATATTCTCTCCCCTCATAGACAAACACCCGACAGTCTACATCACTACCGCATAGATCACCGCAATCCCCGCAGGCATTTTCCTTAACTTCGGTGCAAATATCCCTTCCATTTATACGAATGGTGGGAGAACTGACGAAACGGTACTTCTCTGCCATTTGACGGGATACAATATTAATTTTATTAACTATAATTTTATAGCCAAGGGTATGCAAAACACCCTCCATTTCTTTAACTGCCTCGTCCAAGATGGAAGCGGTAGCTATACACCGCTGACAGGTATTTAGGTCAAGATAGAGAAAATCTATTGTAAGTTGTTTATCGGCTGCAGCAGCTGTAGTTGCAACTGTTGCATCGGCTATATCGGACCGGCAGCAGCGCTCGGGCAGCTGAACAGTCATGCCCTTTCCCTTTGGCGGTGTCCAGCCGGTGTCATCGCCCGCGTATGTGATAGCGCCTTGAGGGCAGATATTCCCGCAGCCATGGCAGTAATCGATACAGCTCCCAGGACTTACTACCACCGGCGTAGGAGCCTTTGCCTTGTCATAGACGCCATGGATGCATTTTTTGATGCAGGTGCCACATTCTATACATTGCTGATAATCAATAACAGGATACCATGTCTTCGCCATTAATAATTCCTCCTTTATACAAACAGAAACTGAAATGCGTTAAATATATAGCCAATGATAATAATACCCACAGTGACAATGCCTACGAACACACCCAACAGTTTTAGCTTTACCGCCTTACGGAGCATAATCATTGACGGTAGACTTAAAGCCGTCACCCCCATCATGAAGGATAGGACGGTTCCAAGACCCGCACCTTTGGCAAACAAGCTCTCGGCCACAGGAATGGTACCGAATATATCCGCATACATAGGTACGCCCACGACAGTGGCCAAGATAACCGAGAAGGGGTTATCGCTGCCTAAAATGGATTGAATAAACTCCTCCGGTATGACGTTATGGATAACCGCACCAATCCCCACCCCTATAAAAACATAAGGCGCCACCTTTCTTATGGTATGCTTAACCTGATCTTTGGCAAAACTGATACGATCTGCCCGGGTCAATTCCGGTGCTTCAATATCTACGCTGTCGGCGTTTTTCACAAAGCTTTCCACATACTCCTCCATGCCTAACCTCTCAATTAAGGTACCGCCGACAACCGCAAGAATTAAACCCACAACCACATAGATAACGGCAACCTTGCTTCCAAAAATACTCATCAAAAGTATCAGGGAACCCAAGTCAACCAACGGGGAAGAGATTAGGAAGGAAAAGGTAACACCCACCGGCAATCCGGCACTGGAAAAACCGATAAATAACGGAATGGACGAACAGGAGCAAAAGGGTGTAACAGTACCCAGCAATGCCGCCAGGGAATTGGCCACAACCCCACGAAACCGCCCTAATATCTTCTTTGTCCGCTCCGGCGGAAAATAACTTTGTATATAAGATATAATAAAAATCAGTACAGATAATAATATAAATATTTTTATGGTGTCATAAACAAAAAACTGGATACCGCCGCCCAATCGGCCGTTTATATCCAGGCCTGCAGCACAAACCGCCTTTGCTACTAATCTATCCAGCCATCTCATCCCCAATATCTCGTTTTGGAAGAACAGCCAGGTGTTTTCTATTGTTTCCATATGTTACACCCCACTTCCTAACACCGGGACATTACATCTAAATATTTCGATATATACTCCTTATATAGAGCCATCCTTCCGATGGCCTTGTAATCATACCTATTACAGTAAATTGTAACATACATATTCATTTATTTGCCAAGCATATCTAAGAGTTCCTTTGCATGTTCTATTCCCTCTTGGCTGATGGAATAATGCATCCATTTGCCTTCCCTGCGCCCGGTAACAATACCCGATTCACATAAAATCTTCATATGATGGGATAAGGTGGACTGGCCGATATCCAGTTCCTCCAAAATCATGCAGGCACATTTTTCACCGCCCTGGAGCATATTAAGAATCCGAAGGCGGTTTTCATCGCAAAGGGCCTTAAACACACTGACATATTCACGATGATTTATTCCCATAGTTGCCACCTCATATCTAAAATCATCGATATATAATCATTATATGCAGTGGGGCTAATTTTGTCAATAAACATAAATCCTTTGGAATTTTATATCGGTATTGATCTGGCTGCTTTGCGGGTGAGTATTACCATATAAAAGGAAATTATAAGCAGCGGCAGATGTAAAACACCCATCCACCGCATATCAGTGTTAACAGCAAACCAAGTAATTGCATTTATAATACCAAATAATGTACCCACTATTCCTGTAAATTTAATTGTCGCAATGCTTATATATTCACACATCAGTACGGCTACGACGGATATAACCGGTACTATCATGCAAAAAGTAACCATTGATTCGTTGACTATCAAGCCTAAAGGTGAAAAATCAGGGTTTATGCCGGCTGCATCGACGGGAAACCAGAAGGCAAGCAATGCCAATGGAATCATCCAGTACCTGGCCTTATCGATATGCTCTTTAAGCCTGTTTTTCTTTGCACCGATCCCCTGGAATATCCACATACAGGCAACCATAAGCATGAGTACAAAATTCCCTATCAAAAACACAAAGCCATAGGAATGTGTAAATGCTGCATTCTGGAATACCGCAGTAATTATTAATACAACAGCACAGAAATAATTAAAAATTTTACTGAATAGGGTCCTTCGGAAAAAAAGCATGACGGTTATAAAAATAAAGACGATTTTGATCAAACCATAAAAAATGCTATTGGAATAAATCAGTGGATTGCTGAGAACTTGCTTTACCACATTCATCGACTCTTCCGGTGGTAACTTCATTTCAGAATATGAAGGAATAAAAAATATTATCAGTATAATTAAGAATAAACCACCATCTACCGACTGTCTTTTCCATCTTGGCATCAAATAATTCAAACTTGTTAATGCTCATATTTTCTACCTCACAAATTATTTTTTTATCCGAATACATTGCAGCCAGATTTTATTCCCATTGTCCCCGCTATTTCTTTATTGCGCATTTTCCATTTTATGTAAATATATGCTAGATTTTGATGCTGAAAATAGCATCAGCTGTTAGTCAACAGCCAATATTTTCACAAACCCTTTGTCGCCACCGGACGCTTTGAAAGTCTAACAAGAAATACCGATATGTAAGATAAAAAATAGATTACTGCAAAAAATATACCCAAAAATTAATCTCTTTTGTGCCATATATCCATACCGCTTTGAGCTAGGTATAATACTGATGACGGGATAATAATTATTTCACACTTTCGACTTTTTCTTTTTATAAATATAACCTAAAATTGAGGCTATTGCTAAGGCTATTATAACCGGTATGAAAATTGCAACCATTATATATTGTCGAAATATTGCATTAACAAGAAATACCGTTAATCCACAGACAACTATTAATGTACTGACAAAACCGACAATTCGGCCCATTTTTTCTAAAAATAATCCTAGTATCACCGACAGTATAAATACACATCCCCATATTATCCAGGCATTATTGGTTGTCCCCCCGCCCGGATGGGGGACGGCGGTGTTAAATATCATGGCAAGGACAAACCCGCCCATGTAGCCTGCAATGGTTGCTACCGAAAGTTTTGGTTTTCCGGCGATGGATGCGACAACCGTTATAATCAGGCCGACCAAGGCCAATACATTGGGCCACTGTTTCATGCCATGGAGCCCAAAAAATGCGAATCTGCATATCCAATAGCAAATACCAAGACAACCAATCGAACAAATTCCCCATAGGATTTTATGTTTTTTATCCCTTGTTTTCAAGAATTCACCCTCTATATATAAAAATATGTTGTGTAACCTCCAAATAAAACGGTGCGCAATATTAAAATAATGTATTATACCATATAATAGGTATACAACGCTTTCTTGCTACACATCCTAATTCCCGGTCCGTCCTCTTCAAGCTTCTTTATATATATTGCCAAAGGGCGACTGTTCCACCTTCAACTTGCCCTGGTCGCACAGCCTGTCCAAAAGTTCCTTGAGCTTTCTCACATCGATGACCGTCTTACCGCCGCTGTTTTTCTCTATATTCAATGCCAGAGCGGTGAGTTTATGTTCAAAAACGGGCAGTTCTTCCTTTATATAGCACAGCAGCTGACTTTGATCTTTATCCCGACGTTCCTTTAGCTCGTCAAAGGGGTTAACGGTGTGAGGACTGGCGGTCTTGGCCAGTCTTATCCTGATGGCCATGGTCCTGCCCATTATGGCCGAAGATATAAAGGCATCACCGGACCTTAGGTAAGGCAGGCGACGGGCCTCCTCGGGCGCCAGGTCGGTTTCTTCCTTAATGGTAGCAATATCCGAACTCCTGACCGTCCTGAATACCAATTTAGTATTAAGCTGGGCGGTAATTGTCTCATCCAAAAGGGTGGGTCTTTGGGTAGCGAGTATGAGAAAGACACCATACTTTCTGCCCTCCTGGGATATCTCCTGTAGTATACTTTTGGAAGGTTTGTCCCAGCCCTTGGGGGCAAAGGTATGGGCCTCATCGGCAGCCACCACAAAGGGTGGGAAAAATTCACAGGGGATATTTTTATACAGCGCATCCCTGTAATCCCTTCTCCTACGGTACAGATTATTGAGAATATATGTGGCAAATACGTTGAGCAGCCTGCTGGGCCCCTGAATAACGGTGAGCTTGCCCAGCCTTATGTTATCCACCAAGGGCTGTATATTGTGGTTAAACAACCCATCGCTGTGCAGCCGTCTCAGACGCCATATCAAACCCTTAACCGAGGGCAGGGGTACCGAGTTGCGGTGTTCGGCCAAAATGTCCAGGCACTTTTTATACATTTCCCGATCGTACTGCTGCTGTGCCTCATTAAGCTTGGCCCTGATGGCGTTTTCGCCTTCCTCCAAACCTTGGGCCAAAAGGTCCAGCCGCTGGGAAAAGCTGTGGTATGTATCGTTCCTTTTATGGAGTACTTCTATCCCGTTTTCCATGGCCTCCGTCAATTGACCGGAGGCCGACAGTAGATTCTTAAGGTCATTGGTGGAAAGATCGGAAAAATTTACGCCAATACCCTCCCCTATCTGCATACACTCAAAGCGGTCGCTAAAGTCCGCCCCGTAGGATGGGTCTATGTTAGCAGCACGGGTGGAAAAGTCCATTTCATAATGGGGATCCAGCACCACCGCAGGTATATTAAGTTTCATAATCTCTTCCAACAACACCCTCATACCAAAGGACTTACCGGAACCCGAACCGCCGAATATGCCTATATGGGGATATTGCTGCATTGCCTTTATGTCGAATATAAAGGGCACACCGCCGTTCTTCTTTACCTCCCCGTCTTCATATATATGGGCAATGCCCTTTAAATCATCGTCCATACCCTGGCACATGGTCTCGGTACTCTTTATTATGCCCATAACCAGCCCCTCCCCGGGCCGTGCATGGATCATCAAATCCTTTACTTCATCAAAGAAAGGCACCCTCACCCGGGCACCTGTCTGGACCGGGTATTGGGCTTCCACCAGCAGCCGTATCTTGGCAAGGTGTATGGTGTCCTCGCCTATGTCATATCCCAAACGCTCCAAAGAAGTCAGTACATCCTTATCCACCATGGCGCTGCCGGTCATATCAAGGGGTATGAACCTATTAAAGGAATTGGTCTCCACCACCTCTCCCCGCAGAGCCCCTTGGTATTCATCTTCTATTATCAGCATCTGGTTTATCCTGAACCTGAAATCCCGGGATGCTGCCCATACTTCCTGTTGTGTGGTAATACCTACTATATTCATCTGCCCTTCACCTTCCTAAAGATGACATTTTATATATTATATATCAATTGTTGTATGCCCATCCACCGCTAATATCGTCGGACCGGAAAAGCTAATACCCCCTATTTTCCCTCTTAGCCCTCAGCAACCTGTACCTTAGATCTTCATCAATATAGCAATCCACCAGGGATTCCATCATTCTGTCGGTAATCCTTACCTCCCGGTCAACAATGTCCAGCCACAAGGGAATGCCCCGTCCGTCCTTGGACGTCAGGCTGTAGAGCAGGCAGGCGGTGTCGTAAAGATGCTCCTGCTGCTCCTTAAGCATGTCCAAGGCTATGGGATGTGGATCCCTGGATAAACGCACAAAACAGGTGACCAGTCCTTCCTTGGAAGGCTGTACAACCCTCTCGTCCACCACCAGCATTTCCCCCACATCCAACAAACCAAAGAGCAGTTCCCGGTCGTACAGACCGTCGGCATCCCATTCCACATCCTCCCTTATAACCGGGTACAGAAAATCCGTCTTTATCTCTTCGATTACTCCTACCACCAGCACGCCCTTTTTCAGCACCAGATCATAAAACTCCTCCCAGGCCTGCTTGCATTTTATCCTGTACTGTACCAGGGAACCGTCCAGCATTATTAAAAAAGGATCCATGGCCTCAAGGCTTTGGATAGCGGTCTCGATCTCCAGCTGGGCCATCTTGGCCGAACGGCGGTTTTCATCGGCAGCCGCTCCGGATATGCCCCTACCCTCCCATATACCGTGGGTACCGGTAAAAGATCCGTCCTCCGGCACCGTCCCGGGGGGAACCGCCGGAAAGACCGTTGAAGGAGAATTAGACGAAGACCGGGGAGAAGGCTGGGAAAGGTCCTCCAAGGAAGCTGTGGACTCGTCCCTCGGAGACGACTCAGCTTCCGAGAAATCTGTGGACCCAGCTTTCGGAGATGACCCAGCCTCCGGGAAAGATCCAGGCTCCAGGGAAGACCCAGTCTCCGAAAAAACCGTGGATCCGGTCTTGGGAAAAGTCCCAGTCTCCGAGGAAGCTGCGTCCCTAGCTTCCGGGAAAGGCCCAGCCTCCGGGGAAGATTGTGAAGAAATTTCCCCTGCCGCCTTGGGATAAATTCTTGAAGGAGCCGCGGCAAAACCCGGATAGTGAACATCTACCAGCACAATATCCTCATGATCCCTACGGGTACTCTTGGCCATTGCCCTTATCAGGGCCAGGTAATGGGGATAGGACGATCCCACCATGTTGATGGAACCGTCCACCCCCACCAACGGCCTATCCCCGGCCAGCCTCTTTATAGCATCCGGCATACTTCGAGACAGCTTCATAGACCTAACAGCCCTTCTTAGAAGTATATCTTTCAGTTTTTTATCCCTGTCACGACTGAGACCATAGTACCTTTTTTTTAATTGCCGATTGACATAGTCCATTTTCTCGGATATAATCCTGTCTATATTGAAAACTCCCATCTTATGGTTTAATCCTCCTTATAAGAACAATTATACAATAAATTAACAAAATAAAAAATTTTTCCAAAATTTTTGTTGACTTTAATTAACATTACTGTTAATATATATTGTAATGTATTTTGTCGATTTTTGTAAAGCTAGGAGGAAAGTTATGAAGTCAACAGGGATTGTCAGAAAAGTGGATGAATTAGGCAGAGTAGTTATTCCCATCGAGCTAAGACGTACATTAAACATTGCAGAAAAAGACGCACTGGAAATCTACGTTGACGGCGAACATATCATACTCAAGAAATACGAACCGGCCTGCATTTTCTGCGGCAACGCCAAAGACGTAGAAAACTACATGGGAAAGAACATCTGCCGAGACTGTCTTGCAGAAGTAACAAAAAAGTTTTAACCGTTGATCCACCGGTCCAAGGTACAGTGCCTAAACATGATTTGTCGCGGGCACATACCTGAGTCTATGGCTTCCATACCAATGGAAGCAAGACCGACTAAAGATCAAAAGGGTTAAGGGAAAAAACTAATTAGCCAAAGGGATTAATAACCCAAATGCAAAAATGAAAAGGCTAAAAAATAGTTAAAGGGTTACAAGGATAATAGGGTATTGCTTTTTAGCAATACCCTATTAATTTTTCACTAATATGTTTATATTGTAGCGTTTTACTTATACAGCACTCTTATATTATACTTGCCAATTAAGCATTAATATACCTCGCTTAGATATCGTCCAGTATGTGATTGAAAACATAGTCAAGACCCAGGGCAAAACCGCCGTAGACAACCGCCTTACTGCCCAGGGAAGCATACACCACCGAAATGCTCAGGGGACTTAAACGGTCAATGGTTTGCCGCAAGGGCCTAATGAAATGCTGTCCCAGTTCTATTACCCTTCCCCCTATGATAACCAGGTCTACATCCAGTACCACATTGATGTTGGCGATAACCCATCCCAGCATCCTTGCGCTGTCGTGGATTATGTTTAAAACGTATCCATCCCCCATCATGGCGGCCTTCCTAACGATGCCCAGGTTAATGCCCTGTATATTTCCCCCCGCCAGCTCCAAAGCCTTGCTCCGGCAGCCCTTTGCTATACCGTCCTTTATCCGCTTGATGATGGCGGGCACCGCCAGCCTGGATTCCAGCGGCCCGAACTGATCGACCCTGCAGCCCCCTTCATCATAGGAAGAAATAAAATGGCCGATCTCCCCGGCAGCATTCCTACTGCCTTCATACAACTTTCCGTCGATTATTATACCGGCGCCTATGCCCGTTTCCACACCTACATAAACCATATTATTATACCGCTTCCCGGCACCGTACCTGCACTCGCCAAGGGCGGCCATGTTAACATCATTTTTAACAATGACCCTGGCATTAAAGTTCTTTTCCAGCTTATCTTTTATGTTGATTCCGTCCCAGCCCTGGAACTGGGGCGCTAGCAGCAACCGGCCGGTTTCGTCATTGATAACGGCCGGAAGGCCCACCACTATGGCCTTTAGCTTATCGGGATGTACGTTGTTATCCTTTAAAAGAACATGGAGGGACCGGATTATATCCTCCAGAATAGGCCCGCCTATCTTAAGCTCCGGCAGCACAATCTCCCTAAATGCCACTATATTACCCTGAAGATCGCCCAATACCACCCTTACCACATCGCTGCTCAGATCAACAACACCGATGAACCTGTATCGGTAATTAAACTTCAGCAGTATGGGCCGCCTACCGCCGATGGAATCGCCCTCCCCCACTTCCCTTAGCATACCGGCCCTTAGCAGCTGATCTATGTTACTCGACACACTGGGCGCACTGAGGTTAAGGAGCTTTGCCAGCTCGGCCCTGGATATCATGCCCCTTTGCCTAAAGGCGTCTATAATCAATTTTTGATTGGTTTCCCGTACCAGTCTTTGGTTCCCTGCCACCCTTTTCACTTGTCGATTTCCTTTATCATTTGTATGTAGGGTTGATACCTGAGTTTGGGCCGGGGGCTTACATCCAAATAAAGTTCTATATAACAGTCATCGCACGCCCGCTCTTCCCTCCGGGTCACCAGGTCCTTTATTATCTCGCCCTGGGATTCCCACTGCCTTATTGCCCTACGGATCCTGTCCTCCATATCCTTGGGATACTTTATGGCCCTGTTTGCCCTTATATTGAAATCGGTTTTGTTTAATACCGAATCCTCGGGGGTAAAATCCGACCACACCGAATATACCATGGTGGTCTTAATAACACTGGGAAGTCCCCAATCCATCAGTATGGGATCCCCGGCCTGGGGAGAATCATAAAACCCTATATAGTGCACCGCCTCGTGATCGGTGTGTTCCCTATAGCCATTGGGTATAAGCATCCGGGTTATCCTAAGCTCCCTGAGCTTTTTGATGTGGTAGTAATTTATACCTGCCCTGCCCCAGGGCATCTTCCAGCCTATATAGGGCTTCACGCTAAAGTCCGAAAGATCAAACCTTACTATATGGTCCTCGGGCAGGCCCAGGGCCTTATATGCCTTGACCGTCTCCTTGGCCCTTATATCCACTATGGTGTCCTTCAGCTTTGCATCACTGTAACCGCCGTCACCGTTGCAGAATATGAAAATATACACCTGGGCGCCGTTTTCCATGGCGGTACATATAAGACCGCCGGCACCGATTACCGCATCATCGTCATGGGGGCTTAACACAGCCACCCGTTCGTTGCCCTCTTCCCAGTCGGGGAAAAGGTGGCCAATGTGGCGGCTAACGGTTTTATCCCTCAGGTTATAGTACTGCATATTATACCTCCTTATACTGATTGCACTTTAACAGTTAAAGCAATGGGATTGTCCGGTGTTGGGATTTGAGCGGATTACAGCCTAATTATCTTGCCTTCTTCCAGGGATTGCTTTATAGCCAGTACTATACCCAATACATCCCTGCTGTCCTGGGGGGTAACAACTTCGGGATATTCATCCCTTTCCACGCATCCCACGAAGTACTCCACCTGGTTGGCATAGGCATCCTTCCTGTCGGTAACTACCTCCTCCGGGGTGCCGTCCTGCTTGTATAATATCAAACGATTTATGGCGCTTTCCCTATCTTCCAGGTTAAAACCCGCCCTTAGGGCGAAATCCGCGGTGCCCTTGGTACCCACCGCCCTGAAACCCATGGTAAAGGGAAAACCCTGGGTCATTTCATAGGCACCCTCTACACAGGCCTTGGAACCGTTGGCGAAGTTCAACACCGACATCACATGGTTCCAGGCACCGTTGGAGCTTTTTTTGCCGGTAGCGTAAACGCTTTCCACAGGACCCAGTAAATACCTTACATAATCGATATCGTGGATATGGAGGTCAAATAACCCGCCTCCGCTCTTTTGGGGATCAAAGAACCATTCACCCCAGTCGGGATGCTGGGCCAGACGACAAGCGTATACCATCGTAACATCGCCCAACTGACCGTTGTCGTAGAATTCCTTGATTTTCATATATTCCGGCCAGAACCTTAATACCTGAGCTACCATAAACTTAACCCCGGCTTTTTCCACCGCCGCCAGTATGTTGTCGGCCGCTCCCATGGTCAGGGTAAAGGGTTTTTCCAGCAGAATGTGCTTGCCATAGGACGCCGCCATCACCGCGTACTTTTCATGCAGAAAGGTGGGTAAGCATATATCGATAATATCTATGTCTTCCCTTTTGATAAGCTCCTCGGCATCCTTGTAATACTGACAGCCGTAGTCCCGGGCAAACTCACCGCCTGCCTGTTCATCGACATCGGCAACGCCCTCCACCCTTGCATTGCTTAAAAGTTTGTACCCGTCGGCATGGGTCCTCCCCATAAAACCTGCCCCCACAATACCTACCTTTATCATACTCTTACCTCCTCACAATTTTTTTTATAATAACAAGGTTAGGTTGGCCTTGAGTCTAAGTCGGGTTTAACCTATAATGCCCCATGGTTTTTTCTTCAGTGGAAAGCATTGGATGTGGAAAAGTATATTAAATATAGCGTTATATAACGTTTGAGGGTTGATTCATTAATTTGGTTACTTCGTTAAGTTAATTAAGTAAGTATATATGAAGTTATATCCGTTGAGCAATTATGTACATAGTTGATGCTTAAGCAACATAAAGCAACGAGACCTATTGAAGCAGTTAAAGCGCGTTTACCGGCACTTATAAAACCAGAACGCTGGGGTTGTTATGTAGCTAAAACGGGATTGTTGAATGATTAAAGCAATATTGTTAACACTTCCACAACTTAAAGTAATAGTACTGTTTAATGGCTAAAGCTAGATTGCTGGCACCTCCACAGCTTAAAGCAGAATAATTATTGAGTAACAAAGCAAGGTTCTTAACACTTGAACAGCTAAAGCGGCGAAACTATTAAAGTGACTAAAACGGAATTTGATACTTCTAAAGCCAAATCAATGAAATTGTTTGCTACTAAAACGGGATTGCTGACACTTGCACAGCTAAAGCGATAAAAACGTTGAGTGATTAAGCAGAATTGTTAAGTGAATGAAGAAAAGTCTATTTCTAGTATCCTGATATGATCTAAACTAAAGATATGCCATTACTTTTCCCGAAACAATATATATAAGTATCACGAACTAATATTCCAAAGTCGATATTCCAAGCCTAGTACCCATGCTTAGTATCCTAAGCTGTTGGTGCAGAACATATACTCAGCATACCCTACTGATGGGCTATTGACTGCTTCCGGGCTATTGCCGTATATAAAAGTAACTATCGTTTCAACCATGTGTCTTATAGCCACAACCACAGCAATTATAGTTAATAATAAATATTCGCCATGAAACGGGAAATCCCTTCCTTAAAATAGAAATATTTTATAAAAATTACCGAACATGGATGACCTTATAGACATCCCCCTTGGGCAGGCCCCTATCCCGGGCGGTTTGTTTTATGGCCTCCATGGTGGACATGCCCTTTTGGGTATAGGCCTCTACATGGTCTTCTATGGACAGGCTATGCCACCATTCTTCTTTCGAAGCGGTGCCCTTAAAACCTTCAACAAGCAGCACCATCTCACCCCTGGGCGGCTTTTGCCTGGCCCATTCATATATCCCCTCTAAGGTATCCCTCACCACTTCTTCATGAAGCTTGGTCAGCTCCCGGGCCAGGGCGGCCTTCCGGCCGGAAAAAACGGTCAGCATGTCCTTTAGGACGGAAAGGATCCGGTGGGGCGCTTCGTAAAACACCATGGTCCGTCTCTCTTCCTTTAACTCCGACAGCCTTTTCATCCGTTCCCCTTTATCCCTGGGCAAAAAACCTTCGAAGGCAAATCGGCTTATGTCAAGGCCGGACAATACCAGGGCGGTAACAACAGCGCTGGGGCCGGGTATGTGGGTTACGGGCAGGCTATGATCTATGGCGGCGGCTATAACCTTGGCCCCGGGATCGGATATACCCGGGGTACCGGCGTCGCACACCAGTGCCACCCTCTTGCCCTCTTTAAGCAAAGTTATGACCTGCCCTACCCTGGCCTGTTCGTTGTGTTCATGACAGCTCACCAGCGGCTTCTTTATGTTAAAGTGATTTAATAGCTTTAAGGTATGGCGAGTATCCTCGGCGACTACAACATCGGCCTCTTCTAGCACTTCCAGCAGCCTTAAAGTAACGTCCTTAAGGTTGCCCATCGGTGTGGAACATATATACAACATGCCCTGACGGTTATCCATGGCTGTCCTCCCTATGGTATATTCGGTTTATTTCATCGGTATAGCTTCCGTCCAGATTATACACGTACAGGGGCTCCTGCACCTTCAAAAAGGGACGGCCCCCAAGGGTGCCCGATATCAGTATGATGTTGGCTTTTTTATATATAGACGGATGGACCATCCTCAGTACCTTAGGCTCTATGCCCTTTTGCTTCATAAGATATATTATCTCGGCCAGCCGTTCGGGACGGTGGATCATATAAAACCTTCCCCCGGGCTTGAGCAGATAGGCGGCAGCGTCTATCACTCCGTCTATGGTACAATGTACCTCATGGCGTGATATGGCCTTGGGCTCGTCGGGGTTGACTATGCCGCTACCTGTACGTTTGTAGGGCGGGTTGGTGACCACCAC
>DUOD01000025.1 GCA_012838995.1 Clostridiales bacterium
ACTTATATTCTAACCGAGGTATGAGCTTTGGCTCAACTTCTTTTTACACCATTATATAGACTTAATCATAATAGGTAACTTTCTGCCTAAATATTGGCTGGGTGATCTTAATTAGCTTTACTTTTAATGTTAATAGAGAATATTAAAATATAATATTACTACTTTATACAGACTTTGCGGTTTAATATATTTAATATAAAAGAATCAAACGAGTATGGATGTGGGAGTAATAATAAAATGTGTAGACGGAGGTGATAACCGGTTGGTAAAAAATGTGGATAGGATCAATCTGCTGGTCAATGTATCTCGACTGTATTACGAGCATGACTACAGTCAGCAGCAGATAGCCGAGAAACTTGGATTATCCAGGCCGTATGTTTCCAAGTTGATAAAGGAAGCCAGAAACGCAGGCATTGTAAATATAACCATCAACGATCCCTGTGAAACCGAGACGAGATTGGAGGCCGAAACAAGGAAACGGTACGGTCTTAAAAAGGTTATTATCGTTCCGGTAGAAAATGTTAACATAAATAATGTATTGGAAAGGTTGGGAGTGGCCACCGCGACTTTTTTGGACTCCATAGTAAAGGACGGAGATACTATAGGCGTTACCTGGGGTGCCACATTATATGCATGTTCCCGTAATGTCATTCCCAGAGACGATTTAAAGGACATAATTGTAGTGCAGATATGCGGCGGCGTGAGTAGATTGGATAAAAATATCCATGCCAGTGAAATACCAAGAAACTTTTCGGAGGCATACCGGGGTACTTCCTATATATTACCCCTGCCCGCCATTTTGGACAGCATAGAAGTAAAGGACGCCGTACTTTGTGATAAAAATATAAGAAGCGTATTGGACATAGCAAGTAAGGCAAATATAAACATATTTACCATGGGTGTCTTTGGTTATGAAAGCGCCTTGTTCAGGGCGGACTACATCGGCAGGGACGAGGTGGATAGGTTGCGCAGCAAAGGTGCGGTAGGAGATATATGTGGAAGATTTATTGATATACAGGGCAATATCTGTGATGAAGATTTAAACAAAAGAACCGTTGCCGTAGAACTTGAAGCGTTAAAGAAAAAGGAATGGCGGATAGCCGTGGCCGCGGGCTTCAACAAGGTAAAATGCATAGTCGGTGCTTTGAGGGGCGGTTACGTTAATGTGCTTATTACCGATGAAGAGACGGCTATGGAAATAACAAAGTTTTTTAATCAGCCTTAACAATTTGTAAAAACATAATTTAAAAAAGATATGAATTGATTTAAAAATATGCACGGTGACTTCAATAGGGTGGTTATGGAGCAGGTATGTCGAAGACAAATGTCCCTTTGGCATACCTGCCTTTTTATGATCAGAAGGCAGACAACCCTAAAGGATTGCCTTTTTTGCGCAATGTATTATAAAGTCTTTGCCGGATTATTACACCGCCAACCTTGTTGAAACTTAATTTAGCCATATTTTAGCTTGTGCCAATAAAGATTATCAGAATTTTATCCGCTGTATAACTGCTAAAACAGATTGACATAATGTCAGGTTGACGTAATATAACATGAATTTCTTAAAGTCCTTTGAAACTTTCAAAAAAAAGAAGGATTTTTCGAATTGATGTAGAAGTATTAGATAGCACATATGATAGTAAACGATGAACAAATGATACTACATATCGTCACCTTATGTTGCCATTCTGGTATATGGCGG
>DUOD01000026.1 GCA_012838995.1 Clostridiales bacterium
CCGCCGTTTTTTATGCTAGATACCTAAAATCCATGTTGCCAAGTTGAAATATGTGATTAAGGCCAGTGCGTCAACAATAGTAGTTATTATAGGACTGGCCATTATTGCCGGATCCAATTTTAGACCTTTGGCGATAAGGGGCAGGATACTTCCTATAATCTTGGCGAGTATAACGGTAATTAATAGAGTTATGCTGACGGTTGCGGCCACACTAACTGGAAAGCCTTGAATCACAATCCTTACGAAATTAAATAGGGCTAATATGGCGCCCACCAATATACCCACCCTGAATTCCTTCCATATTACGCTGAAAATATTACGTATTTCCAGCTTGCCTAAAGCCAGTCCTCGGATAATTAGGGTAGAAGTCTGAGCCCCGGCATTCCCTCCGGTGTCCATCAGCATAGGTATGAAAAAGGTCAGAGCAACCACCGTCTGCAAAGAGTTTTGGAATTTTTGTATAATTCCACCGGTGAAGGTTGCCGATATCATAAGTACCAGCAGCCATATTATTCTCTGGCGGGCCAGGGGAAAAACCCCTGTATCCAAATAATCTTCTTCACTGGGCTGTAATGCGGCCATTTTTTGGAAGTCCTCGGTGTTTTCCTGTTCAATTACATCCACCACGTCATCAATTGTAATAATGCCCACCAGCCTTGATTCCATATCAACCACCGGCAGTGACAATAGGTCGTACCTCTTGAAGGTTTCGGCAATTTCCTCTTGATCTTCGTGGGTATGAACCGATATGAAATTGGTATCCATTATATCGCCTACTATAGTATTGGCCGGTGCTAAAACCAAGTCCTTTAGGGAGATAATACCTTCCAGTCGGCGAAACTGGTCTATGACGTAGCAGGTGTATATGGTTTCCTTATTGGTACCGGTGTAGCGGACGTGTTCCAGGGCATCCTTCACCGTCATTTGTTTTTTAAGATCCACGAATTCTATTGTCATTAGGCTGCCGGCCGAATCTTCCGGATACTTAAGGAATTGGTTTATGAGCTTTCTTTCCGCCTCTGGGGCGTTCTTCAGTATCTTCTTCACAACATTGGCAGGCATTTCTTCCAAATAGTCTATCATATCATCGAAGAACAATTCGTCGATTATCTGGCGCAGTTCTTCATCGCCCGATAATAAGGATAACACTTCCTGTTGCTTTGAAGATAGATGGGTAAAAACCCCGGCAGCTGTCTCCTTCGGCAGCATGCGAAACACTATCAGCAAATTTCTGCTGTCCAATTCTTCCAGGATTTCGGCTATATCCACCGGTTGGAGTGGTGCAAGTCGTTGCTTTAGACCGTTGAAGTTTCTGTTTTGGATGTAGTCTAGAACGTTGATTTCCATGATACTCCCTCCCTTGCTATTTAATTTTTAGGAGGGGCGATATCTGTGTGACAAAACCGGATACTCCCCTCCTGTTTTCGATTTTATTATCGTACACAATATCCGGCACGATAACGGGTCGCCATCCAACTTTGTCACCACCTTTGCATGGAAATAGTCTACCTTATTTTAACACGTTGAAATAAAACCTTCAACAAAGTTTTCATGCCAATATCTCCTCTGTCCCCTGATCTTACCGAGCTGCCCGCCGTCCTTTGCCCTATTGATAATTTCTAACAAAACTTTAGTTACCCGCCTGTCCTTTTGAGCATGATCCCTCTTACCATTCCAAGTTTTAGCCGTCATAATAACCCATGTTGTCCGCCGCCTTCTTTATCCGGCTCCTTCCATATATCAATCGAACTTTCATGGTGACCCATGTTGCTGGCTTGTTCTTTGCGCATAATTGCTGCCGCCATCCCCGCCTTATAATCTCATGGCAACCTGTATTGTCTGTCGACTCCCTCATCTGTTCCTTTCCATACATTACATTACATTGAGCTTTTTCGGTCATCTATTTTTGCTGCCTTTTTATTTGTACATAATTCCCTTTGCATTTCGGGTTTTAACATTAATAATAACCTATGTTGCCTGCCGTCTCCTCTATCCCGTCCTTATCATACACTGCCTTAAACCTTTACGGCGACTTGTGTTGTCCCGTCCTTTATGCAAACATTTCGGGAAAATTAAGTGGTCTTAAGTTATAGTATGCAACCATTTAAAAAAGTTAATAATTTAAATAAACATAAAAAAGCCTTGTCAAAAGGGGGGAAGGCGGATGGAGCTTAACGCCAGGACCAGGGAGATGCTGTTTAAGGTTATAAAAACAGTCGTAATACTTATATTTTTATACCTGCTGTTTTCATGGCTGATATTTCTCGTTTTGCCCTTTATAATAGGGTTTACAGTGGCTTTGCTGGTCAGGCCGGTGGTTGACCGGCTGGAGGATAGGTTCAAACTGCCCAGATCGGTCAGTACAGTAACGGTGCTCCTTGTTGTGGTTATTATAATCGGTGGCGTTACCATAATTGCAATACACCAAACCGTTGGTCTTTTGACGGAGCTGGTGTCCAATGTCTATGATATCTATACCCTTCCTACCGGAATTTTCCACAACCTTGTGGACAGGGCCAGGCAGTTTTTTATTAACCTTCCCGAGGAAACGGTGGCATTAATTGAAGAAAACCTGAAAAAAATATTTTTCAACCTGGCGAAGCATCTAATCAGTACAAGCACCGGGTTATTGTCAAACCTTAGGGCATTGCCGGGGGCGTTTATATTCATCCTAGTAACCTTTATGGCCTCCTATTTCATAACCAGGGACTTTGATGCTATAATAAAATTCATATCAGACCAACTGCCTCCTTCCTGGCATACAAGGGTAAGGTCGGCCAAGTCAGATATGATAAGGACGGTGGTAGGATATATAAAAGCCCAAGCCATACTGGTGGCCACGTCCTTTGTTATTACATTGGCGGGGTTGTTGATATTGAAAATTCCCTACGGGCTGGTCATTGCCATTGTTATAATGATATTTGACATCCTGCCCGTGGTGGGTGCCGGTACCATACTCATACCCTGGGCCATCGTCAATCTCTTGCTGGGTAATTTTTTTATGGGAATAGCCCTGCTGGTATTATACGCCACCATATCCATAGTAAGGCAGGCGTTGCAACCCAAAGTGGTGGGCAAGAACATAGGCCTGCACCCCTTGACGGCTTTGTTTTCCATGTATGTGGGGCTTAAGGTATTCGGTATAACCGG
This sequence comes from Clostridiales bacterium, assembly GCA_012838995.1. Lineage (GTDB taxonomy): Bacteria > Bacillota > Clostridia > DUOD01 > DUOD01 > DUOD01. The sequence goes on from DUOD01000026.1 coordinate 3,151, forward strand.
CCTGTTTATCGGTCCCATAATTGCCGTTATTATAAGTATTATGCAAAGGTCGGGTATCCTTCCCCAATGGAAAAAACGGGTATAAACAAAGGTTGCAATATCTTAATTTGTTATGTTATAATGAAAAAGTTAATGTGGCATATACATTTGTTTATATAAATAGCATGAAAGAGGTGAGTTGTAATGAAGGCAAACATCCATCCTGAATATTATGAAGCGGTTGTAAGGTGTGCATGCGGAGAGACTTTTACCACCGGTTCTACTAAGAAGGAGTTAAGGGTTGAAATATGTTCAAAGTGCCATCCCTTCTACACAGGCAGTGGACAGAAGTTGATTGATACCGGAGGAAGGGTGGAACGGTTTAGAAAACGATACGGATTGAAAGAAAAATAGGAAATTCCGTAGGGTGTGGTAGAATAAGGTTAGAGGGTATCTCTAACCTTTGTTTTATCCGGCAACTTATGGAATCGGGGTGATGGGATGAGAAAGACCAAGATAGGCGGCCAGGCGGTACTGGAAGGGGTTATGATGAAGGGCAGTCATAATATAGCTATCGCTGTTAGGAGACCGGACGGCCAAATAATAGTCAAATCCAAGGATATAAAACCTCCCGAGCAAAGACATTGGTTTTTAAAGCTGCCCGTTGTTCGGGGCGTAGTTGCCTTTTTCGAATCAATGGTACTTGGGATAACTTCCCTGACCATTTCCGCCGAGCTGTACGGCGAGGAAGACCATGATTACCAGCCTTCCAAGTTTGAACATTTTCTTGCTACCAAGTTCAATTTGGACGCCCAGGACGTTATGATATTCATGGCGGTGGTTATAGCCATAGGCCTTGCCATACTGATGTTTGTCGTGGCGCCCACCTCACTAACCAGCTTTCTGGGTAAGAGGCTGCCGGCCACCGGATATTTAAGCGTCATAGAGGGCCTTATCAGGCTGGGTATATTCCTTCTTTATATTACCGCCGTGTCGCGGTTGGGGGATATAAAAAGGATATTCCAGTACCATGGCGCCGAGCACAAGGTTATCCACTGCTTCGAGCATGAGCAACCCTTGACGGTGGATAACGCCAGAAGGTATCAAACCCTTCATCCCAGATGCGGCACCAATTTTTTACTCATAGTCATGGTAATCAGCATCTTTGTCTTTACTTTTCTGGGATGGGATGATATAATTCGACGAATTATATCCAGGGTGGCACTGCTGCCCGTGGTAGCCGGTTTGTCCTATGAAGTGATACGATGGGCGGGTAGCAGCGATTCACGGTTGGTTAAGATCATCAGTTATCCCGGCCTGATGCTGCAAAAATTGACCACTAAACAGCCCGACGACAGTCAGTTAGAAGTGGCCATTGCCGCTTTTAACAATGTTTTGATTGGAGGGGAAGGGGGCGTTGATGAAACCCAAGCCCAGGATGCTGAAAGCCATTAAACAAGGACAGCATATGCTGGAGCAGGCGGGTATTACCACCGCCCGGCTGGATGCCCAGCTGCTGATGTGCCACCTGCTACAAAGGCCCAGGAGCGAGATGTATATAGGCGATCATCCCGATATTACCCCGGACCAGTACCGACGTTATATGGCATTGGTTAGGGAGCGGCAAGAAAGAAAACCCTTGCAATACATCACCCAAACCCAGGAATTCATGGGGCTTAATTTTAGGGTGGTGCCCGGGGTGCTGATACCCCGGCCGGAAACCGAAATATTGGTGGAAAGGGTTATTGAGATATACAAAGAATATTACGGCCAAGGCTTTGTCCGGATAGCTGACATTGGTACCGGCAGCGGTGCCATAGCCCTCAGTCTGGCCAAGTATATTGACCGGTGCAGGGTGTGGGCGGTGGATGTCAGTCGTATTGCCCTGGACATTGCCCGGTACAATGCCGACGTGTTAGGAGTGGGCTCCAAGGTTGAATTTATATCCGGCCATCTACTGGATGCCCTTAAGGCGCAAGATATTGGGAAATGGGACATCATAGTATCCAACCCGCCCTATATTGAATCCGACCTGATAGACAGCCTCGCTCCCGAGGTTTCGCGGTATGAGCCTAGGCAGGCCCTGGACGGCGGCAGTGACGGTTTGGAGTTTTACCGCCGTATAATAGGGGATTGTCCCGATGTGTTGAAAGGCGGCGGGTATCTGGCGCTGGAGATAGGATATAACCAGGGCCCCAGGGTGATAGGTATGATGAATAAAGACTTTGAGGATATCCGGTGTTTTAAGGACCTGGCCGGCCACGACAGGGTGGTTACCGGACGATTGAAAAATAGTGTGCAGTGGAGTGAAGACAGATGTTAGATAAATTGGATTTTATCGAAAATAAATATGAAGAACTCAGCCGTAAGATCTCGGATCCTGAGGTAATAGCCGATCAAAAAAAATGGAAGGCTTTGGTTAAGGAGCATTCCGATATAGAGGAAATAGTACAGGTATACAGACAATACAAAAAAATAAACCGGGAGATATCCGATATCAAGGAAATGCTCAAAGAGAGCTCGGATAAGGAACTTGTGGAAATGGCCCAGGCCGAACTGGAACAGCTGGAGGGTGATCTTGAACAGCTCACCCAGCGGCTTAAGCTGCTGCTTATTCCTAAGGATCCCAATGACGAAAAGAATGTGGTGATGGAAATCAGGGCCGGGGCAGGGGGCGAAGAGGCCGCCCTATTTGCCGCCGAGCTGTTTAGAATGTATACCAGGTATGCCGAACGCAAAAATTGGAAGACCGAGATAATGAGCGAAAGCTATACCGACATCGGCGGTGTCAAGGAGGTCATATTCGTTATCGAAGGAAAGGGCGCCTTTAGTAGGTTGAAATACGAAAGCGGTGTCCATAGGGTGCAGAGGATACCCACCACCGAATCCGGAGGGCGTATCCATACATCCACCGCCACCGTTGCCGTATTGCCCGAGGCCGAGGATGTGGAAGTGGAAATCAATCCAAACGACCTTAGAATTGATGTATTCCGATCGTCGGGTCATGGCGGCCAAAGCGTGAACACCACCGATTCGGCCGTCAGGATAACCCACCTACCCACCGGGCTGGTGGTATCCTGCCAGGACGAGAAATCCCAGCACAAAAATAAGGAAAAGGCCATGAGGGTGTTAAAGGCACGGCTGTATGATATGTTACAAGCCGAGCGAGACGCCGAGTACGCCAACAACAGAAAATCCCAGGTAGGTACCGGTGACAGAAGCGAGCGTATACGGACCTATAATTTTCCCCAGGGAAGGATTACCGATCACAGGATAGGTATGACCATATACCAATTGGAAGCCTTTTTAGACGGTGATATTGACGAGATGGTGGATACGTTGATAACCACAGACCAGGCTGAAAAGCTTAAGGCCGTGGAATAACGTACTTGTCATCAAGGAAATGCATTGGCAACGTATCGGTGCCGCCGGTAGAAAAAAGAGGGGGCTGCCGGAAGGGTTAAGGCCCTTTTGGTAAGCCCCTTTTATTGGTTTGCATACCCCCGGTGATGGATGAATAAAATGTACCATCAAACAACTGGGGGGATATATATTGTCCAATTTAATAAGGATTACCCTGGTGGGGTTTGCCGCCGGCATGGTGGGCACCGGGCTGGGAGGGGGAATGGCGGTAACATTGCGCTCCCCCGGCAAAAGGCTGCTTGGCGTATTGATAAGCCTGGCGGGGGGATTGATGATTTCGGTGGTATGCTTTGACCTTTTGCCGGAGGCCTTTGAAGTGGGGAGTATTTTTTATGGAGTAACGGGAGTACTGTTTGGCGTTTTAACAATAATGGCGGCGGGGGAGTTGATGCCCAGGCCTTCAAACACAAGGGCCGGCGGTAGAGAGTTTGGGTATATCAAGACCGGCATGCTTATGGGCGTGGGTATTGCGATGCATAATTTCCCCGAGGGCCTGGCCATCGGTTCCGGGTACATGGCCGCCTCAGAGTTGGGTTTTGGCCTTACCATGGTAATTGCTTTTCATAACATACCCGAGGGTATTGCCATGGCCACGCCTCTGGCCATGGGCGGCATAGCCAGGCTAAAGGTGTTTTTTTATACTCTGCTGGCCGGGTTACCCATGGGCCTGGGCGCCTTTACCGGATACCTGCTGGGCGAGATATCGCCGGTATTTATTTCCATCTGCCTGGGCTTTGCCGGCGGTGCCATGCTGTATATTACCTGCAGCGAAATAATACCCGAGTCCCACAGTCTTTGCAGGGGTAAGATTTCCGGTGCGGGTATTATTTTGGGAATAATAGGTGGTATAATATTATCATCAATATTTTAGACAAAACGGGAGGATGCTAATTGATAGACACACAAATAGCCGTCATCCATGGGGGTAACATGGATGAAGATATAATAGACCATGCAGCACAACTGATAAGGGACGGAAAACTGGTGGCCTTTCCCACCGAGACCGTTTATGGTCTGGGGGCCAATGCCTTGGACGCCAAAGCGGTCGGCGGTATTTTTGAGGCCAAGGGCCGACCGGCCGATAATCCCTTGATTGTACATATAGGCAGCAAAGGGCAGTTTGACCGGTTGACCGACGGTGTGAAGGATATAGCCCAAAGGTTGATGGATGCCTTTTGGCCGGGGCCACTTACCCTGGTGGTCAGAAAATCCCCCCTGGTACCCGATATCATAACGGCCGGTCTTGATACCGTTGCCTTGAGAATGCCACGGCATGATATCGCCCTGGCCCTGATAAACAGGGCGGGGGTACCCATTGCCGCGCCCAGTGCCAATATTTCGGGCAGTCCCAGCCCCACCACTGCCCGACATGTGGCAAAGGACCTTTCAGGCAGGGTACATCTTATACTCGACGGCGGTCCCTGTAAGGTGGGGGTGGAGTCCACCGTGCTGGACATCACGGGTGAGCGGCCGGTAATCCTGCGGCCGGGGGGTATTACCGTTGAAATGCTGGAGTCGGTTGTAGGACGGGTTAAGGTGGATCCCGGGGTAATAAGGCCTGTGCAGGGCAGGCCGGTCAGGTCGCCGGGTATGAAATACCGCCACTATTCCCCCAGGGCACGGATGGCGGTGGTGGAGGGCGGCCTTAAGGATATTGTGGATAAAATAACCGATCTTACCCGCGGGTATATCTCCCAGGGAAAAAAGGTGGGTATACTGGCCACCCAGCAGACCTACGGCCAGTATCGGGACTTTGACAACGTTATATCCCTGGGTGACAGGGAACATCCCGATACCATCGCCGAGTCCCTTTATTCGGCGCTTCGTAGAATGGACGAGGAAGGTGTAGATATAATACTGGCCGAGGGCGTGGCCAGGGAGGGTGTGGGCCTTGCAATCATGAACCGCATGGATAGGGCGGCGGCCTTTAATATAATAAGGGTGTGACAATCCACAGGCAAGGGTTACATAAAAAATCGGCACTTTTAGAGGAGTGATTTCTATGAAAAACATTCTATTGATATGCACCGGCAATACCTGCAGGAGTCCGATGGCTGAGGGTATACTTAAATCCATGGTCCAAAAAAATGAGCGGCTCAAGGGTAAGGTTAATGTTATGTCGGCCGGCGTAGCCGCCCGCCCCGGTCAGCCGGCGTCCTATCAGGCGGTGGAGGCTTTAAGGAGGATGGATATAGATATATCCGGCCACAGGACTGCCCAGGTGAATGAAGATATGTTAAAGGATGCTGATGTTATCCTTACCATGACGGAGGCCCATAAACAAATTATAAAACTGATGGACCCGGCGGCCGCCGATAAGGTCTTCACCTTAAGGGAGCACGCCCAAGGGGACAGCGGCGATATATCCGATCCCTTCGGACAACCGGTGGAGCAATATGTAAAATGCGCCGGCGAGATAGCGCGGCTGATGGAAAAGTTGGTGGACAGGCTTTCGAGGGAGCCGGAATAAACTCTATGGACAGTCCCATGGATACTGGTATATAATATATAAAGACTTGGAGGTGTAGACATTGATAGCAATAGGAAGCGACCATGGAGGCTATGTACTAAAACAAGCTGTATTGGAGTACCTAGATGAGAATAAAATAGCTTATAAGGACTTTGGCTGTTTCGATGAAAATGCCGTTGATTATCCCGATATTGCCATGAAGGTGGCCGAGGAAGTGGCCAAGGGCAATTTTTCCAGGGGCATACTCATTTGCGGCACCGGTATTGGTATTTCCATAGCTGCCAATAAAATTCCGGGCATAAGGGCTGCCCTTTGCAATGATACATTTTCTGCAAAGTATTCCAGACAGCACAATGATGCCAATATTTTAACCCTGGGCGGTAGGGTAATAGGCCCGGGTTTGGCTGTTGATATTGTGGATATTTGGTTAAGGGAAGAGTTTACCGGGGGAAGGCATAAAACCCGATTGGATAAAATTGCACAAATTGAAAAACATTACTGGAAATGCGGAGGAGAAAAATAAGTTTTTCTCTCTTTTCTTTCCGCATTTTTTTTTGTGGCGGCTTTAAGCTGCCCTTTGACCTTAATAACACTTGAAAAGTTTTGGGAGGTATACCGATGGGAAGGCTTGTTATAATGGATCATCCATTGATTCAACATAAGGTATCCCTTATGAGGGATAAGGGTACAGGTTCCAAGGAGTTCAGGGAACTTTTGGAAGAGGTTTCAATGCTCATGGCCTACGAAGTAACCAGGGATTTGCCCCTTAGAGAGGTGGAAATAGAAACGCCGCTGGCCGTATCCAGGACCAAGGTCATTGCAGGTAAGAAGGTGGGGATTATACCCATATTAAGGGCGGGCTTGGGTATGGTGGAAGGCATATTAAGGCTTATTCCGGCCGCCAAGGTGGGACATATCGGGTTGTACCGGGATCCCGATACCCTTCGGCCGGTGGAATATTATTGCAAGCTGCCCAAAGATGCCCAGGAACGGCTTTTGATACTGGTGGACCCCATGCTTGCCACCGGCGGTTCGGCATCGGCGGCCATTACCTTTATAAAGCAAAGGGGTGTAAAGAATATAAAACTGGTGAATATTATTGCCGCGCCGGAGGGTGTGCAACGGGTCAGGCAGGATCATCCCGACGTTGATATTTATGTTGCGGCGGTGGACGAGAGGCTGGACGAGCAAGGTTATATAATACCCGGCATGGGCGATGCCGGCGATAGGCTGTTCGGAACCAAATAGAGCTGTGCCTCAGGCAGGGCTAATGCCAATTAGGGGTAAGTATATGGGATACATACTTACCTTTTTTGTTTAAGGCAAAGACGAGGGGGTATATAAACAATAAATATTTATGTAAGGGGGATGGAAAATGTCTATACAATGGACCGAGGACTTGGCAGTTGGTGTAGATATGATAGACCGGCAGCACCAGAAGCTTTTTGAAAAGATCAATAATTTGCTGGATGCGTGTAGTGCCGGTAAGGGCAGGGCCGTTGTGGGAGACATGATCGATTTTCTCGGCGATTATGTAGAGGAACATTTTTCCTTCGAAGAACAATACATGATAAAGTATAATTATCCGGGCTATAAAGCCCATAGAGCCCTCCATGAGGAATTTAAAAAGAACTTTTCCCAGCTCAAGGACAAGCTGGAGGAGGATGGGGCCAATACATATATAGTAATATTAACCAACCGCGTGGTAATTGACTGGCTGAACAAGCATATAGGCATTGTGGACAAGGAACTGGGACGGTATCTTAAGGACAAAATGTAAAGGTGAGGGTTTGGGCAGGACGTTGCCATCCCAAACCCAAATCTAAACGTTGTCGTTTATCTTTCAAAACATAACCCATATATAAAACACAATCCCATAGGCAAAATGGATTATAAACCCGAATCTAAATGTCGATGTTTGATTTATGAAAACACGATCGACGTAGACAAAATTGTATCTTTAAATGTTGCCGTTCCAGGTGGAACCCTATGGCCGATCTTTATCTCGGGATGCGGCCTGTTGACGGGTCCTTATCCCGAAAGGCACCCTGTGGTTGTGTTGCCCGATAAGGTAACCTGTGGCCGGCTGCGTGCCGAAAAGGGTCGTATGGCTTGCCCTTTAGCTTTACTTAAGCTACTCTTTTTTTGATGAAGACACCCCCGCCGATTGGAAGGTGGCCATTTCAGCTTGGATTTTTGTGGCTGCGTCTATGATATGGAAGCCCAGGGCCGCACCCGTGCCTTCCCCCAGCCGCATTTTCATGTGAAGCATGGGATACAGGCCTATAAGATCCAGCATGATTTTATGACCCGGTTCTTCCGATACATGGGATGCTATCATATATTGGACGGACTGGGGTTTTAGTTTTGACGCCAAAAGGGCGGCAGCGCTTGAGATAAAGCCGTCTATAACCACCGGTGCCTTGTTGGCGGCCGCGCCCAGTATAACACCGGTTAGGCCGGCTATTTCCAGCCCGCCCACCTTGGACAATACGTCGATGGGGTCAGAAGGATCGGGGTTATTAACCCGCAATGCCCTTTCAATCACCATGGCCTTTTTTTCCAGGCCCTTGTCATCCAGACCGGTACCCCGGCCTACTATATCCTTTATATCCTTGGAGGAATACACCCCTAGAATGGCGCTGCTGGCGGTGGTGTTGCCTATTCCCATTTCACCGGTGGCCAGTAATTGAGCGCCCTTTGCGATTTGATCCCGGGCAACGGTTATACCCGTTTCTATGGCTTTTACGGCTTGTTGCCGCGACATGGCAGGACCCTTGGCTATGTTATCTGTGCCATACCTGATCTTGCGGACCAGTAATCCGGGATGGTCAATATCGGTGGCCACGCCGATGTCGCAGCACACTATCTCACCCCCGGCGTGGCGGGTAAGCACATTTATGGCCGCGCCTCCCGACAGGAAGTTTAATACCATCTGGGGCGTTACCTCCTTGGGATAGGGGCTTACGCCTTCGTCGGTGACCCCATGATCTCCTGCCATGATGATCACTACCTTTTTATCAACCCTGGGTATGGCATTGCCGGTGATGGAGGCCAGGGTGATGATTATATCCTCAAGAACGCCCAGGCTGCCCGGCGGTTTGGTTAGGGAGTCCAGTCTTTGTTGCGCTTTGCGGGCTGCTTCCCTATCAACCGTGGTTATTTTGGTAAGGGTTTGTTCTAAGATCGACATATTTTTCTACCTCCGTTTTCATTTTTTATGTTGTATAAAACAAAAGCCCTTGAACACAAATATATTGTATTCAAGGACTTTACCATCATCCTCTTCATAAGGAAAGTCGCATAAACAGGCAGGTCTCCTGGCTTACGGATCATAACGCGCATCTTCCCTTCCCGGCCGTCGGCCAGTGGCTGTTTAAGAGGCATTCCCCGTATACAGTGGCGGGACCGCTCGGGATTTTCACCCGATTCCCTATTCTCCCATGTTGGGCACCTGTCTATGGTTATTTAATTTGTTGATATTTTAACACAGTCCCCTTTATCCTTCAAGATTAATCTTGTGCCAACCATGCCGGATGATACATATTTTTGCCCAAGTGTTTGTGTTCCGGGCTTGTTGTATTAAGACATGGTGTCACAATATAATTACATCCACCTCTCAACAGCGCCCGGCTTGGCTTTGACTTACTGCGAGACGGTGTATATGTTTAAAAATCCAGAAAGCGTTTATATACCTTCATAGATAATGTCGATTTTTATAATATTATATATTTCATGGAGTGTGAGGTATGATACATAAAACCGACGGTACATTAAAGGATAGGCTTTCAAAGGGAGATAATATCAGCATACCTTTGTTTGACGTGGTTATGGGAATAACCCATGCCATGGACCTTGTATGCGAAGAGTTGGTGGATCACCACAAACGGGTGGCCTATATAGCCCACAGCATAGCCGCGGCATTGGATTTCCCCAAGGAGCAGCAGAAAAACATAATCCTGGCAGGTTTAATGCACGACATTGGCGCCTTTTCCCTCAAGGAAAGGCTGGGAGCTTTGAGGTTTGAGATGACGGACGGACAAAGGCATGCAAAATTGGGGTATATGCTTACCAAAGATTTTAAACCCTTTGAATCGGCGGCCCGGCTGATAAGGTGTCATCATATTCTATGGAGCGACGAAGCAGGTGAAGAGGTGCCTATAGGTTGTTATATACTCAATCTGGCCGACAGGGCAGCGGTGTTGATGGACGACCGAAAGGCCCTGTCCGCCATGATAAGGGATATCCATCAAAGGCTTAAGAAAAACAGGGGTACCATGTTTTGTCCTGATTTGGTGGATGTCTTTATGGAAATATCAAATGACGAGGAGTATTGGTCCAAGGCCTTTTCTCCGTCGGTGTACCGGATACTGTCGGATGAATTAAGCCTTGGCTTGGTTAAGCTGGATATGGACGGCCTTAAGGCATTGGCCAGGTTGTTTTGTCAGGTTATAGACTTTAGAAGCAGGTTTACCGCCACCCATTCAAGGGGCGTTGCCGCCAGTGCCAAGGCTTTATCCCAATTGATGGGCTTTTCGGATGGAGAAAGCCTTAGCTTGGAAATTGCCGGATATCTTCACGATTTGGGCAAACTGGCCATACCCTCCGAGATACTGGAGAAACCCGGGAAGCTAACGTATGAAGAATACAGGGTTATAAAGTCCCATGCCATTCATACTCATAATGTCTTGGAAAATATCAAGGATCTGGCTACCATTAATTCATGGGCTGCACTGCACCATGAACGGTTGGACGGTAGGGGTTATCCTTTCGGTCTTACGGGGGGTGAATTATCCTTAGGCTGCCGGATAATGGCGGTGGCCGATGTATTCACCGCCATTACCGAGGACAGGCCCTACAGGAAGGGAATGACCAGCCAAAAAGCCCTAAAGGTTATGGATAATATGGTAAACAGTTTGGCTTTGGATGGGGATGTAGTTTCGGTTTTAAAGTACAACTACGATTATTTGAATTTCATCCGGACTGCAGCCCAGCGTAAGGCTGCCTCGGAATACAAACAGTTTCAACAGCAGGTACAATAATTATCCTTATTCAAAGGGATGTTTCAGTTAAGGTTTGACCTTTGACCGTCGGCCCTGTTTATCTTGTATATTTCACCTGTTTCCACGTCGCTGTAAAAAATCCAGTCCTTTAAAACATTTATGAAAATACCGTCGGTTTGTTGGAGCCGTTTTACCCGGGAACCGTCGGTGGTCATGGAATATATACCGCCCTTTTGGTTGTCCCTGTAGTATATGGTGTCATCCCATACATTCAAGTATCCGCTCTCCAGGTCATTGAGTTTGGTTCTTTGGGTACCGTCGGTTTTTATTTTATAAATACTGTAATTGTCATCGCTGTTACAGTAATAAATCCATCCGTCCACAACGTTGATATAATGACTGCTGTCGGAGGTAATTCTGTTCTTTCCGGTACCGTCCTTATTGGCGGAATATATGCTGTACCCGTCATCCATGTTTATATAATAAATGTTGTTGTCTGACATGACAAAACTCCAGCACTTGTCTTTAATCAGCGGTGTTACTTGGCGACCGTTGTGATCCATCCTATAAATTTTGTTGTCGTTGCTATTGAAATAATAGATCCAGTCCTTATCCACCACTACGAAAAGGCTGTTACCGTCGTTCAACTTGGTTCTCTGGCTGCCGTCGGTTTTTATCTTATACAGGCTGAAGTTTTCCAGGCCGTTGCTATAGAATACCCAGTCATCTAATACATTTATGTACGTACATTCATCGTTGCTCAATTTTTCGTTCTTATGGCCTTTTATATCCATACGGTACAGCTTAAACTTGTCCTTATCGTTGGAATAGTATATCCACTTTCCCTGCTGGGCGGCAATGCCGGCGTTTATTATATTGCCGGAGGTATTACTCTCTTGATCGTCCTCGCATCCGACCATGGAAAACATAAATAATATTATTAAACCAAGTAACAGATATCGCCTCACAAAAATACACCCCTTGGTCATGCCGTCATTTATGCATGGATTCCATTGTTTGGATTTAATATTGTAAACAATTATATCACAATGGGGCCGCCAAAAAAACGCTTTGATATAAAAATAAAGTTAATATCTTTTATTTTGCCCAAAGATAAGGGAAGGGTTAGTTGATGAAAGAAGGGAGGGATTCCGCAGCTTTTAATGGGGTATTCCTATTTCTTTACATCGGCGGAGCGTCATGGATCATGAAGGGTTGAAGGCTTTCAAAGGAGGATATACAATTCCCGGGCAGCCGGTATTTTTTAGCCGGGGGAGGGGAATGGCAAATGGGTACATTTATACTACTTGATTTAATACACAACCGGTGTTATATTAAAATTTAAGATTTACTTTTCACCCCAACAGGTACGGGGCATATTTTTTACATAAACGGATAATATATGCCATGCCAATGGATTAAAGCAGTGGTGTTTATGTTGTACTGCGCAAAAAGGGGAGGCTTACATGATAACCGAAAGCATACTGGACGTCATCGGAAACACGCCGATCATCAGCTTAAAGAAATATACCGGCTACAACATCTTTGCCAAGGCGGAATTTTTAAACCCCGGAGGCAGTATTAAGGACAGGGTGGCCCTATACATGATAGAACAGGCGGAGAAACGGGGCGACCTGAAACCGGACATGATCATTATGGAACCCACCTCGGGTAACACCGGTATAGGCCTCACCCTGGTCGGGGTGCAAAAAGGGTATAGGGTAGTCATCGTCATGCCTGAGAACATGAGCGAAGAGCGGAAAAAGATTATAAGGGCCCTGGGCGGTGAATTAATCCTGACACCCGCCGAACAAAGCATAGAAGGGTCGGTAAAGGAAGCCGAGAGACGGGCCCGGGACGATAAAAACATATTCATACCCAATCAGTTTGAAAATCCCGACAATCCCGAGATTCATTACAAGACCACCGGTCCGGAAATATATCGCCAGTTGGGCGGCCGTGTGGATATTTTCGTATCCGGTTTGGGCAGCGGCGGTACCCTGGCCGGTGTGGGAAGGTTTTTAAAGGAAAAAAACAAAGATACCGTTGTGGTGGCCGTTGAGCCCAAAAACGTGTCCGCCCTTTTGGGCCACGAACCGGGTCTTCATAAGATCCAGGGTATCGGCGACGGATTTATACCACCGGTGCTGGATACATCCCTGGTGGATGAGGTGGTGGAGGTAACCGACGACGATGCCATAACAACCGCCCGGGCCATTGCCCGATACCACGGCGCGCTGGTGGGCACCTCATCGGGAGCCAACGTGTGGGCCGCTCGGGCTATGGCGCAAAAGTACGGTACCGACAAGGTGATAGCTACCGTTCTAGCCGATCGTGTGGAACGATACTTCAGTACCGCTTTAATATAGAATATTTCCTTTTATTGGAGTTATCATATATTCTATGGACTAATAATATATCGGTATTTGCCGGAAAGCGCTTTCTACACGTCTGCGGCGCGGCCGGGCAAGGTAACATTCTACCAACGTGTATTAAACTGTGGAGGTTTGATCATGCGTCCTACATGGGATGAATATTTTATGGAGATGGTAGACATCGTAAAGAAACGGTCTACCTGTCTTAGACGTCAGGTGGGGGCTATTATAGTAAAGGATAAAAGGATGCTGGCCAGCGGTTACAACGGAGCTCCCACCGGCATGAAACACTGTATTGAGATAGGATGTATGAGGGAGAAGCTGGGGGTGCCCTCCGGCCAGCGTCATGAGCTGTGTCGCGCCCTCCACGCAGAACAAAACGCCATTATCCAAGCAGCGGTGTCCGGAGTGAGCATTAAAGGCGCTACCATGTACATAACCCATTCACCCTGCGTCCTCTGTGCCAAAATGATTATAAACGCAGGTATTAAAAGGATAGTTATCAAGGGAGACTATCCCGACCAATTGGCCATGGACATGCTGGCCGAGGCAGGGGTGCAGGTGGAAAGGCTGTAGTGTATCCAATCCTCAATCGTCATACCGTTCTTTTTTTACTCTGCACCAGTCAAAACAATACTACCTCTCAAGATAAAACAATTTTGCTCAAAAAATACATGGACACGGTGTTAATAAAGGCAACAACATTGACAAAATTTTATCAATAAAAGGTTGCTATTTGCAATCCCATCATTTAGTCATTCGTGTAAGGTTTAAATAATAATATATGACAAATCTTTGGGGAACAATAGCCTATTATGAAGGTGGTGAAAAAGTGTCCATAGAAATGATAAAGCGGATCAAGGATGCGGAAAAAGAGGCGGAAGAGATGGAAAAACAGGCCCGTATCGAGGCCAGGGAGCTTATCAAACAGGCGGAGGAGAAAGCCCTTTTAATGCTTCGCCGCCGGGAAGAGCAGGCAAGGAAGGATGCCGATGCCCTGCTGTCAAAGGCCAGGCAACAGGCCGAGGAGGAGATTGTCAAGACCTTAAAGGAAGACACCCAAAGGCAGTGCGATCATATCCGTCAGGTGGCACAAAAGTATATGCCCGAGGCGGTGGATATGGTTATGAAAAGGATGGTGAACTTCCATGGCGATAATTGATATGAAAAAGTTTGTCCTGATTGCCCATAACAGGGACAGGGAAATGTTAACCAAAATGCTGCAAAGGCTGGGCACCGTTGAAGTGGACGATGCCCTAGAAGGCGGCGACCCTGACGGATATATCTCGGAGATGCTACAGCGGGATGAAGGCAACCTACAGCAGGTAAGCGAGATAGAAGCTAAACTGTCCGATATAAAGTTTGCCATTGATCTTATTACCAAATATTCCGGCACAAAGCGGGGTATGCTGGTCGGCAAGCGAAGACTGACCCAGGACCGGTTCATGGAGTATATATCCAAGGAAAACGACTGCCGGGAAACGGTGGATATAATAAAGTATCTGGACGGTGAGCTGGCGGAGCTTAGAAATGAAATCACCCGGCTGAATAACCAGATCAGTCAGTTGACGCCCTGGTGGGATTTGGGCATACCCCTTAACATGGTGGGCAGTACCGGCAAAACCGTAGTGGAAACAGGCGTGGTGGACAAAGGCTACCTAGAGGGGTTTAAAGAAGATATCGCCGAGAAACTGCCCACTGCCTACATAAGGATTGTCGGTCATGTCAAGGAAGAAAACTATATCCTTCTAATCTATCATAAAGACGATGCCAGCCTAATGAACGACATTAAAAAACAGTACAATTTCAACAGACAAATCTTTAGCGGTATAGACACCACACCCAAGCAATACATACAGGAAAAAAAACAGGAACTTCATAGGGCGGAAAAAAGAAGGCAGGAAATAGAGGACAAAATTGGCGGTATGGCGGACAAACTTCCCCTGTTGGAAGCATTTTATGATTATCTGTCCATAGAAAGAGACAGGATGCAGGCCATATCCAATTTTGGAGCCACAAAAAACACCTTTCTAATAAAGGGCTGGGTACCTGCCATGAACACCGGTGTTCTGCAGCAGAGTATAGAAAAAGTAACCGATGAGTATATAATAACCTTCGAGGATCCCGGCCCGGAAGATGACATACCGGTAGCACTGGAAAACCCGGCAATAGTTAAACCTTTTGAAGCGGTTACCGATCTTTACAGCACGCCCAGTCCCAGGTCCATTGATCCTAACGTATTTATGGCGCCCTTTTATTTCTTATTTTTCGGTATGATGGTAAGTGATGCCGGATACGGAATAGTTCTAGCCATAATGTCTGCCATTGCCTTAAAAAAGCTAAAGGCAGAGGGTATGATAAAAAAACTTTTAATGCTATTGGTCTTAGGCGGTATATCTACCGTTTTTTGGGGTGCCATGTTCGGCGGCTGGTTTGGTCTGGAAGCCCGGCCCATATTATTCAATCCCATGGAACAGCCCATACCAATGCTTGTATTATGCTTTGGATTGGGCCTTATACATATTTTCGTGGGCATGGGCCTGCAGGCATATTTGAATATCAGGCAGGGCAAGATATGGTCTGCCATTTTCGACCAGGGTTTTTGGTACGTGTTTTTGATAGGCCTTATTCTATTATTCCTGCCCATGCCGGCTGCTAAACAGGCGGGACAGGTAATGGCCATAGGCGGAGGCATCGGCCTAGTACTCACCCAGGGCAGGGACAGAAAGGGAGTAGTTCGCAAGTTCATTTCAGGATTGATGAGTCTTTACAATGTAACGGGATACTTAAGCGACGTGCTGTCCTACTCCAGGTTGTTTGCTCTGGGACTGGCCACCGGTGTAATCGCCATGGTAATCAATACCATGGTCCAACTGGTGGGCGGCAGCGCCATGGGTATGGTGCTGGCCGTTATCGTATTAATCGGCGGGCATTTGTTCAATTTATTAATAAACGTTCTGGGTGCTTTCGTACATGCCAGCAGGCTACAGTATATCGAGTTTTTCGGTAAGTTTTTTGAAGGCGGAGGCAGGGCCTTTGCACCCTTTAAAATAAAAACAAAATTTATCCAGGTAGAAAAAAAGGAGGCAATATAATATGGAATTAGGTCAAGTATATGCAGTTTTAGGAGCTGCTGTAGCAGCAATTTTGGCGGGAATAGGTTCGGCCATAGGCGTAAGCACAGCCGGTCAAAGCGCTGCCGGGGTGGTAACAGAAGACCCCGATAAGTTCGGCCAGACATTATTGCTTCAGGCACTGCCCGGTACCCAGGGTATATACGGACTGCTCATTGCATTTATTATCATGGGAAAAATAAACATATTCGGGGGAATGGTACCGGTGGCTGAAGAAACCGGGTTAATGATCTTGATGGCAGCCCTTCCGGTGGCAATAGTAGGGCTACTATCCGCCGTATATCAAGGTAGGGTGGCGGCTGCATGTATAGGCATTATTGCCAAGAGGCCGGAGGAATTGGGAAAAGCCATTACCTTTGCCGTATTGGTTGAGACCTATGCCGTTTTAGCATTGCTGGCATCTTTCCTACTGGTAAACGGAATTCAGGTTTAAGGGAGTGGCTTAAATGAATGGAGCCGAAAAACTGGTTGACAGGATACTCAAGGAAGGCCGGCAAAGGGCGGATGAGATTATAAACAGGGCCCGGCAAAGGGCGGATGAGATAATAGAAGAGGCCGAGCAGACAGCCCAAAAAAAGGCGGAGGTTATTGAACAAAAGGCCCGGGAGGATGCCGAGGAGATAAAACGACGGATCAGGGCGGTGGCCCAAATGGACATGAGGAAGGATATACTGGCTGTTAAGCAGCAGTTAATAGACCAGGTGTTTGACCGGGTTATGGAACAATTAATAAATCTGAGCACCGAGGAATATCAAAATATACTGCTGGAGTTGTTTGTAAAAACGGTGGATACCGGTCGGGAGCAGGTGATAATAGCATCCGGCGACCAAGATCGGATAAATGAGCAGTTTATCGACAGGGTTAACCAGGCCTTAAAAGAACAGGGCAAGACGGGAAATTTAACCCTATCGGGGGAGACTAGGGATATAAAGGGCGGTTTTATACTGAAATCCGGGGGCGTGGAGATAAACAATTCCTTTGAGACCATCCTCCGTATGGAGAGGGAAGAGTTGGAACCTGAGGTTGCTGAAATATTATTCTCCCGGCTTAATGGATAATCCCATTTATGCTCGGATAGGGGAGGCTTTAATGATGGATAATACAAACTATGCCTATGCGGTATCCAGGATAAGGGTATTGGAAACCCGGCTGCTTGGCAGGGACAAGATCGATAGGATGCTGGAGGCCGCCAATGCCCAAGACGCTTTTAAGGTTTTGGCGGAAACCGAATACGGTACCCACATGGAAGATATCGGAGAAGCCTATAAGTACGAAGCCGTGCTAAGTAAGGAAATAAAGCGGGTGTATAGCTTAATAAAGAGCCTCATGCCCCAGCCCAAGATAATGGATATGTTTTGTATTAAATATGACGTACATAATATCAAGGTTTTGTACAAAAATAGGTTTCTTAACATAAAGGGGTCCCTGCCCCTGATTGATGTGGGCAGTATTCCCATAGACAGGTTGACGGAAATAATAAAAGAAAAGAACTACAAGGATCTGCCCCTACCCATTGCCCAAACTTTGAGAAAGCTGGATGAAATAACCGCCATCAGACCCGATCCCCAGCACATTAACCTTATGCTGGATAGGGCCATGTTTGAGGCGATAAACGACATGGCCGCCCGGTTTAGGTATCCCTTTATAAAGGAGCTGGCGGCAATACAGGCCGATGTTACCAATATAATGTCCTTTTTGAGGATAAAGGCCATGGAGGGTGGGAGCCCCCTGCTGGATAAGGTATTGGTAACGGGCGGTAAGTTGGAGATGTCATTTTTTACCGAAATGGCCGACCAGTCGGTGGATGCTTTTAGTTCCAGGCTGGAGTACAGCCCTTACGGACAACTGCTTAAGGAAGGCATAGAACACTTTACAAAGACCGGCAAGCTATCCCGGCTGGAAAAGTTGGCCGATGATTATATAATGGAGTATTTAAGGGAGCATAAAAGTAATCCCTTGGGGCCGGAAGCTTTGATAGGCTATCTTCTGGCCAAGGAAAACGAAATAAAGATTATTAGGATAATCATGGTGGGTAAGATCAACGGCATAAAGTCCCAAGTGATAAAGGAAAGGTTACGTGATGTCTATGTATAGGATAGGGGTTATCGGGGACAAGGATTCCATATTGGGTTTCAAGGCATTGGGTATTTGGGTATTTCCGGTGGTGGACAGTGAGGAGGCGTCTACAATCCTCAAAAAACTGGCCAGGGAAAAATATGCCGTAGTGTTTATTACTGAACCCATAGCAAAGGATATGGGAGAGACCATGGAACGGTTTAAGGACAGCCTTTTTCCGGCGGTTATCCTGATACCCAGCAACCAAGGTACTCTGGGCCTGGGTATACAAGGGGTAAAGGATACGGTGGAAAAAGCAATCGGTGCGGATATTCTATTTGAGAAAGAGGGTAGATAACTTGAAACAGGGTAGAATAGTCAAGGTTTCAGGCCCCCTTGTAATAGCCGAAGGAATGGCCGATGCCAAGATGTACGACGTGGTAAGGGTAAGCGAAAAACGGTTAATAGGCGAGATTATAGAATTAAGGGGCGACAGGGCCTCCATACAGGTGTACGAGGACACCGCGGGCCTGGGCCCCGGTGAACCGGTGTTTTCCACCGGTCAGCCCTTGAGCGTGGAACTGGCACCCGGACTAATAGAGTCCATATTCGATGGTATCCAAAGGCCACTGCAGGCCATAAGGGAAAGGGTGGGACCCAGGATCGCCAAGGGTATAGAGGTAGCACCCCTGGACCGTGATAAGAAATGGAAGTTCCAGCCGACGGTCAAGGTGGGGGATTATGTCAGACCGGGGGATATCCTGGGCAAGGTCAAGGAGACCAGCCTGGTGGAGCATAGGATAATGGTGCCCCCGGGTGTTGAAGGCAGGATAAGCCGGATACATGAAGGAGAGGCTACCATAACCGACGATATCGCTACCCTGGAAACCGACGGGGGCGAAAAAAATATACAGATGCTCCAAAAATGGCCGGTTAGGCAGGGCAGACCCTATGCAGAGAAACTGCCGCCCAACATACCCATGATAACCGGCCAAAGGGTTATCGATACCTTTTTCCCGGTGGCCAAGGGCGGAACGGCGGCGGTGCCCGGTCCCTTCGGCAGCGGCAAGACCGTTGTCCAGCACCAGTTGGCCAAATGGGCCGACGCCGAAATCATAGTATATGTGGGCTGTGGCGAGCGAGGTAATGAAATGACCGACGTGCTGCGGGAATTCCCCGAACTTAAAGATCCCCATACCGGCGAACCTTTGATGAAACGTACGGTATTGATAGCCAATACCTCGGATATGCCGGTGGCCGCCCGGGAAGCGTCCATATATACCGGCATAACCATAGCCGAGTATTTTAGGGATATGGGCTACAGCGTGGCCATGATGGCCGATTCCACCTCCAGGTGGGCCGAGGCCTTAAGGGAAATGTCCGGCCGGCTGGAGGAGATGCCCGGTGAAGAAGGCTACCCGGCCTATTTATCGTCCAGGCTGGCCGAGTTTTACGAACGGGCGGGCAGGGTGATAAACCTGGGCAGTGACGGGCGGGAAGGTGCACTGACGGTGGTGGGTGCGGTATCTCCGCCGGGGGGCGACTTTTCGGAACCGGTAACCCAGGCCACCCTAAGGATAGTAAAGGTGTTTTGGGGTTTGGACGCCCAGCTGGCTTATAGGCGGCATTTCCCGGCCATAAACTGGTTGCTCAGCTATTCCTTGTATACCGACAGGCTGGATGAATGGATTTCCGGGGAAGCGGGCAGTGACTGGAAGGAACTGAGGACCGAGGCCATGGGACTGCTGCAGGAGGAATCGGAACTTGAAGAAATAGTCAGGCTGGTGGGTGTGGATGCCCTATCCATCAAGGACAGGTTTGTACTGGAGGCCGCCAAGTCGGTGAGGGAGGATTACCTCCACCAAAACGCCTTCCATGACGTGGATACCTACGCATCCCTTAAAAAACAGTATAGGATGTTAAGGCTTATCATAGAGTATTACAGGCAGGGTATGAGGGCGCTACAGGCGGATGCCGAGCTAAGTGAGGTAATCAACCTGCCGGTGCGGGAAAGGATCAGCAGGGCCAAATATATACCTGAAACCGATATCCATACCTTTGACGATATTGAAGCCGAGCTCAGAGACCAGATGGGTGCCCTTATATCGAAGGGAGGATTGGAATATGCTTAAGGAATACAATACCATAACCGAGGTTGCAGGTCCTTTGATGCTGGTGGAAAAGGTGGAAGGAGCAAAGTTTGATGAACTGGTGGAAATAGAACAGGCCGACGGCCAAATCCGCAGGGGCAGGGTGCTGGAGGTTGACGAGGACAAGGCCTTGGTACAGTTGTTCGAGGGGTCCCAGGGCCTGGATATCTCCAGCAGCAAAGCACGGTTTTTAGGTAAAGGCCTGGAGCTGGGTGTGTCCTTGGATATGTTGGGCAGGGTGTTTGACGGTATGGGAAGGCCCAAGGACGGCGGTCCCAAAATAATACCTGAAAAGAGACTGGACATAGAAGGCCAGCCGCTAAACCCTGCGGCCCGGGATTACCCGTCGGAGTTTATTCAAACGGGGATATCCGCCATAGACGGTCTTAACACCCTGGTCAGGGGACAAAAACTGCCCATTTTTTCCGGGTCAGGACTGCCCCATGCCCAGTTGGCGGCACAGATAGCAAGGCAGGCCAGGGTACTGGGTACCCGTTCCGAGTTCGCCGTTGTCTTTGGCGCCATAGGTATAACCTTTGAAGAAGCGGAATTCTTTATATCGGATTTCAGACGCACCGGTGCCCTGGACAGGGCGGTGCTTTTCATAAACCTGGCCGATGACCCGGCCATAGAACGAATAGCCACGCCCCGCATGGCCCTGACGGCTGCAGAGTACCTGGCCTATGAAAGAGAAATGCATGTCCTGGTAATACTCACCGACATGACCAATTACGCCGAGGCCTTAAGGGAAATTTCGGCCGCCAGGAGGGAAGTGCCCGGTAGGAGGGGTTATCCGGGTTATATGTACACCGACCTGGCTACCATGTACGAACGGGCGGGCAGGGTGCTGGGCAACAAGGGTTCCATTACCCAGATACCCATTTTGAGTATGCCCGAGGATGATAAGACCCATCCCATACCCGACCTGACGGGGTACATTACCGAAGGCCAGATTATCCTCAGTCGGGAGCTGCACAGAAAGGGTGTATTTCCGCCCATTGACGTACTGCCCTCCCTGTCCCGTTTAAAGGATAAGGGTATTGGTGAAGGCAGGACCAGGGAAGATCATGCCGATACCATGAACCAATTGTTTGCCGCCTATGCTAGGGGTAGGGAGGCCAAGGAGCTGGCGGTTATACTGGGCGAAGCGGCCCTGACCGATGTGGATAAGCTGTACGCCAAGTTTGCCGACGAGTTCGAAAAACGTTACGTATCCCAGGGTTTTGACGAGGACAGGACCATCGAACAAACCCTGGACCTTGGCTGGGAGCTGTTGTCCATACTGCCCAGAGCGGAGCTTAAACGAATCAGGGACGAATTTTTAGATAAATATTTGCCCGAAAAAGGGGATGAATAGCATATGGCTATTATTAGAGTAAACCCCACCCGGATGGAGCTCACCCGTCTGAAGAAAAGACTGGCGGTGGCTACCCGGGGTCATAAGCTGTTGAAGGACAAACGGGACGAGCTGATGAAAAGGTTCATCGACCTTGTCAAGAAAAACAAGGAGCTTAGGGAACGGGTGGAAGGCGAATTGGTGGAAGCCTTTGGTAACTTTATGATGGCAAGGGCGGTGATGTCATCCGAGGTAATGGAAGAAGCCCTCATGTATCCCACCCAAAGGACGGATATTAAGCTCTCC
Source organism: Clostridiales bacterium (assembly GCA_012838995.1). Lineage (GTDB taxonomy): Bacteria > Bacillota > Clostridia > DUOD01 > DUOD01 > DUOD01. The sequence continues at coordinate 25,382 of DUOD01000026.1, forward strand.
AAAAGGAATATTATGGGCGTGGACGTTCCCAGGATAGAATTTACCCAGGCTAAGGAGGAAGGCGCATCGCCTTACCCTTACGGCTTTGTAAATACCTCCGGTGAATTGGACGGCGCCATAAAAACATTGTCCGATATTTTGCCCAGGATGATTGAGCTTGCCGAAATAGAAAAAAGCTGTCAATTGATGGCCGAGGAAATAGAAAAGACCCGAAGGAGGGTTAACGCCCTGGAACATATAATGATACCCCAGCTCACCGAGACCATAAGGTATATAAAGATGAAGCTGGATGAAAACGAAAGGGCAAACCTTACCCGGTTGATGAAGGTTAAGGACATGTTGGAAGAACGGGAGGGCTAAACTTTAAAAAAAATAAATTACCCTGTAGAGAAAAGCACTGCCGACCTAAACCCGGCGGTACTTTTTTAAGGGACGCCTGCTTGACAAAGGGGTGGTTAATAAATTAAAATACTTTATGTAGATGTAGAACGGTAGAATGGAGGACATTTATTATGCCTATCACGCAGTTGCTTTCTAAAAATGCGCAGCTGTATCCCAAAGAAGTCAGTCTTGTGGAACGCCAGCCTATGATCGACGGTAGAAGGGAGATAACATGGCTGGAGTTTGAAAACCAATCCAATAAAATCGCCAATGCTTTAATGGAATACGGTGTAAAAAAGGGCGACAGGGTTGCGCTTTTGTTAATGAACAGCCTTGAATGGCTGCCCTGTTACTTTGGAATATTAAAAACAGGTGCCTTGGCAGTACCTTTAAATTTTAGGTTCACCGCCAATGAAATAAAAAGGTGCCTGGGTGTTGCCGAGGTAAAAGTCTTTATCTACGGTCCCGAGTTTTGTGACAGAGTCGCCCAAATAAAGGATAAGCTTGATTATATACAAAAATTCATTTTTGTTGAACAGGGGTTTGACGCCGACCGGGTTGATTGCAGCGAGTTAAATAAATCTATAGCCTCCAACCGCCCTGAAGGTTATACTACCTTTGCGGAGATAATGGAGAAATACCCGTCCGATGGGCCTGATGTACAAATCACCGATGATGACGATGCGGCCCTGTACTTTACGTCGGGTACCACGGGTACGCCCAAACCCATTATCTTAACCCATTATAACCTCATGTCGGCGTGTATAACCGAGAACAAACACCATCATCAAACTCATGACGATAACTTTCTGTGCATCCCGCCCCTGTACCATACAGGCGCCAAGATGCACTGGTTCGGCAACCTGCTGGTAGGAGCCAGGGCCGTTATATTAAAGGGCGTGAGCCCAAAATGGATCCTGGAGGCGGTGTCCCAGGAAAGGGTTACTATTGTATGGCTTTTGGTACCCTGGGCCCAGGATATCCTGGACGCCATTGAGAGCGGCGAGGCAAACCTTAAGGATTATCAGCTGAGCCAATGGCGGCTTATGCATATCGGTGCCCAGCCGGTGCCCCCCAGTCTGATAAGACGATGGAAGAAATATTTCCCCGACCAGATGTATGATACCAACTACGGCCTGAGCGAGTCCACCGGCCCGGGTTGTGTTCATCTGGGGATAGAGAATACCCATAAAGTGGGTGCCATAGGTGTGCCGGGTTATGGCTGGCAGGCCATGGTGGTGGACGATAAGGGCAAACCCGTTCCCAAAGGTATCGTGGGCGAGTTAATCGTCAAGGGGCCGGGCGTTATGAAGGGTTACTACGGTAACCCCGAAGCTACCGCCAATGTGCTGAAGGACGGCTGGCTGTATACCGGTGATATGGCCAAAATGGATAGAGACGGGTTTATATATTTGGTTGACAGAAAAAAAGATGTGGTCATTTCAGGGGGAGAGAATATATTCCCGGTGGAAATAGAGAATTTCCTGATGACCCACGATGATATAAAGGACAGCGCGGTAATAGGTATGCCGGACAGGCGGCTGGGAGAGGTTCCGGTGGCCGTTGTGGAGCTCAAAAACGGAAGGAACCTTACCGAGGAGATGATCATCGATTTCTGCAAAGCCCTGCCCAGGTATAAAAGACCCAGGATGATATTCTTCGATAAGGTCCCCAGAAACGCCACGGGGAAAATCGAGAAACCCAAACTTCGGGAAAAATGGTGCAAGGGTAGGGAGGTATTGTACGCTTGATAAAGGCATAAAAAAGGACTTAACACCAACCATTTGATGTGGTTGGTGTTTTTTATTTTGCCCAAATCTCGCCTGGACGGTTTACAAAAATAACTTTTGCTTTTAAATGACAAACTGGGCGCTGCAGGCGTATCAAAATAAGGATTTCAAAAGGTATTGCATCTTCGGCGCCTAGATCTTTTAGTGCAGTAGGCGTATCTAAATAAAGCTTTCCCGGGGAGTGGCTTAAGTATAAGAAATATTATAAAAGTCAATAATTAAAAAAAAGGAGGGAAGGCCATGAAAAGGTTTGGGCTGTCGATATTTGTTGCAATCATTGTTTCTATATTATTTGTCCATGGAATTAATAACAGGATAGTACAAAGCGGTGCCCGGGACTGGGGAGCCTTTTGCGAGGATGTAGAGTTGTTAACGGATACAGCAAAATATACCCAGGCCGACATAATAGGCTGCAATATAAACCTTTGGGCCGGGTTAAGCGACCAATACTCAGACATCAAGGATCTAAAGCGCATAACCCGTCAAGTGATAGGCAGTCTGGACTGCCTGGCCGGCTATCGTACCCGGGTTGTCAACCGGGATGATTTTTGCCGTGTTGTGGTTGAGGGCTATACCAATAAGGGCATCAAGGTGGATGTAATCTGTCAAAGCTTTAAAGACTCCGTCCGCGAACGCCGGCAGGTTGAGGGGACATATCTGGTGGTGGATTTTTACGGTGATGGATTGTGTGATGACTTGAGGGAAATGATACAGTGGGGATACTCGGGCTTTAGTTCCTTTGATGTAATTCCCCGGGCATCGGCCTGCATAACCTGTGCCTTTGACGGCATAATAAGCCCAAGGGACGGGGAGGACATTGTTGACGGGATACTGGCAAAGCTTGGAGCAAAAAAAGTGGAGTCCGTCAAGGAAGACGGACTGTTAAGCCTATCGGGTTATACGCCCTCCTTTAATACATACCTGCCTGCTGGGGGCAATAGGATAAACATAAACATTGCCTTAAGGTATAACCAATGGCGGGGCAAGACATTTTTGTGGCTGGGGCTGCCCGTCATTTGTATTCCCTATTAAAATTTCTTATTAAAGGCTATTTTGCCCAGGTAACAATATACGAGCAATAAAAATAATATGGTTTGTAGGAATATATATGTTTTCGGGTTTTGAAGGAGGATAAACATTGACAAGATTTGTTGTCAGCCAGAGTCCGCCCCTGTCCGGCAGGGTAAAAATAAGCGGGTCAAAAAATTCCGTCCTGCCCATCATTACCGCATCACTGTTATCCGAAGGCAGGAGCATAATAGAGGACATCCCCGCGTTGGAAGACGTTAACGTTATATGTGATGTACTTAATAACTTCGGCGTCAAGACCCAAAGGGTAAATTCTAAATTGTTTATCGATGTGGATGATATAACCAGTTATCAGGCCCCCTACGAGCTGGTCAGAAAAATGAGGGCCTCCTTTTTGGTGCTGGGGCCGCTGCTGGCCCGGCTGGGGAGGGTGAAGATATCCCTGCCGGGTGGTTGTGCCATCGGTACCCGGCCCATTGATCTGCATCTAAAAGCCCTCCGTGCTTTGGGGGCGGATATTTCCCTGGGCCACGGATATATAGAGGCTACCACCCGGGGCTTGAAGGGTAACCGTATATACCTGGATTTCCCCAGCGTGGGGGCCACCGAAAACGCCATTATGTCGGCCGCCCTGGCCGATGGTGTTACCGTTATCGAAAATGCCGCCGAAGAGCCGGAGATAATCGACCTGGCTAATTTCATAAATTCCATGGGAGGAAACGTCAAGGGAGCGGGTACCGATACCATAAAAATCGAAGGGGTATCCAGGCTTAAGGGTACTACCCATTCGGTGATACCCGATAGGATAGAAGCCGGTACCTTTATGGTGGCCACCGCGATGAACGGTGGGGATGTTATACTGGAAAACGTTATAATCGACCACTTAAAGCCGGTGGAGGCCAAGCTGAAGGAGGCGGGGGTGGAAATCTTAGAAGTTCCCTGCGGGATAAGGGTGGTAAGCAACGGACGGGTTAAGGCGGTGGATATTAAGACCCTGCCCTATCCCGGTTTCCCGACGGATATGCAGGCACCCATGATGGCATTGCTAAGCGTTGCCCGGGGTACCAGCATCGTAATAGAAACCATATTCGAAAACAGGTTTATGCATGTGGCCGAACTTAAGCGGATGGGCGCCAACATAAAGATAGAGGGCAGGAGCGCCATAATTGAGGGCAGGAAAAAGCTGACGGGTACCCACATCCAGGCCACCGATCTGCGGGCGGGTGCCGCCCTTATACTGGCTGGTTTAAAGGCCCAGGGGGAAACGGTGATAAGCAATGCCTACCATATCGATAGGGGATACGAGCGGATAGAACAAAAACTGTCCGCCTTGGGCGCGGTGATAAGGAGGGAGCAGACATAATATATGCGCCACTGACAGGTAAGCCCACTATGGCTTGGGTGTGTTAATAAAGGAGGGGATAGACGTCAAAAAAAGGGTAATAATATCCTTGTTTCAATCATAGTATGATAGATAGATAAAAAATCAACAAAGGAGGGGGGCTGATGAAATGGTTGATAAATGTTGTGTTGGTCATGGTAATTATGATTATAATCTTCCCAATGGTTATCATAAGAAGTTGTGGTGTTCCCGTTGAGGATGAGGTGTTGTCAAACAAGCCCGTGGAGCGTTTCCAAGCAGAGGATGAGCAGCGGGACTTTGAGGTTGACCTGTACATAAAATCACAAAATCGCCTGCAAAGGCTTCCCCTGGAGGAGTACGTAATCGGCGTGGTTGCAGCCGAGATGCCGGCGGCCTTTGAGATGGAGGCGCTCAAGGCCCAGGCCGTGGTGGCTAGGACCTATGTGGTCAACAGACTGCTGCGGTTGGATAAGACAGGCTGTTCAGAGTATCCGTCGGCCCATGTCTGCGACCAGTCCGACCACTGCCAGGGCTGGATAGACCAAAGGGCCATGGAGGATAAGTGGGGCAAAATCAATTATTACAAGTATATCAGAAAGATTAGCGCTGCCGTGGAAAAAACCGGAGGTCAAATAATTGTATACGACAATTCTCCCATCGAAGCGGTGTTTCATTCAACCAGCGGCGGTAAAACCGAGAATTCGGAAGATGTGTGGAACAAGGCATTGCCTTACTTGAGAAGCGTGGTAAGCGACGGCGAGGAAAAGGCCCCCAAGTTTACCGACACAAAAACCTTCAGCGTTTCAGATTTTATTTCCATTTTAGAGCGGAGGTTCCCCTCGATAAAGGTCGACGGCAAAAATTTAAAAGACAGCATAAGATTGGGGGAGATAACCGAAGGCGGTAGGGTGAAGGACTTAACAATCGGCGATGTTACGCTGACGGGAAATGAGTTTAGGCAACTGTACGATTTAAATTCCGCAAATTTTAAGATTAAAGTGACCGGCAATCAGGTTGTAATAACCACCATAGGCTACGGTCATGGCGTAGGCATGAGCCAGTACGGCGCCAACGGCATGGCGGAGAAGGGCAGCTCCTACCGGGAAATATTGCGGCATTATTATAAGGATACCGACATAATACACCTAAATGAATTGTACTCTGCCCGGTGACGGGTCTGTTGGGTGACGGAATAAAATACGATAAATAGAAAAAAATACAGCTACGGCTGTATTTTTTTCTATTTTATGGACAAAATTATATTCAAGGAGGTGTATAGGATGGGTTCGAAAAGGTTTAGAAATAAACTCAAGGAAACCTTTAGCAGGAAAAGGATTATAAAATTTTTGGACAAACAGGGCTTTTATATAGTTTTATTTATTTGTATTTGTATAATAAGCGTCACCACCTTTTGGGCATCCAGGGGCAACCTGGGGGATTTGCCTAAACAGCTCGGCCTGGGACAGCAGTCCGAGGACCATCAATTATCCGACGAGTTTCCCGACGAGCTGCCGGAGGATATAGAAATCGAAGTCCAGGACGTGATAACCAGTGATGAGGGTGAGGTAGAGCAAGATATAGGTGGGCAGAAGCAGGAGGAGCAGCAGGCAGAAAAGCAGCAGGCGGAAGAGCGGCAAGAGGATAAACGGCACAAAGAGGCATATGCCCAGCCCTCTTCCAAGGTGGCTATGGCCGCCCAGGGAAAGACTGTCAAGCAGGAAGAAGTACAACAGCAACAGCAGCTTAAGCTTGAACCGGCTTCCCTGGTGATGCCGGTGGCCGGCCGGGTTATCAAAGAGTTTGCCATGGACAAGCTGATTTACTGTAATACCCTGGAACAGTGGACAACCCACCCCGGGATTGACATTAAAGCGGAACAGGGAGCCCAGGTTAAGGCGGCGGCCGACGGCAGGGTGGCAGAGGTGGGCGAGGACGGTAAGCTGGGCATCTACATATTAATCGACCATGGCGGAGGAGTAAGAACAAGGTACGCCAACCTATCCACCAAAAACATGGTAAGCAAGGGCGAAGAGGTTAAAAAGAATCAGATAATAAGCGGGGTGGGAAAGACGGCAAACTTCGAAATAAGCGATGCGCCCCACTTGCATTTTGAACTGATTCATAACGATGTACCCATAGATCCCACCCCCTATCTTGCCGGCTTAAATTAAACATACCAAATCAATCACCCTTTTAAATTAATAATTTAGGCCGGAGACATAAAAGCCTTTAAAGGAACCTTTGGTTCCTTTAAAGGCTTTTTTATGATATTTTACCGCCTCCTCTTCTATATGTCATAAATGCTGCATATTAATGTAAAAAAGGCATAAAAAGAGGAGGTTACTCACATTGAAAGACTATATTGAAGAAAGAGCCGTAGATATAGGGAAGTATATCATACAAACCAAGGCGACGGTAAGAGAAGCCGCCAAGGTTTTTAAGGTAAGTAAGAGTACGGTTCACAAAGATGTAGCTGAGCGACTTCCAAAGATAAACCCGGTTATTTATAGAGAGGTGAAGAAAATCCTGGAAAAAAACAAGGCAGAGCGCCATATTAGGGGCGGAAAGGCAACAAAAATGAAATATAAGATGAGAAATTTGTAATTTAGTGCAAAACGACCATAGAAAAAAAAGGATTTTTTAAAAACATAGAGAATATTACCATAACGATTTAAAGTTTGTGAGAAAGATTCTAAAGAAAAGGGGTATAGAGTTTTGTTTGGAACTCGGGATATAGCAATTGATCTGGGCACTTCCAGTGTGTTGGTATACGTCAAAGGAAAGGGTATAGTGCTTAAGGAACCTTCGGTGGTAGCCATAGACAGAAGTACCGGCAAAATGCTTGCAGTGGGCGAGGAAGCCAGGAAAATGCTGGGCAGGACTCCGGGCGGCATAACGGCAATCAGACCCCTGAGGGAAGGCGTCATTTCCGATTATCACATAACGGCGAGGATGCTGCAGTATTTCATTAAAAAGGTATGCGGTGCCAGGAGCATTTTCAAGCCCAGGATAATTGTTTGTGTGCCCAGCGGCGTTACGGAAGTGGAGAAAAGGGCGGTACTGGATGCCACTTACCAAGCGGGCTCCAAGGTTACATATTTGATAGAAGAACCCATAGCCGCGGCTATAGGCGCGGGTTTGGACATATCATTACCCTACGGCTGTATGGTGGTGGACATAGGAGGCGGAACCACCGATATAGCCGTCATATCCCTAGGCGGTGCGGTTATAAGCGATTCCATAAAGGTTGCGGGGGACAAATTCGACGAGGCCATTATCAAATATATGAGGAAGAAACATAATATGTTGATTGGCGAAACAACGGCGGAAAATCTTAAGATAAACGTGGGTACGGCTTTCCCCAGCCCCCATAAAAAATCCATGACCATATGCGGTAGGAACTTGGTATCCGGTCTACCCAAGACGGTGGAAATAACCTCCGACGAAATGGTAGAGGTACTGGAAGAACCCATTGAAACCATAATAGAAGCCGTACATTCGGTACTGGAGAAGACCCCGCCGGAGTTGGCGGCCGATATAAGTCAGCAGGGCATGGTGATGACGGGGGGCGGCTCCTTGCTGGAGGGATTGGATAAATTATTTAGAAAAAGAATGGGCATACCCGTTGTGGTGGCCGAGGATGCCATATCCTGTGTGGTAAGGGGTACGGGCAAGGCATTGGAAAATATTGATGTGTATATCGACAACGGACCCATATTCAGAAGTACCAGGAATAATTATTACGAAAGCTATTAAAATTTTTAGCCCCATTTTATAAAGGGGCTAAAGTTTATTATAATAACTGCCGATTTATATACAAAGGATAATTCGTTTTAAAGGGGAGTTTGTATTGATAAGGGGTTTATATACAGCAGCCAGCGGTATGATTACCCAGAGCAAGAGGATGGACGTGATATCCAATAATATTGCCAACAGCAATACCACCGGGTTCAAAAAGGATTTATTCGTTTCCACCGTCTCCCCTAATGTACCCATTGTCAGCAGAGGCGGTGGCAAAGGGTATAAAGATGTTCCCCGGTTTAATACGGTAGGTCCTTTAAATTACATAACCCATGTGGATGAAATACATACGGTATTTACCCAGGGGTCCCTTGAAGAAACCCAGCGGACTACCGATTTTGCTATCAGGGGTCAGGGTTTCTTTGTGGTAAATACCCCGGAAGGATTGCGGTATACGCGGGACGGGGCCTTCGTCGTTGACGGCAACGGATTTTTGGTGGACACAAAAGGCAACTACGTCATGGGCGAGAACGGACCCATACAACTTGCCTCCGACGATTTTACCGTAACCTCGGGCGGGTTTGTATATCAAAATGATATATTGGTGGACAGGCTAAACCTGGTGGATTTTGAGAATCCGGACAGCCTAAGGAAAATCGGGGATAATTTATATATTGCCACCGATCAATCGGTAGCGGCGGCGTTCCAAGGCGAGGTAATACAAGGCTACCTGGAGACGTCCAACGTGTCCGCTTTAAGCGAAATAGTGGACATGATCACCGCTACCAGGGCATACGAATCCAACCAGCGGGTGGTTAGTATGCTGGACAATACTTTGGACAAGGCTGTCAACGATATCGCCAGGTTCTAAGGAAGGGTGGATACTTTATGATAAGGGCTTTATACACGGCCAGTTCGGGTATGGCCGCTCAACAAAGCAATATGGACGTTATATCCAATAACATAGCCAATGTCAATACCAACGGTTATAAAAAGGTGAGGGCCGGGTTTAAGGATATGTTATATCACCAGGTTAACAGGCCCGACCCCGGTGTGCCCGTTAACCTACAGGTGGGCAGCGGTGTTTTGATGGATTCCACTTTAAGGTCCTTTGAGATGGGCAACATTGAGCATACCGGTCAGCCCCTGGACCTGGCCATCGACGGTGACGGGTTTTTCGTGGTGGCCAATGAGGCGGGGGAGATACAGTATACCCGGGACGGCAGCTTTAGGGTATCGGTGGATCAGCAGCAAAACAGGTGGCTGGTTACCTCCGACGGTTGTTATGTATTAAACGCCCAACTGCAGCCCATCCTATTGTACGGAGATGCCCAGGACATAAGGGTGGACAGCCTGGGAAATATCTTTTATAACGACGGACAAAACGATATATTCGTAGATTCCTTGGCCTTGGTAAGGTTCCCAAACCCCAACGGTTTAGAGGCGGTGGGCAGTAATAACTATGTACAAACCGAGGCGTCGGGCGCGCCTACTGTGGACGGTGTAGGCGATGTTTGGCAGTATTATTTGGAACGTTCCAATGTACAGGTATTCGAAGAAATGACCAAGCTCATTCAAGCCCAAAGGGTTTATCAATTAAATTCCAGGACATTGCAGGCGGCCGATGAGATGGTGGCCTTGGCTAATAATCTAAGGCGGTAGGGGGTGTGACATTGCGGATAGAAAATGACTTAACAACGGGTTTAACGTCTACAGGCAAACCCGAAAAGAACAATACCGCCAAAGAAAGGACCTTTGACTCCCTACTTATGAAACAATTAGACCGAAAAGAGGATAAGAAGCTCATGGACTCCTGCCGGTTGATGGAAAAGTTTTTTCTAAGCACCCTTATGGAAGACTGGGGATTGTTTTCAGTAGGCGGCCTTTTCGGCCAAAGCGGTTTAATAGGACAAGTTTACGGAGATGTATATAGGGACGAAATAACAAGCCGGATTACCGAGGGAAGGGGTATAGGATTAGCCCGGCAGTTGTATCAACAATTAAGCGTTAAAAAATAAGTGGATGGTCGGTCCAGCCACTTATTTTTTTACCCAATCCCAAGTTGGGTATGGAAAAAACGGCGTTGAATATATAAAATTTTCTTATAACCCATATTTGATAATTGGTTTTAAGGAGGGCAGCTATGGATTTTACAGGGGAAGACATGGCTAACAAATTAAAGGATAACGACAACTCCTTTCATGTGGAAGGGGTTAACGGGACCAATCTGAAAAAACAAGTAGAGGAGCGGTGCCGGCGTGCCCAGGCTGACAATACTTCCTTTGCCCTTATGATTCTAAATATAAATAAGGTGGAACGTGTAAAGGATATACTAAACCATCCTCTGGCCGATGAACTGATAATCAAAATAGACCAAAGACTGAGGGATTATTTGGGCAACGGAAAAATTATTTGGTGTTTAGGCTGTAAATTTGTCGCAATTCTGTCGGGATTGGGTACCGTAAAAAAATACGACGAAGTGGCTAAAGATATCGTTGCCCTGTTTTCCAGACCCTTTAGGGTTGGTGCGTACGAGTTGTACGTTACTGTAAATATGGGTATAAGCGTCTATCCCGAAGACGGGCGGGACGGCGATACGCTGCTTGAGCGCGCCAACTTGGCACTCCTTTGTGCCAAGGACGCAGACAACAACAAATACAGTTTTTATTCCTATGCCATGGATTTTGACGGTTACAAGCAGCTTACGCTCCTAAAGGACATAAAGGACGCCATTGGACAGGACCAGATGGAATTATGTTTTCAGCCTATCGTTAACCTCAAAAACCTTGAGCTTTTGTCGGCCGAGGCGGTGGTGTGTTGGGAGCATCCCAGCCTGGGGATGATGATGCCCTACGAGTTTATGCCTTTAGCCGAAAAGACGGGGGTTGTAAAGGTGCTGTTTAACTGGATGTTGGAGCAAGTGTGCCGTGCATATAAGGGATGGCAGGGCAAAGGATTACCCCCCATTAAGGTTTCCATTGGTTATTCCAACATGAATTTTCTGGAGCAGGGTTTTATACAAAACATAAAAAACGTTGCCGATATGGTGGGGCTAAAGCCCGACTTTCTTATAATTGAAATAACGGAGGATATCTTGATCCACTATCCCGAAACCGCGGTTTTCCGTATAAAAAACCTACATGCTTTGGGTATACAGGTGGCCGTTAAGGGTTTTGGAGCAGGAATTTCATCCCTGGCCTATTTAAACTCCTTTGCTATAGATTTTTTGAAGCTGGACCCTTTGTTTATCAGGAATATAAGTTCAGACAATACCGGTTTGGTAATTGCCCAGCATACCATCAACCTGGCCCGGGATTTAAGGGTTAAACTGGTGGCCGAGGGGATAGAGTCATGGAATCAGTTATCCCACCTACGAAAACTTAATTGTTATGCGGGGCAGGGGGAGCTATACGGCGAGCCGTTGAACAAAAAATCCTTTAGGAAAGTACTGGCCAGGAAAAGGTGCAAACCCGTACGGATAAATGATTCCAAGGTGGAAGAAAGACAAAGGCGGCAGTATTTCAGAATCAGGTTTATTCAGTTACTTGAAGCCGATATGACGGCATTACGAAACCACGAAAAGGCAGCCGATATTGGAAACACAAAGGTGGTAATAAGGGATATTGGACTGGGTGGACTGCGGTTTAACTCTGATATAAAAATCCCCATTAAAAGGGATTTAATACTGCAGTTTAAAACCGAACTTTTGGGGCAAAATATTACGTTGTACGGCCGCCCGGTATGGTGGGAAGAGATGTCCAAGGGAATATATGAGTACGGTTTGGAGTTTACCATTGACGAAAACGAGAGAACGGCTCTGGCAAAGCTGTTAAACCAGGTTCAAATCAGGATGAGAAACAATATTAACTTTGCCGATGGACGGTTTATATCCATATCTCCTGAGCGGTATTTCGAAATTCGCAGATCATAATAAACGCATAATTCTTTAAAAGACGTTAAAAATATTGACCGACTGAACAACACATACCAAACAATAAATATAGGAGGCAGTATATGAATATAAATGAAATAATGGAGATTATTCCCCATCGCTACCCCTTTTTACTGGTTGATGCCATAAATGAGCTGGAGCCGGGTAAAAGGGCGGTGGGTATAAAAAACGTTACCGTTAACGAGCCCTTCTTCCAGGGGCACTTCCCCGGACGGCCCATCATGCCCGGGGTGTTGATCGTGGAAGCCCTTGCCCAGGTGGGGGCGGTAGCCGTGCTTTCTCTGCCGGACAACGCCGGTAAGCTGGCTCTGTTTACGGGTATAGACAATTTCCGGTTTAGGGAACAGGTGGTTCCCGGCCACACCCTTCGGCTGGAGGCCGAGATGATAAAGATGAAAGGCCCCATGGGCAAGGCCAGGGCTGTCGCCACGGTGGACGGTCGAACGGCTGCCGAAGGTACTATAATATTTGCCCTGGTCGATCAAAAGGAATAGGCGCTGCAAAATAAAAATTTGTAAGGGTTAAGCCTTCCGGTATCCCAAAAGTATAGAATTAGTCTTTATTATACATAATAACCTGTATAGCCTTAAAAAAATAATAGGCCGGAGGTTATTTATGTATAATAAAAAGGATACCCTAGCTAGCTTAGTACTCGTTATAATTACCTTTGTTACCGTGAATTTCATCATTCATACGGCACAGGAGGGTAATACAACGGCTCTTGACGCAGGGCCTGTCGACAGGGTACAGGCAAAGAATGCGAAAGAGCATCGGGGCATGGCTTCCGCCAAGGTGCAGCCCCGTACCCATGATATCCCGCTGGACACCGTTGCCCGGACGTTGCCTGAGCAGGGCGATAAAACCCACATCCCACAGCAAAAAATTGAGGAACAGGAGGCTAGCCGGCAAAAAGCCGGCGAGCAGAAAAACGACGATTGGCGCAAGGAGCTCGACCGCCTTAACAGTCGTTTACAAAAGTGGTTTGACACACCCCGCGTTCAAAAGGACATGTCCAATAACGCCCCGCCACCGACACGGACCAAAGAGGAGGAGACAGCCAAGGACAAAAGGGTGGTGGAGCCCCACAAGGTGGAAAATGCCAGAAAGAATGTTTCCTTTAAGGATAAAATGGAGATTTTAAGGATTATAGCCAAGGTGAGTCCGGAAGACGTACGCAAAGTGTCCCAACTCATTGGAGGCGGTGTGACGATGGAAGAGGGTAGGGAAATAGACAGCATACTGAAACAGCACCTGTCCGAAGAGGAAATGAAAGCCTTAAACAGGATAATAAAGAAATATATAACCTGGTAATGATCACCACAGACGACGGGCGTCCTTGTTTTTAATGGCGCCCAATATTTTTTCCCTGATATCGGGTATATCCTTTTCCAGGCATGACACCAGTTCTTTTACATATTGTCGCTTGGTCCTGCCGCTGGCAGGGCAGGGGTTTTTGACCACCGGGAAATTATACTTTTCGGAAAGGCCGGCGATTTCCCTTTCACCGGCATATATAAGGGGCCGTATTAAGGTTATTTTTTTTCTGGTAAGGTATGTTACCGGCATGAAGGTATTAAGCCTGCCCTCATACATTAGGCTGAGCAAAAAGGTTTCTATGACGTCGTCCTTGTGATGGCCCAGGGCCACCTTGTTGCAGTTCCTTTCCAACGCCGCGTTGTGCAGAGCGCCCCTTCGCATATTGGCGCACAGGGAACAGGGATTTTTCTCCCGACGCACGTCGAATACTATCCTGCCTATCTTGGTTTCTTTTATAGTATAGGGCACCTTTAGGTCTTTGCACAAATTTATTAAAGGACTTAAATCCGGATCGTCCATACCCATGGTCAGGGTGATGGCTTCCAGTTCGAAGGGCGTTGGTGAAAAATATTGAAATCTTTTTAAGGCATGGAGCAGGGCAATACTGTCTTTACCGCCCGATAGGCCCACGGCTATTCTATCGCCCGGCTTTATCATATTAAAATCCTGTACCGCCCGCCTCAACAAACTTAAAATCCGTTTCATGTTACCTCCGTCAATCTAATTAAGTATTATTAAAAAAGGTTGTTAATTATTAGATTAAGGGTTATTTGATAAAAAATCAAAGGAAATTTTAACATTCCTTTGACAAAGGGTGAAATATTTCATAGTATAATTAGAAGTAAAGACGAAGGAATAATTGAAAATTGAAGATTGGCGGATTTAAGTCACAATAAATTAAAAAAGGGAACCTAATTAAATATTGAATACATATTTCTTATTTAGTATACTCTATAAGTGACGTTTAAAACGTTATTTTTTTGTCGGGGTGTAGCGCAGTTTGGCAGCGCACATGGTTTGGGACCATGGGGCCGGGGGTTCAAATCCCTCCACCCCGACCATGTTTCACACATCGGCCTATTGTGTGTCCACAAGCCAAAGATCCGGCGGTTTTATAAAGCGCCGGCGTAGGGTGGGTGGTAGCAAGGCCGGCTAGGCGAGCTGGCGTAGCTCAATTGGCAGAGCAGCTGACTTGTAATCAGCAGGTTGCGGGTTCGAGTCCCATCGCCAGCTCCAAAACTTAATATAACATTCAATAAAATACGGAGGGATACCCAAGTGGCCAAAGGGGGCAGACTGTAAATCTGTTGGCTCAGCCTTCGGTGGTTCGAATCCACCTCCCTCCACCAATAGGTTTTAGACCTTGAAAGCATGTATTTTCAAGGTTTTTCTTTTTTTATAAAAATTTTCATTTTTAAGTAATAATGGCTTTTGATAGTAATAGTCTTTAATATATGATATAATCTAAACATTGTTTGATTATCTTAAGTTTTAAGAGGTGTCCGATGGATTTTTTTCGTTCTTTGCTTTCAATGTTGGCCGATGATTTATTGGTCATCGGGGTATCCGCCGTTCCCCTCCTTGAATTGAAATTTGCCATTCCCTTGGCCCTGTCCCTAGGCCTTGATCCTTTGTCGGCTTTAATATTGGGCATAATCGGCGGTATGATACCGGTACCGTTGGTTTTGACATACGCAAGACCTATTCTCAGATATTTCAGGAAAACAAAGCTATTTGGCAGGCCGGCCGATTGGCTGTACAGGAGATCTATGCGCAAGAGCGAAACCGTAAAGAAATACAGTCTAATCGGGTTGTTCATATTGGTGGCCGTTCCCCTGCCGGGCACCGGCGTGTGGACGGGTTCCTTGGTGGCTGCCTTCTTAGATCTGGACTTTAAGCGATCCTTTATAACCATACTGCTGGGGAATATCGTGGCCGGAGTTATTATATTGCTGGTCAGCAACCAAATCATACCCTATTAGCATCTAAACTTTTGTGCAATTATCAATCTTTGTTAAAATATTGACTTGATAATACCAATGTGCTAATATAATTACCAAATGGTACAAACGGCAAAATAGGACAGTACCTGGCGGGTTTCTACCTCTTCCGGCTGGAAGGGGTTTAATTGTTTAAAACAGAGCAAATAAAGGAGGAAGCTATAAATGGCAAAAAGATTTTTTACGTCCGAGTCGGTGACCGAAGGGCACCCGGACAAAATATGTGATCAGATATCCGATGCAGTACTGGATGCTATATTTGAAAAGGATCCCTATGCAAGGGTGGCATGTGAAACCGCCACCACAACCGGTTTGGTTCTTGTAATGGGGGAAATAACTACCGATTGCTATGTTGATATACCCAATGTGGTACGGGAAACCGTTAGAGAAATAGGCTATACAAGGGCCAAATACGGTTTTGACTGTGACACTTGTGCTGTAATTACTTCCATCGATGAGCAGTCCGCTGATATTGCCATGGGAGTGGACAAGGCCTTGGAGGCCAAGGAAGGTGTCATGGAAAACGGTATCGAAGCCATAGGTGCAGGTGACCAGGGAATGATGTTTGGTTTTGCCTGTGACGAGACCCCCGAACTTATGCCCATGCCCATATCCCTAGCCCATAAGCTGACCAGGAGACTGTCTAAGGTAAGAAAAGACGGGCTGTTGCCCTACCTAAGACCCGACGGCAAGTCCCAGGTTACTGTGGAATACGACGGTGACAGGGCGGTTAGGGTGGATACCGTGATAATATCAACCCAGCACAGCCCGGAGGTTGATCAGCAGACCATAAAAGGGGATATTATGGAGCATGTAATACTTCCGGTCATTCCCAAGGAATTACTGGATGATAATACAAAATATTTGGTAAACCCCACCGGCAGGTTCGTGGTGGGAGGGCCCCAGGGTGATTCCGGATTAACCGGCAGGAAGATAATCGTTGATACATACGGCGGATACGCACGCCACGGCGGTGGTGCCTTTTCGGGTAAGGATCCCACAAAGGTGGACCGTTCGGCTTCTTATGCAGCAAGATATGTAGCCAAAAACATTGTTGCAGCAGGGTTGGCTTCAAAATGTGAAATCCAGCTTGCTTATGCAATAGGCGTTGCACGACCGGTTTCCATACTGGTAGACACCTTTGGCACCGCCAACATACCGGAAGAAAAAATAGTGAAATTGGTGGAACAAAACTTTGACCTCCGTCCCGCTGCTATTATCAGGGACCTTGACCTTAGAAGACCCATATACAAACAAACGGCGGCCTATGGACATTTCGGTCGTACCGATATTGACCTGCCGTGGGAAAAGACCGATAAAGTGGATATCCTAAAGGAACAGGCAGGATTATAAACCATAAAGGCCGGTTTCTACTATAAATAAAATATATAAAATAAATATTATGTATATGTATTTAATATTAGGTTTGTCTCATTCTATGTATTCAAGGGATGTTAAATAAAGAAGTATTTTTTATGCTTCTTTATTTTTTTTTGGCGTTATTACAAAGGCTGATGCCGTTTTTTATTTTTTCCTCCGTCATGGTCAGCAGGAAGATAATGCTCTTTAAAAACATATTGCTCTTTTCCAACTCTTCAGCGCAATCCGGGGTGTTTAGCAGTTTTTTCATTTTCTTTGTCTCTATTTTTAACAGTTCTGCCAGGGCTTGATCCATTATTATGGCCGATTTAATCAATTGCTTGCCTAATTTATAATCCTCGGACAGTTGTGTTGTAGATTTATCCATATTTCACCACCCGCTTTTATAAAATCCTTCATAATATTTTAGAAGGCTTTATCAAAAATATGATAAAGCCTTATTTTATAGGGTATCCATGGTGCCTTATGGGGGTACTTGGTTAGTCATCATATTTTTTGAATTTATTGCATTTAATCAAGTCCAGGACGTTTTCAAATTTGAATTGCAGCAACATTTCTTTTTTGATAGCCTTCATTAATATTTTATCTACCTTGTCATTGATTTCGAATAATTCATCGGTTTTGCATGTTTTGAGTATTTCTTGGATCTTTTCAGCCTCAGCATTCATGATGTGGGCCAGGCTGATTTCCTCCAAGGCAATGGAGGCCAGCAAAAGGCTTATCACGTCCTCCCTTTTCAAGTCTATATCCGGTTTTATATCCGGAATTTCAGGCATTGCCATGTTATAATCACCACTTTTCATTTACATAATATGCAAGGACGGGCTTATGTGTTAAATGCAAAAAAAACAAAAAGTATGGGGATATGGGAAACATCGCTTCTTCGGTATTTATACTTTGTCCGTGAACAAAAAAACGGTTGAGTACATATTATGTATTGGAGTTTAGAAAGTCGGGGTGTAGCAATATAGGGGGGATATATGTGCTGCTTGATACATATGTAGCGGTTTTCCTTTGGATAATGGCGCTGTTTGGCATAATTACGCTGGCCATTAACGTCATATCAACGGTGATACGGCCGGTAAAGGGTAGGGGGGTGGGATACAGCATAGTTATTACCGTTGAAAAGGATCGGGATGACATAGAGGGTATTATTCGATGGCTGATACTTAAAGACCAGGCCCCGGGGAGGGGTGGTACCTTTAATGAGATAGTGGTTGTGGATAAGGGTGCCACCGACGATACCCTACGGATACTGTCCAGACTGGCCCGGCAGTATCCCTGCCTTAAGGTGGTAAAGCCCGAGGACCTCAAGGGAGTTTTGACCTAGTTTACAAACCAACCCTTACCGGTATGTCCACTTAAATGAAAGTGGGCATTATTTTTTTGTATTTATGCCATCCGAAGCCGTAGTGCACAGCCGACTGGGGGTTGGTGGTAATTAGCTTAATACCTTTGCGATAAATATAATCTGGCATAAGGGTCGGCCCTCACAGATATTGTGGGGTGAGTTAAATGGAATACTTGTATAAGGAATTGGTACAGGGTGGCAAGAGGGGGGACAAGCACTGCAAAGAGCAGCTGCTTTATAAGCTTACGCCCCTTATGCTGTCATTGTACAACAGATACGGCAGCGGCCTGCCAAGGGAGGATTTTCTTCAGTCCTTGAGGCTGTCCGTGTTGGAGCTTATAGAGTCCTTTCATCCCGGGTATAATGTACCTTTTTTGGGTTTTGCAAAGGTGAGGCTTAGGTATGCCGCCATGAACATGGGCAGAAAAAGACTACCGCCGGGCAAGGTGCTTTCCCTGGACCAACCCGGCCGCTATGCGGAAAACATATCTTTAGCTGACAGGCTTATGGACCGTGGGCCTTCTCCAGAGGACGTTTTTATTCTTCGCCATGACCGTCACAGGCTTATTAAAGGACTGGATACACTAACGGCCAAACAAAGGCGAATTATTTACCTTTATTACTTTAAAGGCATTTCCCTGAAGGAAATTAGCAGGAGATTCAATGTCCATTACCAAGCCGTTTTGTCCATGAAGGCCAGGGCGGTAAAAAAGCTGAGGGAATATATGATGGAATAAACATATAGTTTTTTTGTCCCGGTTGTATCTATAGGGTATAAACAAGCATTTAAGGCTGGAAAGGAGGTGAACGGCATGGCATTGGAAGTTAGGCCTTTGGATGCCAGGGCACAGATAAGGCTGGATGGGGGTTTGAATGAAAACGGAAACAGGGTAACCAAAACCAAAACCCTGACCCGTATTAAGTCAGACGCCCCGGACGAGAGCATCTTTGAAACCGCCCAAGCCGTTGCGTCATTGTATCAGTACCCCGTTCTTGGGGTAAAGAAGATACAAGAGGCTGATATGATGATGGAATAAAGGCTGAAGGGTGAGAAAGGAGGTGAAATAAATGAACCGGAGGCTGGAGCTGGTATTTAACACCGGTGCGGGCAAAACCTACAAGATCACGGTGGATGCCCCCAAGGAAAATTTGATGCCTTCTGAGGTATCGGCGGCCATGAACGCCATACTTAACGCTGATATCTTCAATGTGGAGGGCGGTCTTGCCGGGATAGCGGAAGCCAGTATCGTTACCACTGAAAGACAAGTGATAGACCTTACTTAAAACTTAGGCCCCTCAATATAGGGGATAGACCGGGGAAGTGTATCTTCCCCGGTTTTATTAGAGGAAAAATTAAGCCGAAGTTTGGGAGGTGGAAGTATGGAACAATTATTTGGTCATGTGGCAAACCTGGGTTTTCCCATAGTGGTGTCCATATACCTGCTGGTTAGGGTGGAAGGCAAGCTGGAGGGGTTGACAAGGAGCATTGACCAATTGTCCGGGTCCATATTAAAGATCAACCGGGGCGGTTGACACGAACATAAGTTCGTATTATAATAATAACATAATTTACCGTATGCCGGGGGGACTGCAATGAAAGACGTGCAGATGATTATAGACAGAGGGGTAAGTGCCTTTGTCCCTCGATATGTCCAGGATCATGGCAGGGTAACCGTCATCATATACGGCGACGGGAGTAGGGTAAAGGACAAAAGGACCATTAGGTGGCTGCTCAAAGCCTTGGCCATGAACCGCGGGTGGGATTTAAAGGCATTAAGACAAAGATACGGAAAGCTGATAGGCCAGAGAAATTTGGTTCCGCTGCCCATAACCCCTTCTCTTGTATTGATACCGTTAAAAATGATAAAGCCCGTCGTACCCGGTGACGGAGCCATGGGGTATGTAAACTTTCTTCATATATCAGATGTACAAGGGGACGGCAGGTACACTTCCGTCAAGTTAAAGTCGGGGCACTGCCTTAAGGTATTGCAAAGACCCAAATCGGTCCATTATTCCATAAACAGGGCCGGTCTTATCCACAGGGAGTTTTTGTATTGTATGGTGGGTAGCGGGAGGGCGTCCATGCCCTGGCTGCAGCTTGCCGAGGATTACCACTGCCCTGCCACCAAAGGGGATATTGCGATTATTGAACGAAAACTTGAGACTTTGCTTGACAAAATAAAGCTTTAAAATGTTTTTTGGATAATATTAGAAAAGGGTGAATAAATTACCCCAAAAACACTTGACACCCGGCCGTACCCCGTGCTATAATCCTCTAAATCAAATTTAAGGGCTTACTCGGATAAAAGGCGTTGAAGGAGAAGAGTAGCGGGAAAATGCATATTATAGCGAGCCGGTGGCGGTGCAAGACCGGTATATGTATTCCTGTGAAGTTCCCTCCGGAGCTCCCCGCTGAAGTTTAAATATGGTAGGCGGAGGCGGAATTCCCACCGTTACAGGGGAAGGGATATCGGAAGACGGCTTCCCGTATCCTTATAAATAAGCGGGCTTTTTAGCCAATTAGGGTGGTACCGCGGAATTAAACCTCCGTCCCTTTTGGGACGGGGGTTTTTAATTATAAAAAAGAGGTAGGTGAAAAACATGATAGTTGTCATGCATAGGGACGCTACACAGGAAGATATACGCCGGGTGGAGGAGTATTTAACCGGTATGGGTTTTAAAACCCACCCAATATACGGCCAGGTTAAGACGGTAATAGGCGCCGTGGGCGATAAATCGTGCCTGAACAAAGACCTGCTGAGCAACTTGACGGGTGTAGAGGCCATAGTCTCCATTATGAAACCCTATAAACTGGTGAGCAGGGAATTCAAGTCGGAGGATACCACGGTAGCCGTGGATGATGTTGTTATAGGTGGCAGAGATTTGGTAATCATGGCCGGGCCGTGTGCAGTGGAAAACCGCCACCAGCTGCTGGAGGTGGCCCAGAGAGTGAAGGAGGCCGGAGCCAAGATCCTCAGGGGAGGGGCCTACAAACCCAGGACATCGCCCTATGACTTCCAAGGACTGGAGTTGGAGGGGCTTAAACTGTTGGAAGAGGCCAAGCAGGCCACCGGGCTGAAGGTGGTGACCGAGGTGATGGATACCAGGGATGTCGAGCTTATATCCCGGTATGCCGACATACTACAGATCGGGGCCAGAAATATGCAAAATTTCCGTTTGTTGAAGGAAGTAGGTCAAGGCGATAAACCCGTCATATTAAAGCGCGGTTTGGCGGCTACCATAGAGGAATGGCTGATGGCTGCAGAGTATATAGTTTCCGAGGGCAACGGGGACGTGATATTGTGTGAAAGGGGCATTCGCACCTATGAAACGGCTGCCAGAAATACCATGGATATAAATACAATACCCATTGTAAAGCAGTACACCCATCTGCCCATCATAGCAGATCCCAGCCATGGTACCGGCAATTGGAAACTGGTGGGGCCGGTGTCACAGGGACTTATCGCAGCCGGGGCGGACGGACTGCTTATTGAGGTCCATCCCGATCCGGCCTGCGCATTGTGTGACGGTGCCCAGTCCCTTCAACCTCATAAATTTCAGCAATTGATGGATGAATTGGTCCCCATTGCTCGGGCAGTGGACCGGGGGCTTAAATGATACCCGTAGACGGTAATATTCTGACCACCCTTTTGATACAGGGGTGGTTAGTTTTGTAAAATTCCGATTTTTGGTATATAATCAAGATGATATATCCTCTCTAATATTTGGAGGCGAACCATGGCTACGGAATACGAATTCGTAAGGGGCTGTGAAGGCATGCCCTTCAAGATCTTCTTCGTTAGTATCGGCAGACGGTTGTACCACTGGCATAATGAACTGGAATTGATTATGCCGCTGGAAGGGTCTGTAGTGGTTAACACCTTCCAGAAACGCAATTTACTAAAGAAAGGGGATCTGTTTTTGCTCAACAGCAATGAGATCCACAGTCTGACGGGAACCGAGGAAGCAAACCAGATACTTGCCCTTCAAATCCAGCCCAGGTTCTGTAAGGAGTACTACCCACAGTTTCAGCGGGTAAGGTTCCTTCAACACAGGGTCGTTGGCTGCGGGCTCCAAAACGCATCTGAGGAAATAAGAAAGCATATGGCCAAAATGATGATAGATTTTTCAAAAAAGGAAGAGGGATACCAGTTCAAACTAATGGAAAGGCTCAATCGCATTATTTATATGCTGGTTAAATATGTTCCCCATGAGCTTATAGAACAGGACAAACTGTCCTCCCAAGAAAAAAATCTGGTAAGGCTCAATAAGATAATAAATTATATCAAGGAAAACTATATGTGCAAGCTTCTTCTCAAGGATATAGCAAAATTGGAAGGGGTAAGCATGTTTTATTTGTCCCATTTTATAAAGGAAAACCTGGGGATATCATTTCAACAATATCTAAACAAGGTGCGATTGGAAAAGGCCGCAATGCTGCTAAGCCAGGGAAACAGGAAGATACTGGACGTTTGTGTGGAATGCGGATTTTCCGATTACCGGTATCTGAACCGTTTATTCTACAAGGAATACGGTATTATGCCTTCCCAATATAGACTCCAAAGGAAAAATATAAAACCTGACGCCTTTAGCAAAGACTTGTCAAAGGAACATCTGGAACTAAACGAAAAAAGCGCTCTGCAAAAACTTATTTCACTGTATGAACATCAGAAATAACAAAATTATCGTATGTAAATAGCAAAAATATACAGGCATCCTATCCCAGGCCATGGTATATTATAGGCAAAGGCCGGCTAAATAATATTTTGCTGAAATATATACTTTTCTAAAATTTCTACCACTAATTCATGGCCAAAACTGTCGCTGTGGGGCAGTAATATATAAAAATAGGGGGATGTATATATGTCTATGTTCAAGTTTTCTGCAGGACCGTGGAATGTCCATGAGGGTGCCGATGCCTTTGGACCGGCGGTGAGAAAGACCATTACCTTTGAAAAGAAGGTGGAAATGTTTAAAAAAATAGGTCTGGATGGCGTTCAATTTCATGATGATGATGCGGTGCCTGAAATAAATGAGCTCAATGATGCACAAATAAGGGCGAGGGCCAGGGAGACCAAGAAGATTCTGGACCATTACGGCATGGCCGCAGAGTTTGTGGCACCCAGGCTGTGGATGGATCCAAGGACAATTGATGGGGGTTATACATCCAATAACCCAAAAGACAGGGAGTATGCCATGTGGAGGTCATATAGGTCCATTGATATAGCCAACGAATTGGGATGCGACAAAATCGTCCTATGGCTGGCCCGGGAAGGCACTATGTGTGCGGAAAGCAAAGACCCGATACAAAGCGTAAATAGAATTATTGAAGCTATAAACAAGATGCTGGAGTATGACAAAAACATAAAGGTACTGGTGGAGACCAAGCCCAATGAGCCGGTAGACAGGAGCTTTTGCCCTACCATTGGCCATGCCCTGGCTATATCTTCTGCTACCGTCGATCCGTCCAGGGTTGGGGCGCTTTTGGAGTCTGCCCACGCTATCCTTGCCGGACTGGATCCCGCCAATGAGATTGCCTTTGCTTTGGCCATGGGCAAGCTGTGGAGCGTTCATTTGAACGATCAGAACGGCATGAAATATGATCAGGATAAAGCCTTTGGAGTGGAAAACCTAAGGCAGGCTTTCAACCAGATAAAAGTACTGGTGGAAAACAACTATGGCAGCAACGGTGAATATGTAGGACTAGACGTCAAAGCCATGCGCACCCAAAAGGATGAAGCTTGCTACAGGCACATAGAAAACAGTATAAAGATGGTAGAAATGCTGGAGGAGAAGGTGAAAAACTTTGATTACAGTTACCAGCAGCAGTGTATAGAAGCAAGGGATTATGAAGCCCTGGAAATGTATATAATGGAACTGCTTATGAAGGGTTAGATTCAAGGTTTTCATGAATTTTTATTTAAACTGTATCCATTTTTTGTTGACAAGGCATTACGAATATGGTAATATAAAACCACTTAAACGTATAAATTAAATTTTTAGCCGAATAGTATATATTCGGCTAAACACTCATTATATAAAATATAGCATAGATCCAGCAGATGACAGAGTCGAGCCCTGCACCGACTTTCCTATCTCGACGAACGAAGCGCAGAGTTGGTTTAATGAGTTTAGACATAGCATTTCTTTATAATACAATATACAGCATTTCTTTATAACACAATAGACAGCATTATGGCGAAATACAATCAAAGTACAATTAAATATTTTCAAAAGCCTTGGCACTGGTTAGTGTAGTATAATTTTTGCGCTTATTTGCAACCGATAAGACTTTATGGCCGTTGTTTACGATTCTTCATTGGTTTTTTATAAGCCAAAATCTTTATAAAAAAGGGTTGATGAGTGTGAAAAAAGTATCCATTGGAAGCTGGGCTTACGTGTTTGGCGAATATGCCGACAATCCTGTCTTGCTGCCCGAACTATGCAGGGAACTCAA
>DUOD01000027.1 GCA_012838995.1 Clostridiales bacterium
GGATTATGTTTAGATAATTGCACATAGGAAATACTCTTTTATTCCCTCATTTTTCCCCAAAGTAATCTTATACTAAAATTATGTAGCTCCTGCTTGACAAGGTTAACTGTAATGTGCTAAAAAAGTATTTTGATTTGACATAATCCTTTGTTTGTTATTATAATTAATTTTAAAGACAATTAAATATTGCTATCTAAATAGAATACTTTAAGTGCTGAATTTCTGTGGAGACAGAATACGGGGGAACCATTTTTGGGGGTGAATCCGGACTTTCGCGCGTTGAGGAATCCGGTAGGGCTAATTATCTTTCGGTCCGAATCCGTCAGCTAACCTCGGAAGCTTTGAAGGAAAGGGAGTATTTTGCCTTTGAAGCGGTCTTCACATTCAGTGGGGCCGTTTTTTAAACAGGGAGGAGCAATATATTTTCGGTCAGAAACAATGCCTGATTTGAAATGTTTCTGCACCTCATAAAGTACACGAACGGTTTGCGATTAAACCACCGTTTCATTCATATGCCATTCATCAGAATTCAGTCTAAAAGCGGCGACATTGGCCGGATACGCATATTATCAAAGATATGTGTTGGCTATACTTTGGGTTTGGGTATAAGCATTCCCGGGGTTGCCCTTCCATGCAGTGCACTGTAGATTATTAACCGGCTTGGGAATTATAAAATGTGATCTTTGAATATCTTGTGGTTATTACAGAAATAGCTGACTGTTTTTAATTAACAAACTAATTATTAAGTTAAGTTAAATTAAATAAAAGGAGTTGATTTAATTAGGTTTTGTGTTTTGGAAACAATGGAGGTGTATTAAATAATGGGAAATCCAGCAGCAAAAACAGTACATCAAACAAAGATGGACAGGTTTGCTCATTTGAAGGATTCGATAGCGGACTATGTACAATGTAAGGAAAGAATACTTACAGGTCTTGAAGATGAAGAGCGGATAGAGATCCAAAAGAAAAAAATAATGGATAGACTGGGGGCCACCGAAGAGCAGTGGAATGATTACAAATGGCAGCTGGCTAACCGGTTTACCGATATAAACGATTTTGCGGATCTTATAGGAGTGTCGCCTGAAGGCATAGCGGACATTCAAAAGGTCGGCAGGACTTATCGTTATGCAATATCGCCGTATTACTTATCTCTTATTAACCCTGGCGATTTGAACTGTCCTATTAGAAGACAAGCGGTGCCGGCGCCGGATGAGCTTAGACCTGACGGGTATTTGGATCCGATGGACGAGGCCGGATGGACCCCTGTTGATCTCGTTACAAGGAGGTACCCTGATCGCCTGATCATAAAGGTGACAAACGTGTGTGGAATGTATTGTCGTTTTTGTCAGAGACGGCGCCTAATTGGAGAATCGGACAAAAACGCGTCTTGGGATAAAATTAAAGCGGCGATAAAGTATGTGAGAGAAAATAAGGAGATTCGTGATGTGCTGATCACAGGTGGAGACGCTTTTATGCTCAGTGACAACATGATAGAAAGGCTATTGAGCTCACTGAGAAGGATCGACCATGTAGAAATTATAAGATTCGGGACTCGAACACCCGTAACCCTTCCACAGCGCATCACTGAAAATTTGGTAAACATACTGAAAAAATATCATCCGGTTTATGTAAATACACACTTCAACAGTCCGCGGGAAATAACGAAAGAATCAAAAGAAGCTTGCGAGCGGCTGGCTAACGCAGGTATTCCTCTTGGAAACCAGATGGTATTGTTGAACGGGGTTAACAACCATCCACACGTTGTGAGAAAATTAAACCAAAGCCTTTTGAAAATTCGGGTAAAGCCCTACTATATTTTCCATCCGAAGATGGTTAAAGGTACGTCGCATTTTTGGGTTCGCATCCAAGACGGCATAGAAATAATGGAGTCGTTGAGAGGGCGCACTTCAGGCATGGCGGTTCCGACATATATTGTCAACGGGCCGGGCGGACTCGGAAAAACTCCGATTTTACCTAATTACCTGATGTATATTGGTACTCAAAAGGCGGTTTTTCGCAACTGGCAAGGTAAAACCTTTGAGATTGACAACAAGTAAGACATGGGGAGTATTCCCATGTCTCGCATAAGATAAATTGCAACGATAAAATATCTATCTGCTCAACTTATATCCTCGGTGTGTATCTACAGGATCATATCGAGGGTGTATTTTTGAACAAACCAAAAAAACAATTTGAATCCGTCCAAAATTAATAACCCTTTTAACATCTGAACAAATACATATATAATTAATTCAATCCATATATTAGCATGTATTAGCATACTGAACAGTAACATTATAATTATTAATTTTTGGAAAAAAAAGTGGGTTTAGAAAAGAGCCGGCAAGAAAAGAAGATTATGTGCGTAAATATACACTTTTAACAGTGTTAACACATACAAAGAAATGTAATATTATTGTTGGTATTGAACGATCATCGGAGGATTACAAATGGCAAATGAAAAGAATACTTTTCTAAAGTACCGCGTGTTTAATGCGGTTTTTCTGGTAGGAATTTGCATGTCCTTCTCTTGCAGCTTAATGAATTATTTACTGGGCATGGGAACAACAGTATCACTAATATCCCTTGCTTATGGTATTATAACCGTAGGTTTGTATATTGCTTTCAAAATCACCGAAAATTATGATTAATAATATTGTGAAAGAGCGTGAAAAAGGCAATCCTTTGCCAACGGTTTCCTATGGATACAGCATTTTTAAAGGAGGGAAAAAGCTGGATTTTCAAAAAAATACTTAAAGAAGTCGATGATCATATGTATAAATATAAAAAGACTTATAAATCCAGTGCTGTCTAGCAATATTTACCTTTATAAATTAAATATTTCGCAGGTGGCAAAACTTGCCATAAAAATTCACACTTAGCCGCCGGTTGAAAAGGTTTTCCTTTCAACCGGCGGCTTTTTTAAAACGTCTTTTACGGAAAACATACACAGGACATTTTAATGGGTGACTAGTGCTGATTTACAAAATGCAAACAATACATTGACTAACATGGAAAAGCTTGATAAACTTTGTAATTAGAGAGAATTTTATTAGATTTTGTCGAACACACGTGATAAACTTGATTTTCATTGATCTCTTTCATGTTTTCATTATCTTTTAATAATATCCGGTTCATCGGCTTAAGGACCTTTGAAGTAGACATAATCAGCAGCATAGATAAGTACGACATGGGAGAACTTTTTAAGATTTCCCATCTTTGGCGAAGTATCGAAATTGTCGGACAAAAGCGCTATTATGGAAGAATGTAACGCAAATCATGTGCTGTTTATGGATCAGTGATTATATTGAAAAGCTGTTCACAGGGGGTAACTTAAAGGAAGTGGTTTTGACCGGTGTAGTGGCTTACAAACAAAACCTGTTGCACAGGCACGTGCGAAATAAGGAAGAGGTTCGGTTATGGTTTGTCTCAATAGGGAGAAAAAACAGCGCAATCGACAACATTCCACGGTGACCGCGTCGATAATAAAGTATGTTGTAAGTTCAATTGTTCTCGTAATAATTATTACGGCTATAGCCATGCCCTGCCTTGCTAGCCAAAACGGCATTAGCTGGACAAAAGAAGAACTTACCTTCATGGAAGAGCACCCGATGATTCGCCTTGGTGTTGACCCTAAATTCGTGCCCTTTGAGTTTATCGATCAAGATGGTGAATACAAGGGAATTGCCGCAGACTATCTTTCTTTAATAAGCGAAAAGACCGGGTTGCAATTTGAAGTTGTAAAGGGTCTGACCTGGCCGCAAGCTTATGACATGGCGCTGGCGGGAAAGGTGGATGTCCTGCCTGCCATTGGCAAAACGAAAGAAAGGGAAGAACACTTTCTCTTTTCCGAGCCCTATTACTACTATAAAAGGGTGATCGTAACCCGTGACATGGACACTCATATATCGGGCATAGAAGATTTGGAAGGTTTTGCTGTGGCTGTACAGCGCAACAGTTCCCACCACAGCTACCTGCTTTCATACCCGAAAATAAACCTCAGCCTTTATGACTCCGTCGAAGCTGCTCTTACTGCCGTAGCAACGGGAACCGAAAAGGCCTTCATCGGCAACCTTGCCACAACGAATTACCTCATACGTTCACATGGTTTAACAGATCTCAGATTCGTATCCTTTGAAGCCGAAAAACAGCAAGCCCTGTATTTTGCCGTTCGAAAAGACTGGCCGGAACTGGTCAGCATCTTTAATAAAGCTTTGGATTCAATCAGCGAGAGTGAGAAACTTGCCATCCATAACAAGTGGGTGGAATTGGATACCGATATGGACTACGGACCCATTATCCGTATTCTGATAATTGTCGGTATTTTAGTCGCTGTTATTTTATCGGTGTCTTTTTTCTGGATTGTGAAGCTGCGGAGGGAGATCCGACACAGAGAACAAGTCCAGCTTGATTTGGAAAAAGCAAAGCGCCGGGCCGATGAAGCAAATGAATTCAAATCAAGTTTTATGGCAAGGATGTCCCATGAGATAAGAACACCCCTTAACGCCATTACCGGCATGTCTTACCTGTTGAAAAAGACCGATACTACCTTAACCCAAAGTATGTACATTGAACGGATTATACAGGCAGCAAACAGCATGCTGGGCATTATAAACGATATCCTGGATTTTTCTAAAATAGAAGCAGGAAAAGTTGAGCTTGATATCATTTCCTTTAGCTTGGACCAGGTGATTCAAAATGTGGTCAATATTATCTCGTATAAAATAAATGAACAGGAAATCGGCTTTCGGCTGTCAGAGGACCCCCTTATTCCCAATTATTTTTTCGGTGATTCCAAGCGGATTGAACAGGTCCTACTTAATGTTCTGAACAATGCCGTCAAATTCACCGATGCCGGTGAAGTTTCATTGGACATTCGGTTAATGGCAAGGGAGAATGACATATATCATATCTCATTTACCGTTAAGGATACCGGAATAGGAATGACAAAGGAACAAATAAATAAACTCTTTGCACCCTTTGAGCAGGGTGACAGCAGCATCAACCGGCGTTTTGGAGGCTCCGGCTTGGGATTGTCCATTGTTAAGAACCTTGTGGACTTGATGGGTGGAGAAATAAAGGTATTTAGCACACCCGGAGAAGGCTCTACCTTTATCATTCAATTACCGCTAAATGTCGATAAAGAGAAGGAAGAAGTTTATATAAAAGCCTTATCGGCCAATCACTTCAAAGATGTCAGAACGCTGGTTTTAGAAAAATCGGGGGCGAACATGAACTTGATTGAAAATTATTTAGGCAGCTATGGAATGTATTGTGAGCTCACCAGTTCAGAAGCCAGTGCATTAAGTATGCTGGAAGCTGCGGACGGTAAGTTTGCCAAGCCCTTTGACCTGTTTATTATCGATTACGATACTCCGGCACAAGGTGGATTCAAATTTATTGAAAAAATACACAATAGTAAAAAAATCGTTAAAATTCCAAAGATAATAATGCTTTTTCCGATGATGCGGGAGGATCTGTTCGACAGAATTAACGAGTATGGCATTGATATGGGTATTGGCAAGCCGGTTATACCTTCTATATTGCTTAACGGCATCCTGGATATTTTCAATTTGAAAGCGGTTTCGGGTTCCCGGCCTTCGGCAGACGGGGAATCCGTACCGGTAAAACTTGAAAAATCATATCATGTATTGCTGGCAGAGGATAATAAAACCAATCAGTTGGTTGCAAAGTCACTTTTAGAGCAAGTCGGGATAGAAGTTATCATCGCAAGCGATGGAAAGGAAGCTGTAGAGCTGTATAAAAAGCACAGGGATAACGTTGATTTGATTTTAATGGATTTACACATGCCCGTTATGAACGGTTATGAGGCAGCGGAAAAAATCCGGGAGTTTTCAACCAAGGTCCCCATCGTAGCAATGACAGCGGACGTGGTTTTAGGTGTTCGTGAAAAATGCGAGCAAAGCGGTATATTCCATTACATCAGCAAGCCCTTTAATCCGGATTACTTTATTCAAACCATAAAAGATATCATACTGGAAAACCAATCTGACATTGATACCGATACAACCGTACTTGACCGGCAGTTGGGCTTAAAGAACATGGGAGGCAACCAAGAACTGTATCATCAGGTGCTTAAAGAATACTATAACGAAAATCTGGATACTTTGGGCAGGCTTGAAGCAGCGGTTGGTGAGAAAAGATACGCTGATGCCGCACAAATTGTACATAAGGTAAAGAGCAGTTCCGGTAGCATTGGGGCCAAATCACTTCAGGAAGCGGCGGTGTCATTACAGAAAGCACTGGAAGAAGAAAAGAGAGAAGAAATAGTGCTATTGCAGGACAAGTTTTCAAAAATATTAGGAAAACTGTTGGAGGAAGTAAAATACTTTCAAGAAAAACCGGGAACAGATGTGGGCTGAGGAAGGGGGATTTGTTATGCTGGTTAAAATTCTGGTAGTTGACGACTCGGCAACTTACAGAATGATCATCAAAAGTATGCTAAGCGAATATTACATATTGACTGCTTGTGACGGCGTGGAAGCCATTCGCATGCTTGAGGAGCATGACGGGATTAACTTGCTTATACTCGATTTGAAAATGCCAAATATGGATGGGTTTCAGGTTCTCGAGTTTCTAAAAGGTGATGAGCGGTATAAAAATTTGCGTACTATAATATTGACCAATTACGATGAATTGGATAATGAAATCAAAGGCTTAAAGCTCGGTGCCGTAGATTATATCCGCAAACCCATCCATATGGCCTCACTGAGGGCCAGAATTGATGTCCATACTGCACTGTTGCGTGCAGAAGATGCGCTGAGGCAGCAATTGGCTGAACAGACCATGACCTTTGACATCCTTTTTGAAAAAGACCCTATCGGCATTGCAATTTCCCATAGCTTTGACCCGTACCGCCCCGGTAAGGCCGATGTAAGAATTAACTCAAAGTTTGAACAAATCACGGGCAGAACGAAAGAAGAGATCCTTCGTTTAGGGTGGGCAAAGATAACCCATCCCGATGATTTGGAAGAAGATTCAAGGAATTTTAGAAAGCTCCAGTCAGGCGAAATCGGGATGTATTCGATGGATAAACGGTACATCAAGCCGGATGGTTCAGTCGTTTGGGTACATATGCTGGTTGCCCCTCTTGCCTTATCAAATGATGGGCAATACAGCCATATCTGCCTGGTTCAGGATATCACCGAGCGCAAAGCCATGGAACAGGTACTTAAGGAGAGTGAGCGCAGTAAATCCGTTTTGCTTTCCCACCTTCCGGGACTTGCATACAGGTGTAATTATGACCGCGATTGGACAATGCAGTATGTTTCCAAAGGATGTTATAACCTAACGGGTTATCCCCCTGAGAGCCTGCTGTATAACAGAGATCTGTCCTATAATGAAATTATCTCGCCCGAATACCGCCAACTTTTGTGGAATGAATGGAAGCGAGTGCTTGCAGCAAGGCAGCCCTTTAAATATGAGTATGAGATTATAACTGCCTCCGGCGAGAAAAAATGGGTCCTTGAGATGGGGCAGGGTATATACAACGACGATGGCGAAGTTGAAGCATTGGAAGGAATCGTCCTTGACATATCAGATCGAAAAGCCGTTGAAAATGCCCTGAAATACAATATTGAGCACGATAGATGGACGGGTCTGCATAATCGTGAATATTTGGTGTCGTTACTTGAAAAGCATGTCAAGTTAAAGAAAAAGTCCAAAAAGGCACTCATAGGTATTAACTTAAGCATGGTTCAGTTGTTAACGGCCAAGTATGGGTACCAGTATTCTCAGAACCTGATAAAAAAAGCATCCGAGGCCCTAAGTCGGTTTTGTACCGATAATCGTCTTTTGTTCTACCCCAGTGAGAACCGCTTTATTTACTATATTTTTGACTACAAAGATAAAAAGGAGCTTGTTGATTTTAGCGGTGTCATTACAGAAACTTTAGAATCCTTATTTGTAACTGAAAGAATTGGCGGCGGGATTGGGATTCTCGAAATTGAGCAGGACCAGGATGAAGCGGATATTGATTTACTTTTGAGAAGACTGCTGATTGCATCCGAAAGATCTGTCGGCTTGTTTGGAAAGGACTTTCAACTTTGTTTTTACAATAAAGAGCTGGAAGCCTTAGTTGATCGTGAAACGGATATTGTGGAAGCTCTCAATGCCATAGCAGCGGATGATCATACTAATAATGATCTGTTTTTACAGTATCAACCCATTATGGATTTGAAAACAGGTTTAATCTGCAGCTTTGAGACACTGGCCAGATTAAGGACAAAAAAACTTGGATTGGTGTCGCCACTGGAGTTCATCCCCATTGCTGAGAAAACAAAGCTTATTATCCCCATTGGCGATAAAGTGTTTATCAAGGCATTCCGTTTTCTAAATAGGCTAAAAAAGTGTGGATATAATGAAATTGGCGTTTCTATCAATGTGTCTGTTATTCAGCTGTTAAGTCCGGATTTTACAAGCAGGCTGTTTAAACTAATAAGCGATATGCAGGTTAACCCGAATAATATCTGCATTGAGATTACCGAATCGGTCTTTGCCTCCGATTATGACAACATCAACAGTATTATCGAGAAACTGCGGGACGCGGGACTGCACATAGCCATAGATGACTTTGGAACCGGCTATTCCTCTCTTGCCAGAGAAAGAGAATTAAAAGTCAATTGTATGAAAATTGATAAATATTTTATCGATAAACTGTTGTATACCGACCTGAATAAAGCAATAATAGGGGATATTATTTCCATAGCCCATAAACTTGGACATTACATAATTGCTGAGGGAGTAGAGCATGAAATCCAGCTTAAGTATTTAAAGGAACACAACTGCGACAGGGTACAGGGATATCTGATCAGCAAACCCCTTGACGAAGAAGTGGTCCCTAGAGTTTTTAAAGAAACATTAATAATATAAATCCGACTGTCATAAGTTCGTAGTGTTACTAATGCGGCATAGAGAATATACAGAAAAGTGGTGCTTGGTTGTTCTATGAGTAGCGATAATAAAAAAATGACGTGTATTATGACTGCAGTATTTATTATTTTCTTTTTGTTTTTACCTTTAAATGCATTTGCAATAAATACTGACAGTCCAAAAACTCTGGTTTTACTAGGAAATGAAAACTTGGCTCCTATTGTATACAATGACAATGGAACAGTAAAGGGTGTTGCAGTTGATATTGCTAAGGCTATCGGAAATGAGATTGGTTACGATATTGAGGTTATGGCAGTAAATTGGGAACAAGCACAACTTATGGTGCTTAACGGTGAAGCCGACGGACTTCTTCAAATCAATCCAAATCCGGAAAGAAATGAACTTTTTGATTTCTCAAGATCTTTGTTAAAATCCGACTTTTCAATGTTCGTTCGAAACGGCAATGCGGCCTTGAGAAGCATCGATGACTTAAAAAACAAGCGTGTTGGAGTAGAAGCAGGTGGCTACCCGTACACCTTGCTTCAAAGATATGAAACAATTGACATTGAGATTATTAAAGATTGGACAACTTCCTTTAAAGCCTTAAGCACTGGAGATTTAGATGCAATTATTGTGGATCGATGGATCGGCGAATATGAGCTTGCCAACAGCAGGATAGCTGATATTAAGATTGTAGACCCTCCCATTGAAACTCAGTACTCGAGAATTGCTGTCAAAAAAGGTGATACCGAAACGTTGTCTCTGATAAATTCCGGTCTAAAAAAGATTACTGAAGACGGTACTGTTGATAAAATTATGGGACAGTGGAAAGGCAAGAGAGTGATATATATAACTGAAGATTATTACCGGACTTTTTTTCTGCACGCAGCTTTTCTATTTTTATTAGTAGTATTATTGGTTGCATTGTATTTGGTAAGAAAATATAAAAAACTAAGTGAAAAGCTTGAGATTAGCGTTCAGGAACGCACCCGGGAATTGCATAAAGCCAATTATACATTGGAGGCGAGCAATGACAAACTACAGTTGATATTGGATACAGCGGCAGAGGCTATTTACGGTATTGATTTGGATGGTAACTGCACATTCTGTAACAGAAGCTGTGTCAAAATGCTGGGATATAGTGACCAGTCAGAATTGTTGGGGAAAAATATGCACCGGCTGATTCACCATAGCCGACAGGACGGCACACCTATTTCCATTGATGATTGCACAATCCTTAATACACTTATTAAAGGAGAAGGTTCCCATGTAGAGGATGAAGTTTTCTGGCGCGCTGATGGTACTTTCTTTTATGTGGAATATTTTTCGTATCCTCAGATAAAAAATGGTGAAATAACCGGAGCTGTTATAACTTTTTTGGATATAAGTAAACGCAAACAAAAAGAAGCTGAAGTTGAGTATTTATACTGTTATGATGTTTTAACCGGACTATATAACCGAAGATGTTTTGTGGAATACGCCGCTAAAATGGACATCCCGGAGAACTTGCCTCTATCAGTCATTTTTGCGGATATTAATGGACTGAAAATGACCAATGATATATTCGGACATAGTGCGGGTGACGCGCTGATCAAAAAATCATCAGAAATTCTCAAACAGGCTAGTAGACACAACGATGTGGTTGCCCGCATCGGTGGAGATGAGTTCGTCATACTACCCCCCAACACGACCAAAGAAAATGCCAAAGATATCCTTGCCAGGATAAAATCCGGATTTGCTGAAGCGCGAGTTGAGGGTATTAAGTGTAGCATTTCTCTTGGCGCTGATACCAAACGAAGTCCGAACCAGTCGCTGGAAGAGGTCATGGCAAGGGCGGAAAATGCCATGTACAAGGATAAGACGATGAACCGATCGTCCATCAATAAAGACATCATCGATACAATCATCGATACATTACACTCAAAGGCTACCAGAGAGAAGCAACATTCGATTACTGTCAGTGAATTGTGCTCTGATCTGGCAACTGCATTACATCTGCCCGAAACCGAAATCAGTAAACTAAAGCGAGCGGCTTATCTACATGATATTGGAAAAATCGTACTGAGTGAAGACCTGCTGGTTAAAGATACTTTAACGGATGAAGAGTTTGAGGAAATGAAACAACATTCGGTGGTAGGATATCGAATTTTAAACCTCTTCGATGAAACACTGGATTTAGCAGAATACGTCTATGGTCATCACGAACGTTGGGATGGTACCGGATATCCACGGGGGTTAAAAGGCGAGCAAATTCCTATGTTATCAAGGATTATTGCTGTCACCGAGACTTACGACCGAGTATTAAACCGAGGTACTCTTCCCTATGAAAAGCGAAAACTGGCGGCTCTTAATGTTATTAAGAATGGAGCGGGAACCCAGTTCGACCCGCAAATCGCTCAATTATTTGCACAGATGATAGAAAAAGAGGAAGCCAGTCGTGAAAGTTGAGCAGTTAATTATTACTTTAGGATAAGTTTTTATTGTTAGGCTGCCACATTTTATGGGTGTAAAAGACTTTTTGATGCCTGTTTTGTTTATTTAAACGAGGAATATTAATCAAACAACATCCTGAATATTCTGCTGTAAATAACTTATACGGTTCTGGTTACAGATTTTTTGTAATTTTTGCAGTTTATGTTTATGGGCATCAATGGAACCTTGGAGAAAGATTTCAGCATTTGAAATTTGTATTGAAAGGTAATATAATGAATTTATAACCATTACAATTATATACAAATTGTGATACGTAAATTTATTTCGAATAGTAGGTGGTGAGTCAGCGCAATCTAAATCTTAAAGTTAGAGCCGGAATTAAAAACCGCATTAAAGATTATAGGTTTTAGAGCACCTCATCTAAAATCACCGCCGTCCAACTGCAAAGAAGTTTATTATACATATCTATTTGCGGATGTTAGATAGACAGGTTGGCAAGGCAATTATATGTCGAAAATAAAAACTGTTACAACGTTATCAACTGAAAATTTTGGACATTTCAAGGGAATCCCGCGGGATTTTATTTGACTTTCCCATTGTATAGATTCTTTGACCTCCAAAGATTTAAACCAATGAAAAAGCAAATTTTTAAGGTCTCTATCCGAGGTGCCTTTCTAATAAATCAAATCATATAAAGGAGGTTATGTAATGGCAAAATATATATGTTCCATTTGCGGATATGTCTATGACGAAGCAAATGGAATACCGGAAGCAGGCATTGCACCGGGTACAAGGTGGGAAGAACTGCCCGGAGATTGGGTTTGCCCACTTTGCAGTGCGGACAAGTCATTATTCGTGAAACAGGGCGAAGCTACATCAGCTCCCGCGGAAAAAACGAGACCGGTAATTGATACGCCTTCGGACACACAGGAGTTGTCTCCCTTGGAGATGAGCGCACTTTGCACAAATCTTGCCCGCGGCTGCGAAAAGCAGTATAAACCGGAAGAAGCCGATCTATTTAGACAACTGGCCGATTATTTTAAATCGGTAGCCGCACCTTCTAAGGATCCCAGTTTCAGTCGGTTGCTTGACCTTGTCGAAAAAGACCTTGAGGAAGGTTTCCCCAATGCAAACGATACAGCTACCCAAGCCAAGGATAGGGGTGCCCTCCGTGCCTTAACCTGGAGCGAAAAGGTTACCCGTATTTTAAAGTCACTATTGATCCGGTATCAAAATGAAGGGGAAGCCATGCTTGAAAACACAGACGTTCATGTTTGTACCATATGCGGATTTATTTATCTAGGAGATAATCTGCCGGAGATTTGCCCCGTATGCAAAGTGCCCAATTGGAAATTTGAAAAGGTTGAAGGGAGGTAATGAGAATGGCTAAGAAATATGCAGTAAGGAATATACGCCTGTGTACCAAAGACTGCCTGTGTCTCTATGTATGTCCTACCGGCGCAACGGATACTGAAAACAGCATTATTGATGTTTCAAAATGTACAGGCTGCGGAGATTGTGCTGATGCCTGTCCATCCGGTGCAATTTCTATGGTGCCTTTCGTATATCCACCCCAGCAGCCCAAAACCGAGTCGGTTGTCAGTATGATGAACGCCCTTTTGCGCAGCAAATCGGAACAGGAAAACATAGCTGCCGGCTTGTCGGGGAGATTAGCCAAAGCCATTGAAAAATCCAACCGCATTATGGCGGAAGACATTATCCGCGAAGCAGGATATATGCTTCCACAAAGCCAAAACACCAAGGATTTTCTTCAATCATTACTCGATAAAAATCCGGAAGGATTGCCCAGAGAAGCAGTGGAAAAACTATTAGAAAATTTATATAAAAATGAGGAGGAAGGATCAATGAAAGATAACAAAACCAAAGAAAACCTAATGAAGGCTTTTGCCGGAGAATCCCAAGCCAACAGAAAGTATTTGGCTTATGCCAAAAAAGCGGAAGAGGAAGGAAAGCTTAATGCTGCTAAATTGTTCAGGGCAGCGGCCGATGCTGAAACTTTACATGCATTTAAAGAATTTGAGCTTGCAGGCAAAGTCGGCTCCACTGCCGATAACATTAAAGATGCCATTGCAGGCGAAACTTATGAATATAAGGAAATGTATCCTGAATTTGTAAAGGATGCAGAAGCCGAAGGAAATAAAGCCGCGGCTACAACCTTTACCTTCGCAATGAAGGCGGAAGAGGTTCATGCCAAGCTTTATAAAGAAGCGTTGGAAAATCTCGACAGTACCGAAGAAGTATTCTATTATCTCTGCCCGGTTTGCGGAAACATTGAAAAATCCGTACCGGAAAAATGCGTCATTTGCGGTATCCCGGGAGATAAGTTTATTAAATACTAATACGGGATATGACTTACATATAATCGGTGGAACAACCGATAACTAACTGTAATTATTGAGAACCTGGAGAAATCGCCCATAATAATGCACACCCTAAATTGTCGCCAAATTGGTGAGGGGTGTGCATTATACTTTGCGAGAAGTGTAGATTAACCCGCAAAAGAGCTAGGACGGCAAACTGATTAGCCCGGCGTGGAATAAAAGGATCTTTGGAGGAAAGAAAAGGACCGGTATTGATAAAACAGAAAAAGTTTATATACAACGGCTGGGGCTTATGACAAAGGAGCGGGCAAGTTTTGATCGGTTTATAAATCCAATGTAAGCATAGAGCAGATGAAGGGCCTAAATAGGGTAAAGTGGTGTCTTAATAAATAGAGCGACGGGAGTATTTTTTTAAATATGGATATGTTATAATAAAAATTAGATAAATGTACAGTTTTTGGCATTTGTTTCTAAAAAAGCGGTAGGTTTTACCACAGGAAATATTATTTCGGGCGGGTTTTAACAGACAGCTGCAGTAGATGATACTTATGTTTTTCGCAACTTCACGGATTTATTAACAATGGGTGATTATAAATAAGGCAACTAAAAAAGGGGGGTTGCAATGGAAAATACGATGCACATAAACACTCCTGAGTTTTTTGCAGCTGATAAAGAAAATTATTAGGTTTTTAAATAAAAAATAAAAAACGGGAGGAATGTAAAATGTTAAATCCAGAGATAACAAAACTTATAAATGAGCAGATTAATAAGGAATTATATTCTGCATATCTTTACCTGGGAATGGCAAATTATTATGCAGATCAGGGCCTTAATGGATTTGAAAACTGGTTTTTTGTACAAACCCAGGAAGAGCTGGACCATGCACAACTGTTTCGCAAGTATTTGTTAAATAACGGGGAATCTGTTGTTTTAACGGAAATAGCAGCCCCTGATGCAGAATACAAAGATTTTCGTGAACCGTTGGTAAAAGCATTGGAGCATGAGCGGTTTGTGACTGACTGTATCAATAAGATATACCAAGCCGCCTATAAGATAAATGATTTCAGGACAATGCAGTTCCTCAACTGGTTCATCGAAGAGCAGGGTGAAGAAGAAATGAATGCAGATGATAATATAAAGAAATTTGATTTATTTGCAGGCGATTCCAAGGGCTTGTATATGCTGGACAATGAGATGAAGGCCAGGGTTTATGCTCCTCCGTCTTTGGTGTTAGATTAATTTTTCTATTAAAAGTATTTTCAGATTATTGTAAATAGGTAAAGTTTCCGCTGGATGCTGTTGGCTTCGGCGGAAACTTTTTTAAAAACGAAAGGAGAATCGCAATGCTGCAGGAGCTGAAAAAATTTGCTGTAAAGGGCAATATAATTGATTTGGCAATCGGTGTGATTATAGGCGGTGCCTTTGGCAAGATCGTTTCATCGCTGGTAGACGATATCATTACACCTCTGCTTGGAATTATTTTGGGACAGATAGACCTAACATCCTTGAAATGGGTCATAAAACCCGCCGTGGGGGATGTTGCAGAGCTTTCATTGACATATGGTCAGTTTATCCAGTCGGTGATTGATTTTGTGATTATAGCCGTATGCATCTTTTTTGCAATGAAGGCCTTGCTGGTTTTTAAGAAAAAAGAAGAAGAAAAGGAGCAGGAAGCCCCACCTTCCAAGGAAGAGGTGTTATTAACGGAAATACGGGACTTATTAAAGCAATTAAATGAATCTAAAAGGGATGAATATATTATCGATAAGGGAGAAAAGGGAGAAGTATAAATATATGTTACCCCGTTTTTTGATACAATAATTATGCATGTGGATAATTGTAGGTAATGGGTATATAAGATACCTAAGGTGCAATATGCATTTGCTACATGCTGTGTTTTTTAGAAATACATTGGCATATATACATCCGCTAAATTGATATAATATAGATTTTTGTTGCACTATAGCTTTTGCCGACGGCAAAGTGTTATAGATGATTAACTCACCGTCAACCGGGGTATTAAAGCCTTGGTGGCGGTATTTTACTATATATGTAAAATTACAAAAAATTTATTGCTTTTGCTTGTCCATGGAATATAATAGAAATTGAATTGAGGGGTGATTTATTTATGTTGAAGGCTATGCAAATTAAAAACAAAAAAGCGCTGATTGTAAAGTGGAGTATAGTCGTTTTAGTAATATCGCTCCTGCTTGCATCATGCACTGCTGTTTTCGATCAAAATTCACTTGATCAAAATTCACTGCCCGACGGATTTGTATATGTGACCGATGTCATTCCTACTGCCCAGCTTGAAATGCGATATTTTAGCGAAGACAACTTTGTGGGCAGGGTGATAGACGGGTATGAGGCAGAAAAGGCCATACTTACCGTTAAAGCGGCCCAAGCCCTTAAGAAAGCTGCAGATAATTTATATAAACAGGGGTATTACATAAAAATTTTCGATGCCTATCGCCCCCAAAGGGCGGTTGACCATTTTAAACGTTGGGCAAAGGATTTAGACGATACCAAAATGAAGGAAAAATACTATCCTGATTTGGACAAAGCGGTTTTGTTCGAGATGGGATATATAGCGGAAAGATCCGGTCATTCCAGGGGAAGCACCGTTGATTTAACTTTGGTTGATA
Source organism: Clostridiales bacterium (assembly GCA_012838995.1). Classification (GTDB taxonomy): domain Bacteria; phylum Bacillota; class Clostridia; order DUOD01; family DUOD01; genus DUOD01. The sequence continues at coordinate 16,313 of DUOD01000027.1, forward strand.
TATCCACCGGCCAAGAGCTGGACATGGGCAGCGGCTTTGACTTTTTTGGGGAAATTTCCAACCATGGAACCCATTTAATTACAAAAGAGCAGGAGAAAAACCGAAATATTTTGCGGGATGCCATGGTGGATGCCGGGTTTGAAGTTTATCCTGAAGAGTGGTGGCATTATACGCTAAAGGACGAGCCCTATCCCGATACATATTTTGATTTTCCCGTCAAATAAGGATCTTTGACAGTTAAGGCGGAAGACCTTTCAAACATCATGGGCCGGATAAGGGTGATGGTGCGCAAATTGGCAAACAAGTCTTTATAGATACTTTTCTATAGCGCTTAATTTTATGTGATACTGTATCTTAGGATAATCAGGAGGGTTGGGTTTCTTTTTTGGTGGCTGCGGAGCAATTAAGGAGGTAAGATGTGGAAGTGAGTGCAAGTGGCCATGGCTATACCAAGAAAACGAAACTAATTCCTATAATTGGAGCTCTGTTATTGTTGGCTGGCATTGCTATTGGATTCCTGGGCCCTCTCGAAATGTATTGTTTTATTTATTTTCCGAAGGTGGACGTTTTAATTATGAGGGGCTTGGATTTGGATCGTTTACGTTTGGCAATATAGCAAGTCAAATAATTGGCTACTATTTAATTGCTGCAATGCTCATTGTCGTCGGTTATGGACACTTGAAATTACGGAGATGGGCTAGAAGGCTTTCGCTGGCCCTGCTGAGGTTCTGGATAGTGGCGGGTGGAGCTATAATTGTTGTGATATTCTTTATGCTGTCAGTGACAAAAGAATTGTCTTTTGCGGTTGCCGTGTTTACGCTTATAATTGTTGGACTGTCTTATTTTGTATTCCCATGGCTGCTTATTAGATTTTATAACAGCCAAAAAAGTAAGGAAATTTTCAGTGCCAAAGACGACAAACATTATTGGACCGATAATATATTACCTCAGCTAATGGCTTTAAGTTTTTTGTATTTTTTCTATATTGTCATATTGCGTATACTCATACTTTTCAAAGGGATTTATCCGGTATTTGGGGTATTTGTATACGGGTGTTTATTATGAGGAGGGACTAATATGTCGGATACTATATGTCAGGTTGTAGAAGAGTTTTTAGGGAGCTATATTATTAGGTATGAATATAACTCCGACATGGTTGAGAGATTGTTTAAGGGTTATACGGAAAAAGATTTCAAGGAAAATAAGGATAAAAACCTAAAGCCCAGCGAATTTGCATTTTTATCACAAGGTAGTGTTAAAAACATTATTA
>DUOD01000028.1 GCA_012838995.1 Clostridiales bacterium
CTGTGTCTTGGTTTCCATGGGGAGACGAGGCTTTTGAGAAAGCAAAAATAGAAGGGAAGCCAATCTTTCTTTCGATTGGGTATTCGTAGTTTTGCTGTTATTAGCCGACTTGCCACTGGTGCCATGTCATGGAGAGGGAATCCTTTGAAGACAAAGAGGTTGCGGATTTATTGAACAAACATTTCGTGGCCGTTAAGGTGGATAGGGAGGAGCGGCCGGATGTTGACAACATCTATATGACCGTTTGCCAGGCCTTGACCGGGCACGGGGGATGGCCCCTTACCGTTATAATGACCCCCGACAAAAACCCCTTTTTTGCTGGGACCTATTTTCCCAAAAGGGGACGCATGGGTATGCCGGGGTTAATGGAAATATTAAAGAAGGTGGCCGAGTTATGGGAAACAAAGAAAGATCAACTGATTGAATCGGGCGATAAAATCGTACAGGCAATGCAGACGGATATTACGGCTGGGTTACATGGAAAGGGCAGTGTTACAAAGGAGACCATAAACAAGGGTTACGACCATCTTAGCCATTCCTTTGACCCAATATACGGCGGTTTCGGCAGGGCTCCAAAGTTTCCCATGCCCCACCACCTGCTTTTCCTGTTTAGGTACCGGACGCTAAACGGAACGGATAAAGCCCTGAAAATGGCCGAAAAAACCCTAAAGTGTATGCATCGGGGCGGTATTTACGACCATATAGGTTTCGGGTTTTCCAGGTACTCCACCGACAATAGGTGGCTGGTTCCCCATTTTGAGAAGATGCTTTATGATAATGCCCTGTTGGCTATGGCATACCTGGAAGGTTATCAGATAACGGGGGATGAGGAGTACCGCCGGGTGGCCCAAGGGATATTTACCTATGTACTAAGGGATATGACTTCCGATGAAGGGGCATTTTACTCGGCGGAAGATGCCGACTCTGAAGGGGTGGAAGGGAAGTTCTATGTCTGGGACGCCAAAGAAGTGGTTGATGTTTTGGGCAGGGAAAAAGGGGAACGGTTTTGCAGGCTGTATGACATTACCCCCGACGGCAACTTTGAAGGAAAAAGCATCCCAAATTTGATAGACAGGGATGACCGCGAAGTTTATGAGGCCTTTTCCCTGGAAGAAAAGCGAAGGATGCTTTTTGAATACAGGGATAAAAGGATACATCCCCATAAGGATGATAAGGTGCTGACTTCCTGGAACGGGCTAATGATCGCTGCCCTGGCCATGGGCGCAAGGATTTTGGGATTAAAGGAGTATGTTCAGGCCGCCCAAAAGGCGGTGGATTTTATATTAAAGAAGCTTCGCAGGCAGGACGGTCGTCTGCTGGCCAGGTACCGAGACAAAGAGGCTGCCTATTTGGGCTATGTGGATGATTATGCCTTTTTAATATGGGGACTTATTGAACTGTATTGGGCTACCTATGATCCGTGTTATCTGGAAAAGGCCCTGGAGCTGAACGATGATTTAATCCGATATTTTTGGGACGAAAAAGGGGGCGGACTGTTTTTGTACGGAAAGGACGGAGAACGGTTGATAACCCGTCCAAAGGAGATATATGACGGTGCAATGCCGTCGGGCAATTCGGTGGCAACGTTGAATTTTCTCCGGCTGGCCCGGCTGACGGGGGATGAAAAGCTGGAGGACATGGCCGGGCAGCAGTTTGAATACTTTGGTGCCCAAGTCGATGAAAGTCCGGCAAGCCATACCTACTTCTTAACGTCGGCCATGTTTTCCATATACCCCACCAAAGAAATCGTACTTGTAGGCCACAGGGAGGGACAGGACACCCAAAGGCTGATTTCCATCCTGAACGGAGAATACCTCCCCATGAGCGTGTCTTTATTATATTCGGACGGTGACAAAACAATAGAAAAGTTGGCCCCTTTTATAAAGGGTCAAAGGATGGTGGATGGCAAGGCTGCGGCATATATATGTGAAAATTTTGCCTGTCAAAGCCCTGTTACCCATCCGGATGTGTTTAAAGAGATGCTTAAGAAATAAAGTTTTAACGCAGAGTGTATGTACTTAAACATGCCGACATATTGCACGGACGATGTGTATAAAAATCGAGGTGTAAATAAATCCATCGGAGTGGTTTTTGTGCCCTGTTAATAATGTTTTGCAGGAGAGAAATAATAACATTAAGCCAACAATATGAAAAAGAAGGTGCAGTAGTAAGTGCCACACGAAGTGCCGGAGCATAAAAAGAAAGCGCCATGGTAAGTGCTGCCAAAAATGCGCGGTATAAAAAGAAAACTATGCTCGCGGGATATACATTGTTTTATCAAGGACGGTTTTTTTTTGATGTATGTTGCTTTGCTTATTTTTAGGAGTTTGATAAGGTAATTTTTGTCCACCGGAGGAAATAAACAATTGGAGTGAGTGGCCGTGAATATCAGCGATAAACTGAGGTGGAGGTTAATTCTGGGTATAGGGCTGGGGCTGGTTGCCTTTGGCCTCTTTCAGGCCGTCTTTAAGGTGGAAGTAAACGAAAGTTTCTCAAGGAATTTCAGTTCCATACTAGTGTTGATAGCCATTGTGTTATTATTCGGAAAGACGAAGAAAAGGGCCCCGTCCAGGGATGAAGACCACCGGTATGGAGAAAACCGGGAGCAAGACCGGGACGAGGAGGACTAGTAGAGGGAGGGGATAAGCAAGAGGATGGGCGGGGTAAATACATTTTATGGAGACAAACCCGGGCGGTGGGATGCCCGGGCAGCGGGAAGTTTCATTCTATTTAACCCTTTTCAGTCCGGGGTTTGTTGTATTGGTTGAAAGCTTCATTAGATAGAGCATGGGACAGAACCGGGTTACCCCCTCTGCCACCTTCAAGGAGCCTAAAAACATGGCGATTCTTGATCTTTTCACAATACCCAGGCCGACCAAAAATATGCCGCCGGCGATTCGGATAAAGGCGTCGGTATCTCCCACATTCTTATTCATATATCCATCTCCTTTTGTAGTTTTATAGCGTTATATCCATAGCATTCCTCATATTGAATTATTTAATTTATAATCCTTTAACATCGTTGAAATGGGCGGTATTAAGGGATAAAATATTGTTATATCGGAAAAAACTGTTTTTCATTAAAGGATGTTCAATATCGGGAGGATACTGCACATTGGAGGCTGTGTTACACAAAAACAACTTAGAGCAGTATTGAAATAACAACCTACTTAAAAATATATAGAAAAGGGGTATACCATGGTTTTAAAAGATTTGGTGCATATTTCCAATTATTTCGGTTCCAAGCCGGAATTTGTGCTGGCGGGGGGAGGCAACACTTCTTATAAAACCGCCGAGCATCTATACGTCAAGGGTTCGGGTACGGTCCTGGCCGATATAACGGAAGAGGATTTTGTTAAGATGAACAGAAAACTCCTTGGACAGTTATGGGAAAGGGAGTATTCCAAGGATCCTGCCGAAAGGGAGGCCCAGGTACTGGAGGATTTGATGAATGCCCGGGAGAGGAGCGAATATGATAAACGCCCAAGCTTGGAGACGCCCCTCCATGATATTCTGGATTATAAGTATGTGGTACATACCCATCCCACCCTTGTGAACGGTCTGACCTGTAGCAGGGACGGGCGGCAGGAGGCAGAAGAGTTGTTCGGCGACAGGGCCATATGGATCCCCGCCGCCAATCCCGGATACGCGCTGGTGTTGGCTGTTAGAAAAGAGCTGGAGAGGTATGTCGCCAAGCACGGCAGACATCCCCAAATAATACTTCTGCAGAACCATGGTATTTTTATTGGCGCGGATACCGTAGATGAAATAAAGGACATCGCCCATTACGTGGTAAAGGCCATTGAAGGCAGGATAAAGAGGCGCCCCGACCTGTCCCTGGCGGAGTTTGACAGGCAAAGGGCGGCTGATATATCGCCGGCCATAAGGATGCTTCTAAAGGGCGAGGGTAATTCCATCGTTACCTTTATATGCAATAAGGAGATATCAAGGTTGGTTGAAAGCGAACAGGCTTTTAAGGGCGTGTCTCTGGCTTTGTCCCCCGACCACATCGTTTATTGCAAGCACCGGCCCCTTTTCGTGCCGTATCGTCCGGACATGGAGGAGCAGTACGCCCTACTGGCCCAAAGGATTGACGAATACAGGCAAAGGAATAATTTCCTTCCCAAGGTGGTGGCCGTGGAGAAACTGGGGGTATTTGCCTGGGGCCATAACAAAAAGGCAGCCGATATTACGGCCGCGGTTTTCTTAGACGCCGTTAAGATATCGGTTTACGCCCAATCTTTTGGCGGGAGTTTATTCCTCCCCCAGGATAAGATAGATTTTATCAATGACTGGGAGGCTGAGGCCTACAGGGCAAAGGTTAGCCTGGCCGATACAAGCGGCAAAAGACTGGATGAAAAGGTGGTCGTTGTAACGGGCAGCGCCCAGGGTTTTGGCAAAGGCATGGCCGAGGAGATGGCAAAGGAAGGGGCCAATGTAGTTATAGCCGATATCAATGACAAACTGGCCCAGCAGAATGCCCGCTCCATGTGCCGGTTGTACGGCAAGGGCAAGGCCATGGCCGTTAAGGTGGATGTGAGTCAGGAAGCCTCCGTTAGGGACATGATCATCGATACCGTACTGGCCTATGGCGGGCTGGACGTGTTTATAAACAATGCCGGTGTTTTAAAGGCCGGCGGTTTGGAAGAAATGGACCTTAAGTCCTTCGAGTTTGTGACCAAGATAAATTATACCGCATATTACCTTTGTACCAAGTACGCCAGCCGGCCCATGAAGATCCAGCACAGGTTTAATAAGAACTATTACACCGATATAATACAGATAAATTCCAAGTCCGGCCTGGCAGGCAGCAATAGAAACTTTGCCTATGCCGGAAGCAAATTCGGCGGTATCGGCCTAACCCAAAGCTTTGCTATGGAGCTGGTGGAATATAACATCAAAGTAAATGCCATCTGTCCCGGCAACTACTTCGACGGTCCCCTATGGTCCGATCCGGAAAACGGGTTGTTCGTGCAGTATTTGAAAGCCGGTAAGGTACCCGGAGCAAAAACCTTTGAGGATGTCAAAAGGTTTTACGAGGCAAAGGTACCCATGGGCAGGGGATGTTATCCGGTGGATGTGGCCAGGGCCATCCTTTATGCCATAGAACAGCAGTACGAGACCGGCCAGGCCATACCGGTAACCGGCGGCCAGCAAATGCTCAAATGATGTAAGGGGACGGCTGCAAAAAGTAGGAGACATAACAGCGAGGGCGTGGCTAAAAGGCATAGGTATAGACGGCGACGGTAGGGGAAACTTAAAAAGGTGTTTCCCCTTTTTATTTTCTGCCGGGAAATTAGCGGTGCAGGGTGTAATTTGTATTAAATTAAATATAGAAAAATTTTTATTATGATGAACTTTTCCGGTACTTTTACGTTTAATTGTTAAAGGAAGGTAAAATTTATGGCAGGTGAGACCGAATTAATCAAGAGGGCACAGAGGGGAAACAGGCAGGCCTTAGAGCGACTCCTTAAGGATAATTACAGCATCCTCAGGGGTTATCTTGTAAGGCTTACCCTGGATACTGCCCTGGCGGATGATTTGACCCAGGAGGTTATGGTAAGGGCCATAATAAACATTAATAGTTTTAAGCCCAGGGCCAAGTTTTCCACATGGCTTATTACCATAGGTACCAACCTTTACAGGGATTTAATGAGAAAGGAAAAAAGGCTTGTGCCCATAATGGATCATATGGCAGATGATAAAAGGACGGCCATGGACGATTTAATGAGGGACAGGATTCAAATAGAAGAATTAAAGGAGATACTGTCAAAGCTGCCATACGAAAAAAGGGCGGTGGTGGTTTTGAAGCACTATTATGGCTATAAGTACCGGGAAATAGCCAAAATATTGGGCTGCCCGGTAGGCACCGTACGTTCCAGGCTTTATAACAGCATAAATTTTATCAGAAAAGAAATGGAAAGGAGACAATGGCTGTGAAAAGGGATTGCAGGTGGTATAAGGAAAGATTGACGGATATAGCCTTTGACGAAGGGACCATGGATGATGATACCAAGGCCCATTTAACGGCCTGTCTCCAATGCAGCACATACTTTGAACAACTGTCCGGTGTCCGGCAAAACTTGGATAAATTTTATCTTGACACCCATATAAACCTCCTGCAAATACAAAGGGCTTTTGTCAAGGCCGATGAAATAAAGGAAAAGGCTTGGTCTTCCAAGGACGGTAAAAAGAGCGGGGCGGGGGTTTCCCTAAAGGAAGTACTGCTCTTTATACTGTTGGCATTAACCGTACTCGTTACCCCCGCGGTTATACTGGCCCGTTTTAATATAAGGTATCTGTTGTATGTGCAAATTATCATTTATTTTAGCATGCCTTTGGTTTTACTGCCCCTGCTGAAGATCAGAAGGTACGATATATAGCGACAAAGGAAGGTGCTGTGATATGGATTCCGGCAACTATTATTTCATAATTCCTATAGTTATCGCTCTGCTGATAACCCAGGCCGTCTGGATATTTATAGACGCCAAAAAAAGAGGTGAGAACCACTGGCTGTGGGGGTTATTCGGCCTTTTAAACGTACCCACGTCCCTTATCATTTATTTGATTGTAACCAGATATAAAAGGTCAAAATGTCCGTTTTGCGGCCAAGGTATCCACAAAGGATATAAATGTTGTCCCCACTGTGGTGAGCAGCTGCAGGGGTTGTGTAGTAAGTGCAACAGCGTTGTCAGGTATGATTGGGAGTACTGTCCGGAGTGCGGCAGCAAATTAAAATGACGCAGCACTTCCTTTACCGGCAGTTTATATGCCCTTTGGCATGGGTCATGTATACGACAGGATGGCCGAAAAGAAGAACAAAAACGGATGGGAGGCTGTAGATTGAAAGAGCGGATGATTGTCCTAGCAAATGTGTCCAAGGCCTTTGGCGACATAAAAGCCGTGGACGGGTTGAACTTCCATGTAAATAAGGGGGAAATACTGGGGTTGTTAGGGCCCAACGGTTCGGGTAAGACCACCACCATAAGGCTGATAAACGGTGTTATCTTCCCTGATGAGGGCGAAATCAAAGTCTTGGGATTGGACACCGTTAAAGACGGTAATGAAATCAGAAGCACTACCGGTGTGGTTACCGAATCGGCTGGCCTTTACGAAAACATGACGGCCCAGGCCAACCTGGAGTTTTTCGGCCGTATTTACGGCCTGTCCAACCAGGACCTGTCCGGCCGTATAAACCGTTTGCTTGGGCAGTTCGGCCTGGAGGATAGGCGCAATAGCAAGGTATCCCGGTTCAGCACCGGCATGAAAAAAAGGTTAAGCATCGCCAGGGCTCTTTTGCACAAGCCGGAAATACTGTTTTTGGATGAACCCACCACCGGCCTGGACCCCGAATCGTCAAGGGATGTTTTAACCTACATAAAAAGGCTTAACCGGGAAGAGGGCATAACCATACTGGTTTGCACCCATAATCTGCCCGAGGCCGAGGGTTTATGTAATAGATATATTTTTCTGGACAGCGGCCGGATAATCGAACAGGGAAGGCTGGAGGACATGATAGAAAAATATACCACTTCGGTACAAATGGAAATACAATTCAGCGGTACCTTGGGAGATACCCTGTCGGGAGCGTCAAGTTATGAGCTGAAACCCTCCGGCAGGGTGTTGGTGACGCTGGAGGACAGAAAACAGGTGCCAAAATTTTTAAGAAGGCTGGCCAATAAGGTGGATATATACTCGGTTAATATGCTGAATAATAACCTGGAACAACTATATTTTGAGGTGAGGAGGGCTTTTTATGAGAAGACGGGCAATGGCGGCCATAATTAAAAAGGATATTAGGGCGGTGTCGGATAATGTACAGATATGGCTGCCTATTATTATTGTACCTTTGGTATTTACCGTGGTGCTGCCCATAGTCATTATCCTTTTGACTAAATACCAAAGCCCAGCCGGGTCCAGTGCCTGGGAATTGCCCATGAAGTTGCTGGACAAAATGCCCATGGGATCCATGCAGGACGAAATAAACAGCTTTCCCACCCTGCAGCAAAAGGTTATTTTTATTGGGCTGAATTATATATTTCTACCCCTGTTTTTGTTAATACCCGCCATGGTTTCCAGTACCGTTGCCGCCAATAGCTTTGTGGGTGAAAAGGAACGAAAGACCATGGAGACCCTGCTTTATTCACCTATTAGCGAGGTGGATCTGTTTATATCCAAGGTGCTGGCCCCCTTTATTACTTCCATGGCGGTTACCGTTGTATGTTTTATCATCTACGGTATTGTGGTGAACCTCTTTACTTATGATATATTCCAAGGCGTTATTTTCCCCAGGCCCAACTGGTACCTGACGGCCTTTTTATTATCCCCCGCGGTATCGGTACTCTCCATTTTTTTCAATGTATATATATCCGCCCGGGTTAAGGGCTTCCAAGAGGCCTATCAGTTGGGTGCCATGGTGGTGCTGCCCATACTGGCCATTTTTTACAGCCAGTTGATGGGTGTGTTTTTTCTCAGCAATGTAATGATCGTTTTAATATCCCTAATCTTCTTTGCGGCCAGCGCTTTGCTCATACTGTCGACGGGCAAATCCTTTAACAGAAACAAGCTTTTTGAAAGCCAAATAAAGTAAAGGGGAAAAATAGATTTGGTTTAAAGTTTTGGTAATAGTTTAGCAAAACAAAGGTAAATTTTTGTTTACAATTTATTAAAGGGTTTATAAGATATATATAAAACAGAAAAATTAAAATTAATGAGGGGGTATTATAGATGGATTTAAAGGGAAGCAGAACGGAGAAAAACTTATTGCAGGCCTTTGCAGGCGAGTCTCAGGTGAGGAATAAGTATACGTATTTCGCCAGCCAGGCCAAGAAAGAAGGTTATGAACAGATCAGCAGCATATTTTTGGAGTCGGCGGAGCATGAAAAGGAACACGCCAAAAGGGCATTCAAATTCTTGCAGGGCATAGGCGACACCAAGGAAAACCTGAAAACCGCCATTGAAGGGGAGCACTACGAATGGACCACCATGTATAAGGAATTTGAAGAGATTGCAAGGGAAGAAGGTTTTGACGAAATCGCCGAATTTTTCAGCGAAGTTGCCAAGGCGGAAAAAGAACACGAAAAAAGATATAAAGCATTGCTTGATAATTTAGAAAACGGTACCGTATTCAAAAAGAGCAACCTTGTTAGGTGGAAGTGCAGGAACTGCGGTTATGTAACCCATGCAATGGAAGAAGCACCCGATGTATGTCCTTGCTGTGTACATCCCAAGGCATTCTTTGAAGTATTCTGCGAAAACTATTAATTGGCACATGCCGGCTTGGCCGGTGGTATTGTACCGTAAGAAAAGGGACGGGTTACCGTCCCTTTAAATTTTTTGGATAAACTTTTTATGAATGGATGGTCCTACCATAGATACCCTCGGCAGCTTCCCACACCCCTTCCGCCAGGGTGGGATGGGCGTGGACGGTGGCAATAAGCTGATCAACGGTGCCCTTATTCCGGACCAGCACAGCCGTTTGGGCTATTATGTCGGTAACATGGGGTCCGGCCATCTGGGCGCCTATTAACCGGTCGTTAGAGGCATCCACCACCAGCTTGATAAATCCTTCGGGCTGTCCCATGGCCAGGGCCTTACCCAGGGCGGAGAATTTAAAGACGCTTATTTTTACGTTTATATCCCTTTGCTTTACTTCCTTAGCCGTCAAACCCACGGTGGCCAGTTCCGGTTGGGTAAAGACGCAGTTGGGTATGGCCGAGTAGTCCATGGTGCTGTCTTTGCCTGCGATATTTTCAACGGCGACTATGCCTTCCCTGGATGCCGTGTGGGCCAGGTCAAAGGGAGAATTGCACACGTCCCCGATGGCGTAGACATTGGACAGGCCGGTTTCCATTCTTCCATTTACGGCTATTCTGCCTTTATCCATATTAAGACCCAAATATTCCAGGCCTATATTTTCTACAACCGGTTTTCGGCCTATAGCCACCAGCACCCTATCGGCCTTTAGGGCCTCGCCGTTGGACAGGTTTACCACGGCACCGCTCAATTGTTTCTCGATGGTCTGTACCGACACACCGGTGTATATATTAACACCTCTTTTTTGGAGGGAGGATGTTGCGGCCTTAGCCAGGTCCTCATCCAAATTGGATAAAAGACTCGGCAGAAGTTCTACCACTGTAACATCACAGCCCAGGCTACTGTATAGGGTGGCAAACTCGCAGCCTATTACCCCCCCGCCGATTATCACAAGTTTCTCCGGCAGTTGCTGCCAGCTCAAGGCTTCATCGCTGGAACACACAATCTCACCGTCATATCCAAAGGCTTCGGGCAGCAGTGGCACAGAACCCGTTGCTATTATTATATTATCGGCCGTTATGTATTGTATACCTTCTTGGGTTTTTACCTTAATTTCCTTGCTGCTAAGTAGATTGCCCTTGCCTTTAATTAACGTTACGCCGTTCTTTTTAAACAGATAGCCTATGCCGCCCGCCAGTTGCTTTACCACGGTATCCTTTCTCCGGACCATGGCGGCCATGTCAAGGGCCATATTATCCAAGACAATACCATGATGGCTGCCCGACAATACCAAGGTATGGTATATTTCCGCCGATGCCAACAGGGCCTTTGTGGGTATACAGCCCACATTAAGGCAGGTTCCGCCGAGTTTCCCCTTTTCTATTACGCATACCTTCATACCCAGTTGGGCGGCCCTGATCCCGGCAACATATCCGCCCGGTCCGCCGCCTAAAACGGCAACTTGATACTCCATTTCCTCTCCCCCTTTAACATAATTTGGGTGGCTTTATACTTTCAATTCTACTCTTGTTACATAAACATGTCAATAAATATATAAAGAATGAAAAAAACAAACACAAAAATGTTAATTATTTTATAAAAGCATTGTTATTTTATTACACCGGTATTATAATATACATAAAAGGTTAAAAAATCCTTTTCTATAAACCCCGAGGCAAATCAAAAGGCTTATCTAAAATTTTTTCATTAAGGAGTGATAGGGTTGATAAAAGATGCACTGGTGGCTAAGGAAAAGAAGGAAGATCTTATATTCTGGCTGAAACAAATGCACCATATAAGATACTTCGAAGAAATGGTAATGCAGTTATTGGCGGAGAACTATGTTAAAGGCGGTTCCCACTGTTATGCAGGTCAGGAGGCCGTTGCGGTAGGTGCCTGTGCCGCCATAAGGAAGGACGATTACATAACCAGCACCCACAGGGGCCACGGCCACGGTATAGCAAAGGGAGGAAAGCTCAATGAACTGATGGCCGAGATCTGCGGCAAGGCCGCGGGATGTTGTAAGGGTAAAGGCGGAAGCTTGCATTTGGCTGACCTGTCAACGGGTAATTTGGGAGCCAACGGTATAGTGGGGGGCAGCTTCGGTATAGCGGCGGGTGCGGCCCTGACGTGCAAGATGAAAAAACTGGACAGGGTAGTGCTTTGTTTCTACGGAGACGGTGCGGCCAACCAGGGCATAGCCCACGAATCCATGAACATGGCAGCTACCTGGAAGCTTCCGGTTATTTATATATGCGAGAACAATCTATACGGTATGTCGGTTTCGGTAAATAGGGCAGCCTCTGTGGAGGATCTGGCGGTTAGAGCCCTTGCCTACGACATGCCCTATAAGATAGTGGACGGTATGGACGTACTGGCCGTTAAAGAAGCCGTCGAGCAAGCGGCAGAGAGGGCCAGGAAGGGCGAAGGACCCATGCTCATAGAATGTAAGACCTACAGGTACTACGGTCATTCAAGAAGCGATGCCAGGGTTTATAGAACCAAGGAAGAAGAAAAATACTGGAAGGACAGGGATCCAATACCCAATTTCGCAAAAAGGCTGATAGAAAACGGAATAATAACAGAGGATGAGGCTAAGGAAATAGATGCCCAAGCCAAAAAGGACATAGAGGATGCGACCAAGTTTGCCAAAGACGCCCCCTATCCTGAGCCGGAAGCCCTGTTTGAAGATTTATACGCCTAATAAAAACATTTTGGAAGAAGGTGAAATTGTATGCGTGAGGTAAGGTATTGGCAGGCATTAAACGAAGCGCTGAGGGAAGAACTCGATCGGGATCCCGATGTTTTTGTAATGGGAGAAGATGTAGGTATATATGGCGGTGCCTACGGAGTGACCAAAGGGCTGTATGAAGATTACGGCGAAGAACGTATCAGGGACACGGCCATCAGCGAACAGGTCATAGTAGGTGCCGCGGTGGGAGCGGCCATGACGGGCATGCGTCCCGTGGCCGAAATAATGTATGTGGACTTTTTAGGCGTTGCCATGGACCAGATTTTTAACCAGGCCGCAAAGATTAGGTATATGTTCGGTGGCAAGGCAAAGGTACCCATGACGCTTAGGACCCAGGGGGGTACCGGAAGGGGCCTTGCAGCCCAGCATTCCCAAAGTCTGGAATCGTGGTTTTTACACGTACCCGGCCTAAAGGTGGTTATGCCGTCTACCCCCTATGATGCCAAGGGATTGTTAAAGGCAGCCATAAGGGACGACAACCCGGTATTGTTTATAGAACATAAAATGCTATACGGCACCAAGGGTATGATTCCCGACGGCGAGTACATAGTACCCCTGGGCCTGGCCGATGTAAAAAGACCGGGCAGCGATGTGACGGTGGTAGCCCATTCAAGGATGTTGCTGTATGCCCTCGAAGCCGCCGAGACCTTGGAGAAAGAAGGCATTTCGGTGGAGGTAATTGACCCCAGGACGCTGGCGCCCTTGGATATGGACACCATCATGACGTCGGTTAAAAAGACCGGCAGGGTGGTGCTGGTGGAAGAGGGCTGCAAGACCGGCGGTGTGGGCGGCGAGATAGCCACCAGAATAATGGAAGAAGGTTTTTACTACCTGGATGCGCCCATTATCAGGGTGGCGGCCAAAGACGTACCCATACCCATGAGCCCGGCGCTGGAACCCTTGGCCGTGCCCAGCGTCCAAGAAATCATTGACGCCGTTAAAAAGCTGTATGTGTAAGGATGGTGAAGACAAGTGATAAAGGAACTAAAACTGCCCAAGATGAGCGACACCATGGACACCGGCCAAATAACCAAATGGCTTGTTAAGGAAGGCGATTTCATAAAAAAGGGCGATCCCATCTTTGAGATGCAGACCGATAAGGTAAACCTTGAGGTGGAGGCCCTGGAAGAGGGCGTGCTCCTTAAGATAGTGGGTAAGGAAGGGGAGGATATCCCCGTGGGTCAGGTGATTGCCTATTTGGGCGACGAGGGTGATAAGGTTTCCGACATACCCGCCCAGCCCCAGGAAGGGCAGGAGAAAAAGCAGGAAACAGAGGCCAAAACCGAGGATGTACAAATGCCTAAGCCCTCTTCTGCTCCCGATATCCAACCCGAACCTACTCCCGACATACCTTCCATGGAAAAACCCAAGGGAGATAGGATATTTATCTCGCCCCGGGCAAGGGCGTTGGCCCAAAGGGAAAAGGTGGATTATTCTGCCATTAAAGGAACCGGGCCCATGGGCGAGATCATAGAGCGTGATATTAAGGAATACCTGGCCAAATCTGCGCTGCAGCAGCCCGCGCCCTCAAAAGAGCAGGCAGTACCGTCAACGGCGGCACAGGGACAGCGGATTGAAATGACCGGCATGCGGAAGGTTATCGCCGAGAGGATGCTGGCCAGTGTGGCGGCCGCTCCCCATATTTATTTGACCGCCGACATAGACATGACCCAGTGCAGGGATATGCGTACAAAGATAAACGACAGCCTTGCCGACAAAGGCATTAAGATATCCTATAACGATATCATAATAAAAGCCTGTGCCCTTGCCCTAAAGGAATATCCTTACATAAACAGTACCTTAAAAGACGGAGCCATAATACTCCAGGACAGAATAAATATAGGCGTGGCGGTAAGCCTGGCCGACGGTTTGATAGTTCCTGTTGTGAGGGATACCGATAAGAAAACCATAGTGGAGATATCAAAGGAAATTAAGGAACTGGCCGGCAAGGCCAGGGAAGGTAAGCTCATGCCGGATGAGTTCAGCGGAGGCACCTTTACGGTATCCAACCTGGGCATGTTTGACATTACTCAATTCACCGCTATTATAAACCAACCGGAAAGCGCCATACTGGCAGTGGGCGCCATAAAGGATACCTTCGTCCCGGTGGACGGCCGGCCCGTTGTAAAGCCCATGATGAAGGTCACCCTATCTTGTGATCACAGGGTGATTGACGGTGCCGTCGGTGCCCAGTTCCTTAAGTTTGTAAAATCCATGCTGGAAAATCCCCTTTTGATGCTGTAAACGTGCTGTGGCCAAAGGGATGACCTTTGGCCGCTGACCGTAAATAATTGTCGGTATTTTACAAACAGACGGCACGGGGTGTGTTATAACAAAAGAGTATTGATGGATAAAACAGTTAATAAAAGGAGTGGGATGTGAAGGACATTGAATACCGATAGGCGCTCTAAAATAAAGCAATATATAGAGGAAAAAGGCGAAGTACACCTTAGGGACTTGGAAAAGCTCCTGCCGGAGGTATCCACCATGACCCTTAGACGGGATTTGATTTACTTAGAGGAGAAGGGGCATGTTATACGAACGCGGGGCGGTGCGGTGTCGGTAAAGCGGGTGGCGGCTTCGGCAGAAGACATGTACAGCTTAAGGGCAACCGAAAATATGGACGGCAAGACCAAAATTGCCAAAAAGGCCATTGAATTTGTGGAAACCGGACGGTCGATATACATAGACTCTGGTACCACCATGATGTGTCTGGCCGAACAATTGCCCGATGAAAACTTTTCCATCCTGACAAGCGGACCCAATATAGGACTTGAAATCATTAAAAAAAGCAAGCCCACCGTGGCTTTAACCGGCGGTGTTATCAGCAGGAATAATCTTTCAACATCGGGCAACAATTGGCTGGAGCTTGTCAGAAACATAAATATAGATATAGCCTTCATGGCCACAACGGGTTTTTCTTTGGAAAACGGGTTCACCATAGGTAATTTCGATGAATGCGAACTAAAAAAACTGGTGATACAAAAGGCCAGGAAAAAAATATTGTTGATGGACATAACCAAGATAGATAAAACCATGCCCTATACCTTTGCTACGTTAAAGGATATAGACGTATTGATATGTGATAAAGATCTTCCTGATGCCATAAAAAAGGCCGCACAGCAAAACGGCGTTTTAATTTATTAGGCTTAATTCTTTGATGAGAGGTCAGCATTTTACAATATACTACGGTGAAGCGACAGCCTAGAGGGTATTTTTTAGTTTTTTTATGAGGGGGCAGCGTTCAATGGCGATGGAACAACGACCCGAGGTTGTGATATGGGGTGCCGGTAAAATAGGCCGGGGATTTCTGGCCGAAATATTCAACGATGCGGGTTATGGGCTGACCTTTGTCGAGCAGCATGAAGGCTTGGTAAAAAAACTGAGGGATGCCAAAGGCTACACCATAAACAAGGTCATGGGGCAAGACGTTAACGAACGGGTTAGGATAACGGGGTATGAAGTCTACTCCACCAAAGCCGTTGATATTATTTCCGGAAAAATAATAAAGGAAAATACCATAATAGCCATTGCGGTTTACCATGCCGCTCTGCCCGAGGTGGTTAAAGCCCTGGCACCGGGGATTATAAAAAAGGCTCGGCTGTTTCCCGACAGCACCCTTAATATAGTATTATGCGTCAATATGCTTCATCCGTCTTCCTACTGCAGGCGGTTGCTGGAGCAAAACCTACCGGAAGACGTCTACGTTTATCTTGAAAATAATATAGGACTTATAGATAGCGTTGTAATGAGAACGGCGCCGGAGGCCACCCGGGAAATGTTGGAGGAAGACCCCCTGGCGTTGTTAAATAACGGGTATCCCGAAATGCCGGTGGATAAGAAGGCTTTCAAACCGCCTATTCCCAACACGAAAATGCTTAGGTTATCCGATAATATAAGGGCCGAAGAGGTCAGGAAAATATACACGCTGAACACCGCCCATGCCGTGTTGGCTTATTTGGGTATCCCCAGGGGCTTTGAATATGCCGCCGGCAGTATACGGCATCCCGACATCCGGTACGTCTTGGAAGGCGCGTTAAGAGAATCGGGCCGGGGGTTGGCCGGGGAATTTGGGTTCAGCAATGAAGAGATGGACAAATGGAACGGGGAGATAATAAAATCCATAGAAAATCCCGCTCTTAAAGAAAGGCTGGACCGTTTGGGTTTCGATACCAGGCGGAAGCTTAAAAGGGACGACCGTTTGACCGGCCCTGCCCTATTGTCCATGAAATATGGAACAACTCCTTTTTTTCTTGCCCAGGTCATCGCTTATGCCTTTATGTTTCACCAGCCTCGGGACGAGGGTACCCGGCGGGTGCAGCATTATTTAAAGGAAAAGGGCATTAAAAGTGCCATAAAAAAGTTTTGCGGTCTAGGGCGGGAGGAACAACAGCTCGTTACATTGATTGAGAAAATTTACAATAGGGTAAAGGGGACCGGCGCCATAATTAAAGATATGGACGAAATATGAATACCCGGATTACTGCGTTTTAAGGAAAGCATTTTACCCGCCCGTAAATTGGCGACTGTGTTTAGCTTTGAAGTATTATCGACATATTTTATACTTGCCCAAAACAATGCGATCTTCGTAAAGGGAGGATTAATATGAAAACAAAGGCTGTAAGACTTTACGGCGAAAGGGATTTGCGGCTGGAGGAATTCGAGTTACCCGCAATAAAGGAAGACGAGATACTGGCCCGGGTTGTTACCGACAGCGTATGCATGTCGACCCATAAAGCCGTTATCCAGGGCAGCCGTCACAAAAGGGTGCCCAAGGATATCGATAAAAACCCCACCATTATCGGTCACGAATTTTGCGGGGAGATACTCGAGGTAGGAGATAAATGGAAGGATAAGTTTAAACCCGGGGACAAGTTTACCATTCAACCGGCGTTAAACTATAAGGGCAGTCTTGCCGCGCCGGGTTATTCCTATAGATATATCGGCGGTAATGCTACCCATGTCATAATACCCAACGAGGTAATGGAAATGGACTGTCTGCTCAAGTATAACGGCGATGCCTTTTTCCACGGTTCCCTGGCAGAGCCCATGTCCTGTGTGATAGGTGCCTTCCATGCCAGCTACCACACCGTCAGCGGCTCCTATGTCCATAACATGGGTATTGTAGAGGGCGGTAATATGGCCATCCTGGCAGGGGCCGGGCCCATGGGCCTGGGTGCCATTGACTATGCCCTTCACTGCGACAGAAAACCGGACCTACTGGTGGTGACTGATATTGACGACAGCAGGCTGCGAAGGGCAAAGTCCATATTTACCGAGCAAGAGGCGAGAAAGAACGGCATAACCTTATTATACGTAGATACGAAGGACATGGAAAAGCCGGAGGAATATCTACTGTCATTGACCGACGGTAAAGGATATGACGATGTATTTGTTTACGCGCCCGTCAGGTCCGTTGTGGAAACGGGCGACAGGATACTGGGCAGGGACGGGTGTCTCAATTTCTTTGCCGGACCCACCGATCCCAACTTCACGGC
Organism: Clostridiales bacterium; assembly: GCA_012838995.1. GTDB lineage: Bacteria > Bacillota > Clostridia > DUOD01 > DUOD01 > DUOD01. The sequence goes on from DUOD01000028.1 coordinate 17,506, forward strand.
GGAGTTCAATTTCTACAACGTCCATTACGCTTCAACCCATATTGTGGGTACCAGCGGCGGCAACACCGATGATATGATAGAATCTCTGGAAATGATGGAAAAGGGGCTTTTAAACCCCGCTGTAATGATAACCCATATTGGCGGTCTAAACAGCGTTATCGACACAATCTTAAACCTACCCAATATTCCAGGCGGTAAAAAGCTGATATACAACGATATAGACCTGGAGCTGACGGCCATAGAGGATTTTAGGAAAAAGGGAAGAACCAATCCTATGTTTGAAAAATTGGCTGAAATAGTGGAGGCCAATAATGGGCTGTGGTGCACGGAGGCAGAGGAGTATCTGCTGGCCAATGCAAAGCCGATAGGATAAAGGTTTGTTGTGTGTGGTGGATCCAACTGCCCAGTATATGCTTCCGATCGTCAGGATATTTTGGTATGTATTTATACAATGTTCCGTGGCAGTTAGCCGATCTTTAAGAAATCCGCCCGTCATTGTTTCGGGTGTGCGGGCTATATTGACAAAGACCTAAAACATGCCAAGGCGGTGAGAGTCTCGCATTTGTTTTCGTCCGGCAAGGCGCGTTAGCATAAATCCATAATATACCATGGTAGTGAAATTGCAAAAAAATTCTGGATCATTAAAACAAGGATCCAGAATTTTTTATATGAAGTTAGGCTCACCCAGAATAAACTTACCCCTTTTACCCTCCGCCGTCCGGCCTGCCCGGCCTTTGAAGGGACGGATAAATAGGCGGTCTTTCCGGAAGTAGAGTTTTTGTGATATAATTTGTTATGTATGTGGAACAAACTGTATTATTTTATAATGAAAAATACATTATACTTCCCCGGATAGGGGATAATTATAGTTAAAAAAGGAGAATGCAGCATGAAACAACGTTTTGACTACTATATGCCCACTGAAATAATTTTCGGACCGGGAAGGCTGAAAGAGCTGGCTCAGCTTGAGCTGCCCGGCAAGAAGGCGTTGATAGTAATCGGTTCGGGCGGATCCATGAAAAGGCATGGGTATCTGGACAGGGTTATCGAATATTTGGAGGACAACGGTGTGGAGTATGTGGTATATGATAAAATACTGCCCAACCCGATAACCGAACATGTTATGGAAGGGGCAAAAGCAGCCAGGGAGAACAATTGCGATTTCGTGGTCGGCCTGGGGGGCGGAAGTTCCATCGATTCTGCCAAAAGCATAGCCCTTATGGCTAAAAACCCCGGGGATTACTGGGACTATGTAGTCGGCGGTAGCGGTAAGGGCAAGCCGGTGGAAAAGGGTGCCCTGCCCATAGTTGCCATTACCACCACCGCAGGAACGGGCACGGAGGCCGATCCCTGGACGGTAATCACTAAATCGGATACCAATGAGAAAATTGGTTTTGGATCAAAATATACCTTCCCCACGCTATCTATAGTAGATCCCGAACTGATGCTTACCGTTCCTCCCAAGTACACCGCCTATCAGGGCATGGACGCCTTTTTCCATGCTGCTGAGGGATACCTTGCCCTAGCCCATCAACCGGCCAGCGATTGCCATGCCCTGGAGGCTGTAAAGTTGATAACCCAATATCTGCCCGTGGCCGTCAGGGAGGGCGAAAACCTCCAAGCCCGTTGTGCCGTGGCCTGGGCCAATACCGCCGCGGGTATAGTGGAATCCCTGTCGTCGTGCATATCCCTTCATTCCATGGAGCACGCCTTAAGCGCATTCCATCCGGAACTGCCCCACGGCGCAGGCCTTATAGCCCTGTCCATACCCTATTTTACATATATATCCTCAAAGACCGCCGAAAGGTTTTCCGATCTGGCCCGGGCCATGGGCCAGGACTGCAGCGGGCTGTCCGACGAGGAAGGGGCGGAAAAGTTCATAGATGCCCTAAAAACCCTTATAAAGGATATCGGTATGGAGGACTTAAAGCTCTCGGATTATGGCGTTAAAAAGGAAGAGGCGGCCGAGCTGGCCCGAAATGCCATGGATACCATGGACGGGCTGTTCCATCAGGACCCCTATAAACTGTCTTTTGAGGAAGTGGTTCATATTTATGAAAATTGTTTTTAATAATACTTAAGAATCAAAAGACGAGCGGGCCTGTTTGGACCCGCTTGTTTTTTGTCTTTTTGCAAAACAAAAATAAACAAAAAAATAAAAAGGATTTTCAAAGGATATGTAGAATATATAGATTGTGGCAAACAAGCCTTTTCTGGCATAATAACCGGCCTTTGTCGTTATTTAGAAACTTTTGGAAAAACCAAGCAACAGGGAAACATCCCTTTGCCGAATATTTCAAAAGACGGACGCCAGTCATAATGCCACTCATATACATCTAAAGCCTGTAGTGCAAAGGACGATGTACCATACTAAGGCGTTTTTTGTACAGTGAAAAATTAAACCGAGGGGATGGAGACAATGCTCCCAGAAGCAAGGCGCGAGGAAATACTTGCCTACATTAGAAATGTAAAAAATGCAACCAGTGAAGAGCTGAGCAAAAGATTTAAAGTGACCGAAGAGACCATACGAAAAGACCTGAAGTATCTGGCCAACCGGGGTTTTATAATCAGGACCTTTGGTGGAGCGATGATTAAGGCCGAAAATAATTCCTCCTTTGATCGGGGAGCTGTAACAAACCACGAAGAAGATGCGATTGCCCAAAAAGCCTCTTCCTTTATCGACGACAGCGAGAGTATAATTTTGGACGCAGGTTCCGCCAACGTTCAGCTTGCAAAATATATCCGGGAAAATTCCGATGTGGTGGTGGTTACAAATTCCCTCAGAATAATAAATATAATTTCTAAAATGCAGGGAATTACGGTCATATCCACGGGCGGCACCCTTAGGACAAAGTCCATGTCCTTCCAGGGCCAGCTGGCCGAATATACCATTGAAAAATATAACATCCATAAAGCCTTTATTTCCGCCAAGGGCGTCAGTTTGGATGAGGGTGTTATGGACAGCAATGAATTGGAAGCCGAGATTAAACGGAAGATGATAGCTGCGGCCAAAGAAGTTATACTTCTTGTCGACCATACCAAATTCGGGAAGATTACCCACGTGACGGTATGCCCCATTGACAAGGTGACCACCATTGTTACCGATGACAAGACCCATCCCGAAATTTTACAGGCTTACAAAGACCGGGGCATAGATATAGCCATAGGCAAGTTGGAAAACAAAAAAGTGTAATTTAGGTAGGTTGAAAAATTCGAAAACCCAAAAGAGCAGCGAAATTATATCGGGAAACATACCATTACCTTGGGTTTTCCAACAATACCCTATGGAAGGGAGTGCAATAAACTTTATGGAAAAACAGGAAAATGGAATTTTAACTATTGCAGAAGCCCTGAGAGAGGGTATAATAGAATAGATGGAAAGGGATCCATCGGTAATTTGTATTGGCGTAGATATCGGCATCGAAGATGACCGATGCGGAGACCCCATCGCGTCCTTTAACTATTGAAGAAGAACTTCCCCAATGTACTATCAATGCGCCTGTATCGGAGATTGCGTTGTTCGGGTCGGCCCTCGGTAGTGCCGTAATGGGCATGACGTTCGTTGTAGACGTACAGTATGGCGATTTTCTGATCCGGGCAATGGACAAAATGATAAGTCAAATATCCATGATGAGGTATATGTCGGAAGACGGGGTAGAGGTGCCATTGGTGATGCAGATGCCGGTATAGGGGTTTTCAGCATAGAGGCCCGGCATGTCGGTTTAATGGAATCGAGGTTTACGAGCATTCCGGGAATGAAGATGGCATGCCCGTCCAATGCCTATGATGCCAAGGGTATGATCAAGATAAAAGATAGTGTTATAAAAACAACTAAGTATTGAGAGGTATGGGTTAAATGATTGAGTTCAGAGTTAAGCAAGACATTATAGAAGTAGGAAAGCGCATGTATGATAAGGGTTTCGTAGCTTCCAATGACGGTAACATCAGCGCCAGGATATCTGAAGACCGGATAATAATAACCCCCACCGGGGTGTCCAAGGGATATATGTCGGAATACGATTTGATAACCGTGGATATGCAGGGTAACGTGGTGTACGGCGATAAAAAACCGTCATCGGAGATAAAAATGCACCTGGCGGTATACAGGAAAAGACCGGACGTAAAAGCCATTGTCCATGCCCATCCCCCTGCAGCCACCGCCTTTGCAGTGGCTAACAAGAACTTGGACAAGATTACCCTGCCGGAGGTGGTGTTTTCCCTGGGCAATATAGCCATGGCGGAATACGGCACGCCCAGCACCGATAAAATACCCATGGCCGTGGAAAAGTGTATAGACAGGTCGGATGCACTGCTTTTGGCCAACCACGGCGCCCTGACGGTAGGCGGAGACGTAATGGACGCATACTATAAAATGGAGACCCTGGAACATTTTGCTAAGATTTCGCTGTATGCAAGGTTGTTGGGCGGAGAGCGGGTACTGGACGAAGAGGAGACCAGAGAACTTTTTAGGGTGAGGAAGGAAGTGTACGGCAGGGACAATTTCCTGTACGCCGATAAAGACACCGGTGATACCGAATCGACGGATAACCGCGGGTCAGCATCGGACCAAATTGGCGGCGACGTTGGTGCCGGTGAGCAAAGCCCGCCGGATAATAAGTCCGAGCCTATGGTACGATCCACGGTGATTGGCCACGTCGAAGATGCCGTAAAAAGGCTGGTGATGGAAGAGATTAAAAAGTCAAGCCTGTTTTAGGTTATTATTTTATAAAGATTAGGATGGTGATTTGTTGTGATAGTTGGGAAGATCGTTGGAAATATAGTATGCACCCAGAAGGATGAAAATTTGGTGGGCAAGAAAATGCTTCTGGTACAGCCTTTGAATGTTAAATCACTGGAACCCCAGGGCAGCCCTGTGGTGGCCTTGGATGCGGTGGGTGCCGGTGAAGGCGAAGTGGTTTTGTTGGTAGGCGGCAGTTCCGCCAGACTGGCCGACAACTATTCCACGGTACCGGTTGACCAGGCCATTGTGGGCATACTGGACAGTATAGACATAGAGGGCAAGTTGATATACAAAAAACAAAAATAAATTTGACATTTTTTTTAAAAGACAACCTTGGGAGGATATAACGACAATAAGGAGGCTTTTTATGTTTTATGGCAGAGTAATAGGATCGGTTGTATGCACCGCCAAGGATGAAAAATTAATGGGTTTTAAATTGCTTGTGGTACAAAAGACCAATTACGACGGCGAGGATGAGGGCGAGGCCATAGTTGCGGTAGACGCCGTCCAGGCCGGAGTGGGGGATTTTGTGTTCATGACCAGGGGAAAGGAATCTGCCCTTCCGTTAAGTGATAAATCCATTCCGGTTGAGGAAGTTCTTAGGGACAAGGGCGCACCGGTGGATGCTACCATAGTAGGAATAATAGATAAAATATCGGTAAGACGATAGTTAAAATGTGAGGTATAATTATGATTGTGGGTAAGGTAATAGGTTGTGTTGTATCGACCTGTAAGGATCAGGCCCTTTTGGGCAAAAAGTTGTTGATAGTCCAACCCAAATCCGAAGTTGGTACCAAAAAAACCTTTATAGCCATCGACTGCGTGGATGCAGGCGTCGGCGATACCGTGGTTTTTGTGATGGAAGGCGGGTCGGCAAGGCAGGCTGCCGATTGTATTGACGGCCCAGTGGATGCTTCCATCGTAGGGGTGTTGGATTACGATATATAGATAAGATATTGCGGGAGGATATGGTAAGGCCTGACGGGAGATTGGCTGTCTACTTAGCGCACACCCGAGGTATAAAGCCGCCGGCAAGCAAGAATTTTTACATAAGAGTTATTGCGGTATGGTGTAAATTACCGGCTCCCGTAATTAAATAAACAACGGTAAAAAACGCCAAAGGGAGGAAGGTATGAAGGTTTTTATACTGAACTGCGGCGGTTCGTCGGTTAAATTTCAGTTGGTGGACATGCCGGGATATAGGGTATTGGCAAAGGGTTCGGTGGAACGGGTAGGCAAGGAAGACGCCGTGTTTAAGTTCAAGGCCCGGGACAGGGACGAGTCGGTATCTGTAATTAATATTGCCGATCACCGACAGGGTATCGGGATTATAATAGATACATTGCTGGATTCTAACAATAATATAGTAAAGGATATTGATGATATAGATGCCATAGGTCATAGGGTGGTTCATGGCGGCGAAAGGTGTAAGGAATCCGTTCTTATCGATGACGCCGTGATGGAAAACATCAAGGCCTGTGCACAACTGGCGCCCCTCCATAATCCGGCCAGTATAGCGGGTATTCAATCCTGCAGTGCCGTATTTGGGGATATACCCCAGGTGGCCGTTTTTGATAACGGGCTGCACCAGACCCTACCGGATTATATCTATCTGTACGCTCTGCCTTACGAATATTATGAGAAGTACGGTATCCGTAAGTACGGATTCCATGGCATAGCCTTCAGGAGCATAGTCCAGGGCATAACGCGGCTGTTGGGCAGGCGGTATGAGAACATGCGGATTGTGTCCCTGATGCTGGGCAGCGGTACCACCGCCAATGCAATGAAATACGGCCGATCCATTGAGATAAGCACCGGCTTTACTCCTTTGGAAGGCCTTATCCAATCAACCAGGGCGGGGGATATTGACCCTGCTGCCGTGTTGTATTTAATGAAGAAGGAGGGTTTTTCGCCCTCAAAGATGGAGGACATCTTAAACAAGCAAAGCGGTTGGCTGGGGTTGTCGGGGATAAGCAATGACATGCGGGAGATATACAATGCCGCCATACAAGGCGATGACCGGGCCAAAACCGCCATAGAGGCGGTGGTCCATAGGATAAAAAAATATATCGGCGCCTATTGTGCCGTCATGGGCGGCATGGACGTGCTGGCCTTTTCCGGCGGGGTAGGAGAGAATGCATGGTATATAAGGGAAATGGCCTGCCGGGACATGGAATACCTCGGGCTGGAACTGGACGAAGACGGCAATAGGGGCTTAAAGGGTGAAGGGCTGATAAGTACGCCTCAATCCCGTGTCAAAATAGCAGTGGTTAATGCCAATGAAGAGCAAATCATTGCCCAGGATACCTACGATATTGTATCTAAAATGTAGCTGCGGTTTAGAGCATGGCTATAGCAGTGTTAAAATAATGCATATAACAATCGACAAGCCAATTACCGAGAAGAAAATCAAAAGATACTCCTTTTCCTTACGGGTGAGTAAGAATTCATTAGGAGTATCATATTTTTTTCTTTTTCTGAATAATTTTTTAAGTGCTGATATTAGGTGCATGATTATTATCCCTTCTCCTATCTTGTATAAGCTTTGACCATCACAATTTTAACATATTAGATACCATGATTCCATGGTAAATATGGCCCAAAGTCCATGGATTCAAGTACTACCGGGGTTTGTTTGCAGGTGATTGTACCCGTCAGAATAACTAAACAATATTTTCTGTATTAACGTTCAACTTCCATCGCTATCGAGGTTATCAGCTCAAGTGTCGGTAAAAATACAGCTTCCTAATATATTTCATCCGGTAGGTGTGCATATGCAACTTTAGCATGTCACCGCCGGCCGGGGATTATGCGGAGAAGGGCGGTATAAAAAAACTTCAGTGAAAATCAATCACTGAAGTTTTTTTATAAGTTCAAAAAAATTGGGAAAGGAAATATCGATACAGTCTGTATTCTCTATGACGGTTTGGCTGCCTGCAACAAGGGAGGCTACGGCCAGCGCCATGGCCATGCGATGGTCGCCGTGGCTGTCCACCCTGGCGGGGGTTAATGGACGGGGTCCTTCTATTATCAGGCCGTCGTCGGTGGTGCGGATACCGGTGCCCAGCTTGTTTAATTCCGCTGCCAAGGTATCGATGCGGTTTGTTTCCTTAACCTTTAATTCGGCAGCATCCTTTATGACCGTGGTGCCGTGGGCGGTACAAGCCGCAACGGTAATGGCCGGTATTTCGTCTATCAACAGGGGTATGGTGTTGCCCTTTATTTCCGTGGCTTTTAGGTTACCGGTATACCTAACATGTATATCGGCCACCGGCTCTCCGCCCCAGTATGATTGATTAACCGTCCGGATATCAGCTCCCATTTGCCTGTACACGTCTATAATTCCCCTTCGAGTGTTGTTGATGCCCACGTCTTTGATTATTACCTCCGAGCCGGGTACTATTAAGGCCGCCGTTATAATAAAGGCCGCCGATGATATATCCCCCGGCACCTTTACATGCTGGCCCGTCAACTGCGGTCCGGGCTTTAGGGTTATGGAGTTTTCCCGGATGGTAACATCCGCTCCAAAGGACTGCAGCATGAGCTCGGTATGGTTCCTTGAAGGGACGGGTTCTATCACCCGGGTGGGTCCCCGGGCGAATAATCCGGCCAGCAGCACGGCGGATTTTACCTGGGCGCTGGCCACCGGCAGCCGGTACTCGATACCCCGGAGGTTACCGCCTTCAATAGTTAACGGCGGGTAACACGAGCCGTCATGTCCATAGATATTTGCGCCCATTTGGGAAAGGGGTTTGATAATCCTGTCCATTGGCCTTTTGCGCAGCGACCTGTCGCCGGTGATGACGGTTTTAAAACCCTGGCCGGACAGGATGCCCGACAACAGCCTTAGAGTGGTTCCCGAGTTACCGGCGTCCAGCACACCCAAGGGCGGCCTTAAACCCTTCAGTCCGCTGCCCTTGATTTCAAGGAGATTGTCGTCTTTTATGCTAATATGTGCTCCCATGGCCTTTAGGCATGCTATAGTGGACAGGCAGTCCCTGCCCATTAAAAAGTTTTCCACCAGGGTGGTGCCTTGGGATATGGCCCCCAGCATTACCGCCCTGTGGCTTATGGACTTGTCACCGGGTACCCGTAGGGTACCCCGCAAGGACCTTCCGTGTTTTATCCAAGACTGTTTCATTTTTTCCTCACTTGTCGTTACTTTTTGTAAAAATCTTGTATCCGTTGGCCTTTAAAATTTGGATGGCCTTTTGTTGTTGGCGGTGGGAGTCCAGGGATATGGACAGACATCCCGGTTCGCCTTCCCGGCTGTTTATTATACCGATGTTCTTTATGTTAATACCATGGTTGCCCAGCAGTGTCGATATGGCGCCTATCTGGCCGGGCCGGTCTTCAACGTCCACTATTATCTCGAAATAGGGGGCTATAAGACCCGTCGGGGTGGAAGCCAGTCTGTTTCTGTACCGGCGGGCGTTGTCAAAATACCTATAGAGCTTGTCGCTTTGGCCGTCCTTCAACCATGTTTTAAAGGTATCCAATTCCTTTATATAAAGATCTATGATTTCCAGCAGCTGTTCTTTGTTGGATATACATATATCCCGCCATATTTCCGGGGAAGAGGAAGAGATCCTGGTTATATCCTTAAAACCGCCGGCCGCCAGTTTCCTGCCGTGGCCTTCTTGGGTGTCGGTGGCCATTACCAGGTTTATCAGACCGCCCGATAAAATATGGGGAAGATGGCTGATAAGCCCCGTTACCCTGTCATGGAGCCCTGCATCCATGATAATGGGTATGGAGCCTATGGCCTCTATTATTTTCCTCAGCCGGTCAAGGGACGCATTGTCATGGTTAGGTCCCGGTGTAAGGATATAATAGGCGTTTTCAAATATGTGATGGCTGCTGAAATGGTAGCCGGAGTTTTCCGAACCGGCCATGGGATGGCCTCCTATGAAACAGACATGGGGAGGCAGTATTTTAGCTACTTTGTCCATCAACACGGATTTGGTACTGCCCACGTCGGTTATTATACATCCGGGTTTTACATGAGGCAGTATTTCCTTCACGGTATCGAGGGTTTTCAGCACAGGGGTGCATATTATTATTACATCGCTTTGATTTATATGCCCTTTATTCGCTGAAGTAGGGCAGTTAACAACCCCCTGATCATAGGCTGCCTTTATATATTCATCCCTGACATCCATGGCCCATATGTTTTTTAAACCCGCCTTGTACTTTAATGCCTTGGCAAGGGAGCCCCCTATTAACCCCAGACCTATTATTAAAGCGCTGTTAATGGGCAAGGTTATACTGCCTATCCACTATAGGTGCCAGTTTGCTGATCCTTTGGACCAGTCGGTCGAAGTTTTCGGGGGTTATGGATTGGGGGCCGTCGGACAGGGCGCATTTGGGATCGTGATGAACTTCTATCATTAGCCCGTCGGCACCGGCTGCAATGGCTGCCATGGCCATTGGTTCCACCAGGCTCCACTTACCGGTACCGTGGCTGGGATCCACTATGATGGGCAGGTGGCTGATTTGTTTGACGACGGGTACGGCGCTGATATCCAGGGTGTTTCTCGTATAGGTTTCGTAGGTCCTTATACCTCTTTCGCACAAAATAATGTTATAATTGCCTTCCTTCATTATATATTCAGCGGCGTTTATCCATTCTTCGATGGTGGCCGCCAAACCCCGTTTTAGAACAACCGGACAGCCGGATCTGCCCACTTCCCTGAGCAGCTGGAAGTTTTGCATGTTTCTGGCCCCTATTTGTACCACGTCGACATATTTTAGGGCCATCTCCACGGAATTTGCACTTATTACCTCCGATACGATTAAAAGTCCGGTTTCTTCCCGGGCCTGGGCCAGTAGCTTGTATCCGTCCTCTTCAAGGCCCTGGAAGGCGTAGGGCGAGGTGCGGGGTTTGTACGCACCGCCTCTTAAAAACTGGGCCCCGGATTTTTTAACCGCCCGGGCTATTTTAAGCAATTGTTCTTCGCTTTCCACCGCACAGGGACCGGCTATTATTGCCAGTTCCTTGCCGCCGATGGAAACGTCTCCTACCCGTATTACCGACGGTTCGGGCTTGAAGGTCCGGCTGGCCAGTTTGTACGATTCCATAATATGGACTATTTTGTCCACTCCGGGCATTAGTTCCAAGGGCGTGCCGGCCAGTATGCTTTTGTTGCCTATTACACCGATGATGGTTACATGGGCCCCTTTGGATATGTGCACCCCCAGGCCCAAGCATTTTAATGTTTCGGTAACATTGGCTATGTCTTTTTCCGTTGCCTTTGGATTCATTACAATTACCATACTGCTATCCTCCGTTTCAATATTAGTTTAGATCCATTTATAAAATCCATACTTCCGTACTACTAAAAGTTACATACCGGTTTTTCCTAAAAACCGGCATATACTATTCTACCTCAGGAGAATGTTGATAAACCGAACAATACTATTTAAAGTAAAACGCCGGTGTGTGCTTAAGCCACTGTTGCTGTTTTGCTACCTAAGCACCTTTTGCAAGGCCTCTATGAATTCCCTGTTTTCCTCAGGTGTGCTGATGGTAACCCTGAGCCAGGTATCCATATCAAATATGTCGGCCGTTCTTACAATAATACCCATTCTCAGCAGGTCGTGAAATACATCCTTACTATGACGGCCGGTATCTACCATAACGAAGTTACCATGGGTTTTTATGTATTCCAAACCCATGCTCTCAAAGGCCTTGTATAAATATTCCTTGCCCTGTTCGTTATTCTGCCGGCTCCTTTCTACAAAGTCGGGGTCGTCCAGGCTGGCCAGGGCAGCCACCTGGGAGGCGGTGTTAACGTTAAAGGGTCCCCTTACCCTATTAATATCGCTTATCATATCGGGATGACCTATGGCGTAGCCCACCCTCAGGGCGGCCAGCCCGTAAATCTTGGAGAAGGTTCTTAGAATTATGATGTTTGGGTATTCCTCCAAGAGCGCCACGCTTTCCGGGTAATCGTCGTCGATGACGTATTCGTAATAGGCCTCGTCCAGTACCACCAGAACATTGGGCGGCGTTTTTTCAAGCAGTTCCCTTTGCTGGGCTGCGGTGTATATGGTACCCGTGGGGTTGTTGGGGTTGCACAGCCATATGACTTTTGTTTTTGGGGTTATGGCCCTGGCCATGCCTTCCAAATCCAAGGTATGGTTCTTAAGGGGTACCTGCACCGGCTTGCCGTCCATGACCCTCGTTACCGTCTCGTATCGCGGAAAGGAGGGGTAGGCCATAATAGCCTCGTCTTCAGGGTTTATATAGGTTTGGGCGATTAGGCCCAGTATTTCGTCGGAACCCGCTCCAAATAGGAAGTGTTCGGGGGGTAGCCCAAACAGGTCGCTGATTTTGGCCCTTAGTTCGGTACAGTTACCGTCAGGATATATTTCCAGGTGATCCAGCATACCGGCTACCGCCTTTTTAGCGGCCGGGGAACAACCCAAGGGGTTTTCGTTGGATGCCATTTTTATTACCTTTTGTATACCTAATTCCCTTTTGACTTCTTCAATGGGTTTACCTGGTACGTAAGGGGTTAGGTGGGATATGGTTGGTCTGCGTTTTATCATTATTATTTTACCTCCTTATGTTTCTGGGTATTGAGCGGAGAATTTACTGTGTTACAATTATGCCAGTGCTTTTGTTATTTTTTCCGGGTGTACGTCGTGGAAGATACCCACCCGGCCGACCGCCGTGGGCAGTATAAAAGTAATTCTACCGTCCACCGCCTTTTTATCCTTCGACATGGCTTGGATAAGGGCTTTGGTGTCTAAATTTTCAATCTCGGTTGGCAAATGGGCCCGGCGTATAAGATTTTTTATTCTGTGGTAATAGTCCTTGTCTATCATGCCCATATCCAGGGCCATTTTCGAAGCATACACCATACCAATGGCCACCGCTTCCCCGTGGGTGTATTTTCTATAGCCGGTTGTGCTTTCTACCCCGTGGCCAATGGTATGACCGAAGTTTAGGATGGCCCTCATACCTGCCTCCCGTTCGTCCTGTTTAACTACCATTGCTTTTATTCGGCAGCACCGCTTAAGACAGTGTAAAACGGAGTCCCGGTCTAACATTATTATATCCTCCATACGTTCTTCCAGCCAATTCAAAAATTGTCCGTCGTAAATAATTCCGTACTTTATCACCTCGGCCAGGCCGGAATACAGCTGCCTGTCCGGAAGGGTGCTTAAGGTTTTGCCGTCAATGTACACCAGCTTGGGTTGATAGAAACTGCCTATGATGTTTTTTGCCTGCGGGTGGTTTACCGCCACCTTACCGCCTATGCTGCTGTCCACCTGTGCCAGCAGCGAAGTGGGTACCTGTACGTAGGGGATGCCCCGCATATAGGTAGAGGCCACGAATCCCGCTATATCGCCCACCACTCCGCCGCCAAGGGCCATTATGGCCGAGTGCCGGTCAAGGCCGAATTCCAAGGCCTTTGTATACAGCCTTTGGGCCTGTTCCAAGCTTTTACTCTGCTCTCCCGGGGTGAGGGACACATACCGTACATCGTAATGCGGGTCAATGGCTGCTTTGACGGTTTCCAGGTAAAAATTTGAGACATTGTCGTCGGTTATCACCATAATTCTCCTGGTGCTTAACACTTTTTTTAGCTCTCCCGCCATATCCCCTAGTTTATCCCAGACAAAGATAATATCGTAGGAGTTTATACCAAGGTCAACCCTTATTCTTTCCATTATATCTTCTACCTCGATGATATCATTTTATTATACATATTATAATTATTCAGCATTTCATCTAAACTGTCACCGCCGAATTTTATGCACAGCTCACCGGCCAATATCCAAGCCATAACCCCTTCCCCCACAACGCTGGCGGCGGGTACGGCACAGGTATCCGAACGTTCTATGCCGGCCGGTGTCGGTTGTTTGGTAACAATGTCCACGGTGTTAAGGGGCCTGTACAGGGTGGGTATGGGTTTCATGGCCGCCCTTGCTATTATGGGCTGGCCGTTTGACATGCCTCCCTCTATACCGCCGGCGTTGTTGGTGCTGCGGTAGTACCCCTTATCGGGTGAATAATAAATTTCATCGTGCACTTTGGATCCGGGATGCCGGGTTGTCTCGAAGCCCCGGCCAAATTCCACGCCTTTAATGGCTTGTATACTCATCAACCCGGCGGCTATCCTGGCATCCAATTTTCTGTCCCAATGTACATGGCTGCCCAGGCCTATGGGTACCCCCTTTGCAATGACCTCAAAACATCCGCCCAGGGAATCGCCCTCCTGTCGGGCCCTGTCAATGGCGGCCATCATTTTTCTCTCAGTATCCGGGCATATGCACCTAACCGGAGAGTCGTCCGCCCTTGCCACATCTTCAAGGGTGTATTGGCTGTCGTCTAAAGACACATTGCCGATGGATACCACGTGGCTTAATATGGAGATGCCAAAGACGGTCAGCAGTTGCCGGGCCAGGGCACCAACCGCCACCCGAAGGGCGGTCTCCCGGGCGCTGGACCGTTCCAGGACATTCCTAACATCGTCCAGGTGGTATTTAAGGACACCGGTCAGGTCCGCATGTCCCGGTCGGGGTGCGGTTACCTTCTTGGAATCGTCCACAGGCCTTTTTACGGCGTCCATATAGGGAGCCCAGTTTTCCCAGTCCTTGTTTTCTATTACCAGGGTAATGGGCGCGCCGGTGGTTTTTCCCGAGCGAAGGCCGCTTAATACCTTGACCTTATCCCTTTCTATTTTCATCCTGCCCCCCCGGCCGTAGCCGCCCTGGCGCCTTTTAAGCTGGTGGTTTATGTAGTCGATGTCTATTTTGACATTTGAAGGCATTCCTTCTACAATAGCGGTTAAACAGGGGCCGTGGGACTCACCCGCCGACAGATAGCGCAGCATAGCATCACCTTCTAATAATAAATTTAGTATATCATAATCGGATATGGATAGGACAGGAACGGGTTTATTCTGAATTACGGTTGCCTTTATAACCGTTGATTGTGCTACTACTGTAAGGTTTAAAAGATTTTATAATTAAACATTAAAAAAGTCAAGGTATGTACCTAAATTTTATTTTATTTTGCAGGTATTTTTGATACAATATAAAATATATTATTGTATATCATTCTGGTGTATAATAGAATGACAGGGAAAGAATATTTTCCATGGATGTTGGCTAAACTTTCTGTGATATCGAATATTTAACAGAAATGGCTGTCTTTAGGGAGTTTACCATTGGTCAATGTTATAAAAGTCCACAAAAAGTCAAGGGGGAATAGGTATGAAATCTTATGAAACTAATAAAATCAGAAATGTAGCAATAACAGGTCATGGTGGAGAAGGGAAGACCACATTAACCGAAGCTATACTATACAATGCTAAGGCTACCGAACGTTTTGGCAAGGTGGAGGACGGGACTACTACCACCGATTATGACCAGGAGGAAATAAAAAGACAGATATCCATCAGCACAGCCATTGCACCCTGTGAGTGGAAAGGACATAAACTTAATATTATCGATACACCCGGATATTTTGATTTTGTAGGTGAGCTCCTTGAAGGCATGAGGGTCGCAGACAGTGCTGTTATTGTAGTAGGTGCCGTATCCGGGGTGATCGTCGGTACGGAAAAGTCATGGGACTATGCAGAAAAATATAATATCCCTAAAGTTATCTTTGTTAACCAGATGGATAAGGAAAACGCTAACTTTTCCAAGATACTGGATCAGTTAAAGGAAAAATTCGGGACATCCATCGTGCCGTTTCAGATACCCATAATGGACGATAAGGGTTTCAAGGGTTGTATTGATGTGGTGGATATGGTTGCCAAGGAATTTAAGGGTAATGATATCTCGGATACCGACATTCCGTCCAACATGAATGACGAGGTAGAATCCATTAGGGAAATGATAGTAGAGGCTGTAGCCGAAAGCGATGAAGAGCTCCTTGAAAAGTATTTTGCCGGTGAAGAGCTAACCGGTGAAGAAATCCATGCCGGCTTGAGAAAGGGAGTTTTGGACGGTTCTGTAGTACCGGTATTGTGCGGTTCGGCACTGTCTACCCCTTCGGTTGCACTGTTAATGGATACTATTTTGGAATACTGTCCGTCTCCTGCCGACAGACCGGAGGTTGAAGGGAAAAATCCCAAGACGGGCGAAGTTGAAACCAGAAAATGCGATGTAAACGAACCCTTTAGTGCCTTTGTATTCAAAACGGTGGCAGACCCATTTGTGGGTAAGCTTTCGCTCTTTAGAGTTTACTCCGGCACTTTGTCTTCCGATTCCGGCATTTACAACAGCAGTAAGGAAAAGAACGAAAAGGTAGGCCAAGTCTATTTCATGAGGGGTAAAAAACAGATAAATACCGACAAGGTAGTTGCCGGAGACATAGGAGCGGTGGCCAAGCTTCAGGTGACAAGCACCGGCGATACCCTTTGCGACGGTGCCCATCCTATTATCCTTGAGGGCATTGATTTCCCCGAACCTTGTATTTCACTGGCCGTGGAACCCAAGTCCAAGGGGGACGAAGAAAAAATCTCATCGGGCTTGTCCAAGCTTACCGAGGAGGATCCTACCTTTACCGTTGAGAAGAATGTAGAGATAAACCAGCTACTCATTTCCGGTGTGGGAGAACTCCACTTGGAGATAATGACAAACAGATTGAAGAACAAGTTCGGCGTCGAAGTGAACTTGAGCGATCCCAAGGTTGCATATAGGGAAACCATAAGAAAATCCGTAAAGGCCGAAGGCAAGCACAAAAAACAAACCGGTGGTCATGGTCAGTACGGTCATGTATGGATAGAATTTGAACCTGCAGCGGAAGGCGAAGGGGAATTTGTATTTGTTGACAAGATAGTAGGCGGTGTTGTTCCCAGGCAATACATCCCCGCTGTGGAAAAGGGTCTAAGGGAATGTATCGAAAAGGGTGTTTTGGCCGGGTATCCGGTGGTAAACCTTAAGTGTACTTTGTACGACGGATCCTACCATACGGTGGACTCGTCGGAAATGGCGTTCAAGACGGCCGCTTCTCTGGCATACAAGAAAGGATTGCCCCAGGCTTCACCGGTATTATTGGAACCCATCATGAGGGTGGAGGTACTTACTCCGGAGGAATACATGGGTGACATAATCGGCGATCTTAACAGAAGAAGGGGTAGGATATTGGGAATGAACCCGGCCGATAAAGGTATGCAGCAGGTTGTTGCCGAAGTGCCCCAGGCAGAGATGTTTAAGTATGCAACCGATCTTAGATCCATGACCCAGGCAAGGGGAAGCTTTAAACTAACCTTTGAAAGGTACGAAGAAGTACCGGAGAACATAAGTGCGAAGATAATCGAACAGGCTCAAAAGGAAGCCGAAGAATAAACAACGGCCCCGGATTAAAAGCCGGGGCTAACGTTTATTTTTTAGCGGCATTAAAAGAATAGAAAATCTTAAAAAGCTAAACATATATCTAATGTATAGAATTTGCCGTGCTCAATGATGATGACAAAGGAGAGATAAAAATGCAAAATTTCAGTATTATGGCTATAATATTGGATAACAGGAGCAAAAACGCTCCCGAGGTGCAAGAGGTATTAACTAAGTACGGCGACGGTATAATAAGCCGTTTGGGAATACATGATGCCGACAGCAACAACGGTATCATCTCCCTGAATATAAACAAGGACGATGGATTTGTACGAGACCTTACCAATGATCTATTGCAATTGGAAGGTGTACAGGTTAAAACCTTAAAGGTTAAATAAATATACCCTAATAGTTTGTCCATTTTAAAAGCAAATATACTTAAAAAATGAAGAAATAGATAGAAAACCCCAGGTATACTTAATAGTTCCCTTAATTTCAAGTTATTCAGCCATTGTATACCTGGGGTTAATGTGTTAGAATTCTCTCATGTATGAACAAATGTCTTCTGTACAAAGACAATGGGGGAGACTTATGCACAATAAAACTACCTTTTATTTAGTGGATGCATCAGTGCTTCCGGAGGTTTTTACCTCGGTGGTAAAGGCTAAAAGACTTTTAAAGCTGGGTAAAGTAAATACCGTTAATGAAGCCGTCAAAGCAGTGGGCATTAGCAGGAGTGCCTATTATAAGTATAAAGAGGCGGTATTTCCCTTCACCGAGGGTACACGAGGCAAAATTCTAACCTTGGCTTTGGTACTGGAAGACGTGCCGGGTGTTTTATCCAGCATATTGAATATCATTGCCGAGGCCAGGGCCAATATATTAACCATGAATCAAAATATACCCGTCCATGGTTTGGCCAACGTCACTATTTCCATAGACACCAAAGAATTGAGGGAAGATACCGACTATCTTATAAGTATGTTGGGTGAACAAAAAGGGGTACAAAAAATAGAAATTTTGGCAAAGGAATGAGCAAAGTCTGAAGTCTATTAATTGTTAATGATAAGGAAGGGATAAAAAATGGCTAATATAGGCATAATGGGACATGGAGTTGTGGGTTCCGGTGTTGTTGAGGTGCTGACCAAAAACAGCAGCAGCATAGAAAAAAAGGCGGGTCAGCCCGTAAAAATAAAAAAGATCCTGGACTTGAAAGAGTTTAACGACAGTCCGTACAAGGAGCTGTTCACCAAAAATCCGGACGATATACTGGAGGATCCCGATGTTCCCATAGTAGTGGAGGTTATGGGAGGCAAGGAGCCAGCCTATACCTATGTAAAAAAAGCCATTATGTCAGGCAAGCATGTGGTTACTTCTAATAAGGAATTGGTTGCCCAGTACGGTGCGGAATTATTGAAACTGGCAAAGGAAAAGGATGTAAATTTCCTCTTCGAAGCCAGTGTGGGTGGCGGTATACCCATTATAAGACCCTTGAGCGAGTGTTTGGCTGCCAATGAAATAACCGAAATAATCGGCATATTAAACGGCACCACAAATTATATCCTTACTAAAATGAAAAAGGAAGGAATGCGATTTGAAGAGGCCCTTTCCGACGCCCAACAAAAGGGTTATGCCGAAAGGGATCCGTCCGATGATGTAGAGGGCTATGATGCGGCCCGTAAGCTTGCAATACTGGCTTCCATTGCCTACGACGAAAGGGTGGACTATCACCGTATCCATACCGAGGGCATTACTTCCATAACCAAAGAGGATGCCATTTATGCGGATTATATGGGTAAGGCCATAAAGCTTTTGGCCATATGCCGAAGCTTAGGCGACCGACTGATGCTAAGGGTGTCGCCGGTTATGATAGACAGGCTCAGTCCCCTTGCCAATGTGGACGATGTGTTCAATGCAATAATGGTAAGGGGCAATGCCATAGGAGACGTTATGTTTTACGGCAGGGGAGCCGGCAAGTTGCCCACTGCCAGCGCGGTGGTAGGGGATATCATTGACGCGGTAAAACACCTGGAAACCAAGAAGAAAAATGTTTGGTCCAGAGAAAATGATGACAATGTCATGGATATAATGGAAACCGAAACAAGGTATTTCGTCAGAGTGGAGTACGACGATGAGGACAAAGCGGCCGATGCAGTAAAATCAATATTCAAAGATTGCCAGCTAATAATGTGCAACGATCAGTCCTTAAAAAATGAACTGGGTTTCGTTACATCAACGGCAAAGGAAAAGGAGCTTGCGTCTTTATTTGAGATACTGATCGGTCATAAGGATATAAAATCCATAAAAAATAAAATTAGGATAGAGCACAACCTATAGACAGTAGCATATTCGAGAGTTAGGGGGAAGGATCTTTGGCATTAATTGTACAAAAATACGGAGGCAGTTCGGTTGCAGATGCACAGAAGGTAATGAATGTAGCAAAAAGAATAGTCAGAGAAAAGGACAAGGGAAATGATGTAGTTACGGTGGTATCTGCCCAGGGCGACACTACCGACCACTTGATCGAAATGGCCAAGGAGATAAACAGTCATCCGTCCAAGAGGGAAATGGATATGCTTCTTTCCACAGGGGAACAGATATCCATCTCCCTATTGGCGATGGCCGTTGAAAGGTTGGGTTATCCCGTTATTTCCTTAACCGGTCCCCAGGTGGGCATCAAAACCAGCAGCGTGCACAGCAACGCCAGGATAATATCAATCGATATTACCCGGATAAAAAAGGAGTTACAAAAGGGAAAAATCATAATAGTAGCCGGCTTTCAGGGCGTTGATGAAAACAACGACATAACCACCCTGGGCAGGGGTGGGTCGGATACTACAGCCGTTGCCTTGGCGGCGGCATTAAAGGCAGATTTTTGTGAGATATATACCGACGTGGATGGTGTATACACTGCAGATCCCAGATTAGTACCCCAGGCAAGCAAACTTAAATATATTTCCTATGATGAGATGTTGGAAATGGCCAGCCTGGGCGCAAGGATACTCCATAACAGGTCGGTGGAACTGGCAAAGAAATACCGGGTACCCCTGGTGGTAAAATCCAGTTTCGGCGATAACGACGGTACTTATGTCAAGGAGGTAGAAAAAGTGGAAGATAAAATGGTGGTGACGGGCGTTGCCCATGATACTAACGTGGCGAGGATTGCGGTGTTAGGTATTAAGGATAAACCCGGTATGGCCTATAAACTGTTTGATTTATTGGCAAAGAATAATATAGACGTGGATGTAATCATCCAAAGTATAGGCAGGGAAGAGGACAAGGACATATCCTTTACCGTAAGCAGTTCAAACCTGGAAAAGGCTTTGGAATTGATAAAAGAAAACCTTGATTACCTGGAAGCAAGGGGTGTTAAGTACAGGGATAATGTGGCCAAGGTTTCAATAGTAGGTGCCGGTATGGTAAACAACCCCGGTGTGGCTGCTTTAATGTTTGAAGCCCTTGCCGAGGCCAATATAAATATCGGTATGATTACCACATCGGAAATCAAGGTTTCGTGTTTGATAAACGAGGAGGATGTGGAAAAGGCAGTAAAAGCCATACATGATAAATTCCAATTGCATAAGATACATCAATAAAAAAATACCGGATGTTTCCGGTATTTTTTGTTGACGGAAAACCCTATTAAACTGACATAAGGGTACCGCCCAAAGATCCATCCTTTAAAGGACGGTGGCCGCTTTCCCCGCCCAAAAGTTCAAATGATACTGAATTTTACAATATATTGTTGTATAATAATATAGCAGAACCAGTTACAGGACCTGCTTATGGGTACATATATTACCCACTTTTGCGGCACAGGGGAGTGCCACCACCGGTTGAAAGGTAAATATGGTATAAAAAAAGAAAGGAGCCACGATTATGAAACCCGGTCAGCCGATAGTGTCAATACCTGATAAGTTGGATTGGGGAGAGAGCTATATTCCCACCGGTAACGAGTATATTGCTATTCCGTGCATAGATACCGATACGGCGGGTATAAAGAATTTTAATACAATGTTTATGAGGTATAGGGTGCTGTTAGAAGTGGGTTCCGACGAAAGGCAAAAGGATTGTTATTTGTTTGTTCCATTGTTGGAAATAGAAGGACAGCCCCATAAACTCGATAAAAGCAAATTGGTTTGGAAAAAGCTGGGCAGCTGGGTGCCTAGCTTTACCTATGAGGACCAACAGGTTGCCCTTACCGGTACCATAGTTGCACCGTTGAAGGAAAAGGGTTTTATGTACATTTTAAATCTTACCAATAAAGGACAGGATGCGGATTTCACTTTAGGACTAAAGGGTATGACAAAACATATCCATGAATTGATTTTTTCCCGCCAGTCGGTTTGCGGTGTAAAAAATGCGCAGCTGGACCAGTGGACCAAAAACTTGGTGCTGGGGTTTAAGTCGTATAACGGCAGTCTGGCTTATGCCATCGGTTCCTCCATGGAAGACGTCAAATGGGAGTTTTACGGTAAGCCCATCGATATAAACAAACCCGTGCAGTACAAGGCGTATAACAAAATACACTTGGAACAGGGGCAAGGGGCAGAAGTATGTTTTTATATCTCGGTTAACCTTGAAGAGGACGGCGCCGCCGCAAATCTCATACACCTCAAAAGACGGGGATATAAACAAATGCTGGAAGAAACGCTAAATTGGCTGAGGAGCAAGGAAAAATCCCATGAAGACAAGGACGTTCAAAAGATAGCCAATGAAAACCTGTTCTTTAATTACTTTTTCAGCGTGGGCAAGGCCATGGACACCGACGAGTATGCACCGCTGACCTCCAGAAGTCCTTTGTATGATGAAAGCGGTGCATTCCGTGAGAGGGATAGCCTGTTATGGTCCATGCCGGCTTTGACCATGGTGGACAAAACCCGGGCAAGTAAGGTGTTGGAATTTATATTCGAGCATCATTTCGTCAATGCCGGCCAAAATATCCATTATATAGACGGGAGGGTGCTGTTTCCCGGTTTTGGACTGGATCAAGTGGCGGCGTATTATATAGCCCTGGAAAATTACATAGATGCCACCGAGGATTACGATATATTAAACAGGGGTAATATTAGGGAGGCGTTATCCTTCCTGGAGGGGGTAATAGATGAAAGGTACGATGAGGATGTAGGGCTTTATTCCACCTTCCTATTGCCATCCAACCACCCGGCGGAGCACCCCTTCGTTATATATGACAACGTGCTGGTATGGAAGGCATTTTGTATAATGAACCGGCTTAACAGGATAATGGAGAATTTTTCCCTTGAGCGGTATTTTGAGGAAAAGGCGGATGCGTTAAAGGATAAAATACTGCAACACGGTATAGTAGAGGTGGGGGGCAAAAAAATATTTGCCTGGTCAACCGACGGTCGGGGCGGGCACCGAATATACAACGACCCCTCCGGCAGCCTGGTGTTGCTGAGCTATCTTGGCTTTGTAGATGAAGATGACGATGTGTATACCAACACGTTGGAGTATCTATATTCAAAGGACTATAAATATTATATGTCCGATGCCGATTTTGACGAACTGGCGTGCAGTCGGCATCCCAATTCCCT
Organism: Clostridiales bacterium; assembly: GCA_012838995.1. Classification (GTDB taxonomy): domain Bacteria; phylum Bacillota; class Clostridia; order DUOD01; family DUOD01; genus DUOD01. The sequence continues at coordinate 40,099 of DUOD01000028.1, forward strand.
TTCCACCCTGGGCTTGTGTGCCGGATTGTTATCCCCCAGGCGGAAAAAGGCATTGAAACACATAAAACGGATGCCCATGGACAGCGGCCTGTTTTGCGAAAGGGTGTATCCGGATACCGGAATAATCAGTTCGGGGGCGGCCTTTGCGGCCGGTGCGGGATTTTTGGCCTGGGCGCTGCTCCAAGGCGAGTAATACCCCATGCAGTCCGGTAGAAATTGATACGGCAACCAAGGGATAGCAATCTCGGGATCAAGGAGACCCATCTAACTACGGTGCGTAAACCCGTGGTTTGTCGAGCAAATACATGGAATAACTAATGTAAGCATTACGGTCGTACATTATACAATTTCAGGAGGTAACATATGTACGGTATAAAAGGAGCAAAGATATACACCATGACCGGCCGGTTGTACCAGGCCGGGGATATATTGATACAAGGGGACAAGATAATAGACGTTAAGGAGCATATCGATTTTCCCGAGGGCACGGAGGTTATACAGGCCCATGGGAAGACCGTTATGCCCGGTATTATAGATGCCCACTGCCACGTAGGCATGTGGGAGGACGGAATGGGCTTCGAGGGCAGTGACGGTAATGAGATGACCGATCCGGTTACTCCCCATTTAAGGGCGATAGACGGTATAAACCACAGGGATAGGGCCTTTCAAGAAGCATTAAGCCACGGTATTACCACGGTAGTAACCGGCCCGGGCAGTGCCAACGTACTGGGAGGACAGTTTGCCGCCTTAAAGACCTTTGGCAAACGGGTAGAAGATATGATAATAAAAGAACCTATAGCCGTAAAGGCCGCCTTTGGCGAAAATCCCAAAAAAGTGTACCATGACCAGCAAAAGGCGCCTACCACCAGGATGGCTACTGCAGCCATCTTAAGAGAGACCCTGATAAAGGCAAAGGAGTACGGCCAAAAGCTGGAACAAGCCAAACAAGATGAGGACAAACGTCCGGAGCCTGATCTTAAGATGGATATAATGTTGGAAGTGCTAAGGGGCAACCTGCCCCTTAAGATACATGCCCATCGGGAAGATGATATTTTGACCGCCCTGCGAGTGGTAAAGGAATTTAATTTAAAGGCCACCATAGACCATTGCACCGAAGGGCATATGATCCCAGAATTCCTTGCCGAAGCCGGCGTAGGCGTCATTGTCGGGCCGCTGCTTTCCGACCGTTCAAAAATCGAGCTTAGGAATATGACCTTTGAAGCACCGGGTATATTAAGCAGAGCGGGTTTAAAAGTGGCTATCATGACCGATCATCCGGTTATACCCGTTCAGTATTTACCGGTATGTGCTGCCATAGCCGTAAGGGAAGGTATGGACGAAATGGAAGCCCTTAGGGCAATAACCATAAATGCCGCTAATATAGTCGGACTGGGCGATAGGCTGGGGAGTATAGAACCCGGCAAGGATGCGGATTTAGTAATTATGGACGGCCATCCCCTGGAGTTTATGACTCGGGTGGAGATGGTATTTGTAAACGGACAGGTGGCCTATAAAAGAACAGCATAAAAGGTAGGCATACCCTTAGGGCGGTTACCGCCTTTTAACTGAGGATGGGATACCACAAGTATGTAGGATTAAGGCCGGACATGGAAAGCCGTTATACTTTCTGTATTGTCAAATATTATAGACAGAAGATGGAGTGCTTTTAAATAAGATAAACGTTTTTTTGCTCAAACTCGGGCTTGGGTTAGGTACCTTGGCTCCATAAAAAGATAAAATATAAACATATAAGGTGATAAAATATATTGAAAAATCGTAAAATAGTTGTATAATATTGATTATAAACTTAATAACTGTTATTTATATCTTCGGGAACAGGTGAAATTCCTTACCGGCGGTTAAAGCCCGCGAGCCTCAACGGTTGATTTGGTGAAATTCCAAAGCCGACAGTAAAGTCTGGACGGGAGAAGATATTTTATAATGTGCAGTCCAATGCTGTTATTATGTATGGTGTGATACTGCTCCATTGTAAATATAAAAAGTTCCCGAAGGATAACGGGAACTTTTTTATTGTATTATTTTAAAATTTTAGGGAGGTTTTCAGTTTGAACGTAAAAACAAAGTATACCATAAAAATTGCATTGCTGGCCGCCATAGCATTTATCCTGATGTTGTTTCAATTTCCCGTACCCGTATTCCCGGGTTTTTTAAAAATCGATTTTAGCGATCTCCCGGCACTGCTAGGATCCTTTGCCTTGGGACCCATTGCAGGCATGATCATAGAGGCAGTTAAAAACTTGCTCCATGCCCTGATAAGGGGTACTCAAACCGGTGGTGTGGGGGAACTGTCCAATTTTATAGTGGGCAGTGCCCTGGCGGTACCGGCGGGCCTTGTTTATCTGAGACAGAAGACCAAAAAGGGTGCCGTCAAGGGTTTGGTGGTTGGCGTGCTGGCCATGGCGGTGGTAGCCAGTTTTTCCAATTACTTTTTGGTGTTGCCCTTGTATCAAAAGGTATTAGGGATGCCCCTGGAAGTAATAGTGGAATCGTCCTCCAAGGTCAACAGCGCCATTGTAGACTTAAGGTCCCTTATAATTTACGGTATCCTGCCTTTTAACTTGGTCAAGGGTACGGCAGTGTCAATAGTAACGGCATTGCTATACAAAAGGCTGTCGTGGTTGCTCCGCAAATAGTCTGCAAAAAACAAACGTTTTGCCTAAAACATATTGGAGGGGCCTGGCCTGGTTATTCCAACTTATTAACCAAACCTGCTAAAACACACTGAAGGGATGCGTTCCTTTCCTGGCCTGTTGGTTCCAACTTGTTTATCTGTACCGGCCAAAACATGCTAAAAGTTGCATCCCTCCATCATATAGACCATCCCTTTATAAAAGTTATAGAACTTTATAAAAAAAGTATGTTGTCGGCAGGTGTGTTCCCCTACCTTATCACAATTGGCTTAGGTATTCCTTCATTAGCGGCCACAGCTGTTTGTATTTTTGGAACTTGGCGTCATACAGCTTTTGCTGCCGGGGTGTGGGTTCAAAAATTTTGTCCGGCTTTACCATGGCATCCACGCCCTCTTTATGGGATTGGAAGATGCCCTGGCCCACGCCTGCTATAATGGCGGCGCCTAAAGCTCCGGCCTCGGTGATGACCGGGCGGGTAAAGGGTATTCCCAGGATATCCGAACATATTTGAACCCACTCGTCGGACTTGCTGCCTCCGCCCACCACCCGGAAGTCCGAGATATTAATTCCCGCCTTGGGTGCCTCTTCCACACATTCCCTCATGTAAAAGGTTGTGCACTCCATTATTCCTTTTAGTATATCACCACGGGTTGTTTCCAGTCTGAGGCCTGCCATTACGCCGGAGGAATTATCAATGAACTCCGGCGGTCCTGTGAGGGTGAAGTGGGGCAGTACCATGACAGGACTGGGGTGTTGAGGCATTTCCGAGTCGAGTTTTGCATATATATCCTCACCCGTTAGGGCTGCCTGTTTTTTGTCCATGGAGGCAAAGGTATCCCTGAACCACTTAACCAGGGAACCGCCTTGGTTATAAATAAAGGATACGTATTTGTCTTCAAGGGCATGGTGTTCGGTATTTAAACCCAACCTCAGCATTATATCGGTGTCTTTTCTGTCTTTAAATACCGGTACTATACATATAAAGGTGCCCATTCCGTACATGGCCATGCCTTCTTCTATGGCACCGCTGCCCACCGCGTTGGCGCATTGGTCGTGGGCCCCCGAAATAATGGCCACGTTTTTACCAAGGCCAAGCCGTTCGGCCATTTTTTGGGACACCGTTCCTATAACCTTTCCGGAGGGTAGGGTATCCGGTAGTTTTTCCCGGTCCAGACCGGTAATTTTGAGCATTTCCCGGGACCAGGTACGCCTTTCAAGGTCAAACAACAGGGTGCGGTTGGCCAAGGAGTAATCCACCACCGGGTCGGCACCCAGCATAAAGGGCACAAAGCTGCCCCACAGCAGAAATTTATAGGTACTGTCATACAATTCCGGTTGGTTGTCCCTTATCCACAGCAACTTTGTCAGGCTGTAATTATTGCCTAGAATATTTCCGTTTATGTCATATAAACGTTTGCTGCCCACGGCTTCTTTTAATCGGAGGATATATTCTTCGCCCCTTATATCGAAGTTGAGAATGGAAGGTCCGAGGATTTTCCGGTCTTTGGATACCGGCACCACGGCTTCCCCCAGAGAGGAAACCGATAAAGCCACAATAGGATCGTCGGTGACGGCGGATGCTGCCTTTGCAATTGTCTGCTCTATTTTGTCCCAAACATGGACAGCGTCTAACTCCGCCCAGCCCGGAGTCTTTGCTTGGAAGTCGTATTCATTATAGGCCGAGGCCAATACCCTGCCTTCCTTGGAAAATACGACGGCTTTACAGCCTGAGGTTCCAACATCCAATCCTAACAAACTCATTCATAACCCTCCATTAATTTATTTTATAAGGATCAACCAAAGATCTTTTTTTGGATACCGCTGACGTTATAATAACCGCTTATAAGATTTCGGGTGTGGTTATAAACGGCGTCCTGGGCCTTAGCGATACTGTTGTCCTCCTGTAAAGCCGCCTCATAGGTCTGTCTCAACTCGGTACCCACGTTTACTTTGCTGATGCCGTTTTTTACGGCCTCAAGGTAGTATTCCCTGGCTATACCCGAGCCGCCGTGTAGTACAAGGGGTATGCGGGTTACTTCGCTAAGGCGGGACAGGTGCTTTATGTCCAGTCTTGCTTCAGGCTTTTTTTTGTTTCTTAGGGCACCGGAGATGGCGCCGTGGATGTTTCCTATGGCCACCGACAGCCAATCGCAATTGGTTTGTGCCACAAAGATTTCCGCTTCTTTAACATCGGTAAATCCCTTGCCCGATGCGAAAATCTCTTCGTAGGGCGGTAAGGGACCGGGTTCATGCCCCATGACCGCTCCCAGCTCTGCTTCACAGGCCGCGTCCTTTTTATGGGCCAGCTCCGCCACCCTTCTAGTGGCTTGTATATTAGCTTCTAAATCCAGGCGGGAACCGTCTACCATTACCGACTCGTAGCCCATTTCCAGTGCTTCTTTTATTATGGGCAGATAATCAACCCTTTTGTTGTCCTCGTCGATTACCGGTACGTGATCCAGATGTAGCCGTACATAATTTGGTTTTTCCCATTTTATAAATTCTTCATAAACTTCCCTTGGACCCTTGGCCCCCGTTTTCATCCATTCTACCCGGGCCACTTCGATGAGGGAAAAGGAGTCTTCGTCGATAACCGCCTGGATGATGGGTTCAATCATTGGCAGATAGGGAACGTTAAAGGCAGGAATGGCAATATTCATTTTCCTGGCCTTATTAATAATCTCGCTTACTTTTTCCATGGTTTTTTCATCTCCTTTTGATTTAATTTTTTAAATAAAAAAGCTTGTATACTCTGTTTATTCGTATACACAAATTCTACCACAAATCGGGCAAGATTCATATGAAATTATATTACGAAAATAATATCTTTTGAAACGGGGATTCTGGTATTTATCCTTTGATAAAAGGGGTAAAGGCAGCAAAAAAATTCGTAGATTTGGTTTAACGGTGTTTGGATAAAGGTATAAATATAGTTATATAATAATTTAAAAAGGAGCTGTGTTTGATATGGGAGCCGTGAAAATATGCGATAACATTTACTGGGTGGGCGTGGTGGATTGGGACATAAGATACTTCCACGGTCCGGCCTATTCCGCCCATAGAGGTACCACCTATAATGCATTTCTGATAGTCGATGATAAGATTACTTTGGTGGATACCGTGTATACGCCCTTTGCAGACGAGTTTATTGAAAACATCAGACAGGTGGTAGACCCCACCAAGATAGATTATGTAGTAGTCAATCATGTTGAAATGGATCATTCCGGAAGCCTGCCCGCCATCATGGAACTCAACCCCAAGGCCAAGGTGTTTTGCAGCAAGAAGGGGATGGAAGGGCTGAAAAAACACTATTTTGCCCAATGGGATTTTAATGTGGTAAAAACCGGTGACAGGATAAGCCTGGGGGAAAACACGTTAACCTTTATAGAGGCACCCATGCTCCACTGGCCGGACAGCATGTTTACATACATTGCCGAGCAGTCCCTATTGATGCCCAACGATGCCTTTGGTCAGCACCTGGCCTCATCTTTCATATTTGATGACCAGGTTGATGAAAACATATTGATGGAAGAAGCGGCCAAGTATTATGCAAATATTTTAACGCCCTTTAGCAGTCTGGTTTTAAAGAAGATAGACCAGATCACAAAAATGGGTATTGACATAAAAATGATCGCCCCCAGCCACGGGATGATATGGAGAAAGAACGCTGCAAAGATTATTAACGCATATATCGAATGGGCTTCGGGCCGGGCAGGTAAAAAGGCTATAATAGTCTATGACACCATGTGGGGAAGCACCGAGAAGATGGCCAGGGCCATAGGCCGAGGCATAGCCGATCAAGGAGTAGAATATAAGATTTTTAAATTATCCAAGTCCGACAGGAACGATATTATCAAAGAAATCCAAGATGCCAGGGCCGTAGTCATAGGCTCTCCCGTTATTAATAGAGGAATACTGTCTGTCCTATCGCCTTTGTTAGATGATTTGAAGGGCCTGAGGCCTGTGAACAAGGTGGGTGTGTCCTTCGGCTCCTATGGTTGGAGCGGCGGGGCCGTTGAAGCCATACAACAAGGGTTGAAGGAGGCAGGCATCGAGGTGATGGAGGATGGCCTGGCAATTAATTGGGTGCCCGATGGTCGGGAAATTCAGGCATGCGTTGAACTGGGTAACAGAATAGCTCAAAGGATTAAGGAATAAAAAATTTATCATCCCTCAGATCTTTGGCCCGTTCGGTTGGCAGTTGGAAAAAACCTAGGGACAAAATCGGTGTTGCATGCAAAAATATACTCGGCATACCAATACCGGGTATATTTTTTTGTGTGGAAATTTGAGAAAAGGGTACTTTTCGTGTTTCGGGTAAAGAAATACAGAAAGGATTATCAAAAAAGTATCATACACTACTGGGGGAAAGGCGTGGATATATGCTATAATATCCCCGTACATGTAAGAGTAAAAAAGAAGTCATTTTACCAAATTTATGTATTCAAAGGAGATGGAATTTCATGCTTACCAGTGTAGCACTAAACCCGTCAATCGATAAAACAATGGTTGTTGAGAATTTTGAATTGAATAAAACCAACCGGGCAATAAGCGAAAGGACAGACCTTGGGAGCAAAGGAATCAATGTTGCCAATGGTGCCAAAACCTTAGGTGTGGACGTAACATGTATTGGGTTTTTGTTCGAAAAAAATGGTGAATTATTTACCGACAATTTCAAAGACAGAGGGATAAAATATGATTTTATAATGTGCGACGGACAGGTCAGGACCAATATAAAGGTGGTTGATCCAAAAAACAACACCCTAACCGAAATAAACGGTATCATGCCGTCGGTAAATTACCGGCACGTCCAAAGGATTAAAGAACTGGTGGAGAAGTATGCCGCCCAAAGCAGGGTCATGGTTTTTGCCGGCAGCCTACCTTCAGGTGCAGCCGCTGATCTTTACAGGGAATTGATAGAGATATGCAGCAAATATTCCGTTAAATGCTATCTGGATACATCGGGTGATGCCCTAAGGGAGGGCATAAAGGCTCAACCTTTCATGATAAAACCCAATTTGTTTGAGCTGGAGCAGTTATTTTCTACCAAGATAGACAGCGATGCCGGGGTGGTGGAGGCCGCCCGACAAATAGCAGACAGCGGTGTTAAATGTGTAGTGGTATCCCTGGGGGAAAGGGGTGCCATAGCGGTATTCCAAAACAGGGTTTATAGGGTAAAGCCATTAAACATTAAAGCAGTAGGTACGGTGGGGGCGGGGGATTCACTGTTGACGGGAATTGCCGTTACCTTGGACAGGACGGGCGACTTTGAATACGCCCTTAGGGTGGGCAGTGCCTGTGCCGCTTCCTGTGTTACCAAGGAGGGTACCCAGTTATTCGTTAAAGATGAAGTATACAGGTATGTCGACCAAATAGAAATTGAGCACCTATAAGATATCAAGTTGAAGGCGGGTGTTTAACGGGGTAGACACCCGCCTTCAACGGGCATTCCTTCATTTCTCGACCATGGTTCCTATACCCTTGTCGGTGAAAATTTCCAGTATTATGGCATGGGGGATGGTGCCGTTTAATATATGAGTTCTTTTAACTCCCATGCTTAAAGCCCTTAAACAGCCCTTAACCTTGGGTATCATGCCTCCGTTTATTATGCCTTTGTTTATCAGGTGGTAGACCTCTTCCTGGGTGATGGTGGATATTAAAGTTTCGGGTTTATCCATTTCCCGTCTGATGCCGTCTACGTCTGTCAGCAGTACGAGCTTTTCCGCGTGTAAAGAGGCCGCTATTTCCCCGGCCACTATATCGGCGTTTATATTATAACTTTTCCCGTCCGGTCCCACGCCAATGGGGGATATTACCGGTATGTATTCATCTTTGGACAGTACGTCCAGCAGTTTACAGTCCACCCTTTTAATTTGGCCTACATAACCCAAATCGACACCGTCCTTGGGTTGTATTTTTTCTACCTGTATTAAGGAAGCATCCTTGCCCGTAATACCCACTGCCTTTCCACCCAACCTGTTTATGTCCGATACAATATCCTGATTGATTTTACCCACCAGCACCATTTGTACCACATCCATGGTTTCCATGTCGGTTATGCGAAGTCCCTGGTGAAATTTAGGCTGTATGTTTAGCTTTTCCAGGGTTTTGTTTATCTCCGGACCGCCGCCATGGACTACAATTGGATTTATCCCGATGTATTTGAGCAGTGTGATATCCTGCATGATGGTTTCTTTTATATTCTCTGAAATCATGGCATTGCCGCCGTATTTGATTACCACCCGCTTACCGCTTAGTCTTTGGATATAGGGCAATGCCTCAATTAAAATACTTGCTTTTTGTATTATTCCGTTCACGTCTTTCCTCCCTTAATCTATAAATAATAACCCGGAAACATAAGCCCCGTGGTTTCATTCCAGCCCAGCATGAGGTTCATGTTTTGAATGGCCTGGCCACCGGCACCCTTTATGATGTTATCGATGGCCGCTACGATTACTATCCTGTTTAATCGTTTATCCAATACAAAGCCGATATCACAGAAATTGGAGCCGGCTACATGATTGGTTTCGGGCAGCTTGCCCTCTTCATACAGCCTAATAAAGGGAGCGTCTTTATAAAATTGAGCATATGAATGGAAGACCGTGTCCCAATCCGCTTCTTTGTTCATATTCCCATAGGCGGTTACCAGTATACCCCTTTTTATCGGTATGAGGTGGGGCGTAAAGGAAACCTTGATCTCCCTTTGGGCCACAAGGCTTAATTCCTGCTCAATTTCCGATGTATGCCTGTGGACCGCCACCGAATAGGCTTTAATGTTTTGGCTGCATTGGGTGAAATGGAGCCCCGGGGACAGACCTTTACCTGCGCCGGTGGTTCCGGATTTGGCGTCGATTATTATATTATTTTGCTCGATGATGTTGTGTTTTAACAGAGGGGCCAAGGCCAGTATAGCACATGTAGTATAACACCCCGGATTACCCACCAGCCTGGCCTTTTTAATTTCTTCCCTATAGAGCTCAGGCAGACCGTATACTGCCTGTTTTAATACATCGGGGGCCTTGTGTTGCAGACCGTACCAAGTCTCGTAAACCTTGGGATTATTATATCTAAAGTCCCCGCTCAGGTCTATGACGGTTTTATCCATGTTATATAGTTTTGGCACTATTTCACTTGACACTCCGTGGGGCAGGGCGGTAAATATGACGTCGCATTGTTGTATCTTATCAAAGTTAAGTTGCTCGTAGGTTACATCCAGGCATCCTTTGAAATTAGGATACACTTCCCACAGCTTTCTGCCTGCCATGCTGTTGGATACAATATGGTACAGCTCCACCTTTGGATGCCCGTTGAGAAGCCGTATCAATTCAATACCGGCGTAGCCGCTGCCGCCAATAACACATACCCTTGTCATTTTGTCCTCCTGTTTTATGAATTAAAGTTTTTATCCATGCTTTTATAATTATACAATGTTATGCATAAAAATTCAACAATCCCGGCAAAGGGTAAGGACGGAGCTATAAACTTCCCATTGCAAAACCCCAAAAAACCAAGGAGGCCAAACTAAAATTAAGTAGATGAAACCATATTGAAGGTGATGAAATTACATGCAAATGGTAAAGTAGTCGTGATATTTTTTTCCGCTTTATTTATTCAAAAATTTCTATTATACTATTAAATAAATATTACGTTTTTTACATATTTATTTGTTTTTTTTAATATTGTTTGGCGATGTGTTACAATTTTATGAAGCAAAAGGACTAATTTCAAAAAAAAGTATATAAAGTTGGAAGGAATAACGCTTGTGCTGTCGAAATATAGTAATGTTATGATGGACTGGGGGATGATGTAGACTTTGATAGAATTTATTAATCTAACCAAGACATATCCAAACGGGCTTACCGCTTTGTCTAATATAAATCTCAAAATCGAAAAGGGTGAGTTTGTATTTATAGTCGGTGCCAGCGGTGCGGGGAAATCCACCTTAATAAAACTGATATTAAGGGAAATTGTTCCCACATCGGGTACCATACTGGTAAAGGGTAAAAATTTAGCCAAAATGAAGAGAAGGGAAATACCCCTTTTAAGAAGGAATATAGGCGTGGTATTCCAGGATTTCAGGCTGCTTAATGAAAGGACGGTTTACGAAAATGTGGCCTTTGCCATGGAGGTGGTGGAGGCCAGCAGAAAGGAAATAAGGCGTCAGGTACCCATGGTGCTTTCCTTGGTAGGCTTGAGCAGTAAAGCAAAAATGCTGCCTTCTCAATTATCCGGCGGCGAGCAACAAAGGGTTGCTCTGGCAAGGGCAATTGTGAATAATCCGTCCATATTGATAGCCGATGAGCCCACCGGTAACCTCGATCCCGATACGGCATGGGAAATAATCGGCCTTTTAAATGAAATAAATTGTCGGGGAACCACCGTCATAATGGCAACCCACGCAAGGGATATAGTAAATTCATTGAGAAAAAGGGTTGTTACCTTTGATAGAGGTGTAATTGTCAACGACAGGCAAAGGGGTGAGTATCCCGATGAAGCCTAGGACATTCGGTTACTTATTGAAAGAAGGCTTTAAAAATATAGGACGAAACAAGGTTATGACCACGGCCGCCGTATTTTCCATAATAGCTTCCTTATTTATATTTGGGGTAGTGCTTCTCATCGTTTTTAATGTGCAAAATACCGCCGATACCTTAGATTCCCAGGTGGAAATAATAGTGTATTTGAAGGATGAAATAAGCGAAGCCGAGGTTAGAAAGATAGGAAAACAACTGGAGGCCATGAATGGCGTCGATGAAGTTTCTTACCAGTCCAAGGCCGATGCCTTACGGGCCATGAAGGAACAGCTGGGCGACAGCGGTGAAATCCTCGAGGGATACACCGAAGAGACCAACCCGCTGCCTCGGTCCTTTTCAATAAAAATTCATAATCCGGAATGGGTGAGGGCTGTGGCCTCAAATATTGAGGACAAGCCTTGGGTAGAAACCATCAAGTATAACAAGGAGGTGGTAGATACCATTGAACGGGTTACCTCGGCCATGAGAAACGGCGGGGTTGTATTGGTTATCATACTTGCAGTGGTAACGATATTCGTGGTGTCTAACACCATTAAACTGGCAGTGATTTCCCGAAGAAGGGAAATCAGTATTATGAAATATGTGGGCGCCAGTGACTGGTTTATACGGTGGCCCTTTGTTTTAGAGGGCGCCATATTGGGAATTATAGGAGCGTTTATAGCCACCCTTGCAATCATGTTTTTTTATGATTCACTGCTGAGCAAGGCAGGGGGGTTTGCATTTTTTGTTACATTGGTGCCTATCGAACAGGTTTTCAAACCCATCATCTTAAGTTTTCTGGCCATAGGAATAGTGGTAGGTATATTGGGCAGTGTTATATCCATCAGAAAGTATCTGAAGGTTTAAATATATTAAAAAGTTTTAAAAATATGCAGCGTAAAACTATGCAGGGTGTGGAGGGTTTCAATGTGGTTTTTAAAAGGTTGAAAATATGTATTTTAGCAGTATTAATAGCCTTTTGTATGGTGGGCCAGGTCTGGGCCGGTGAGATCGACGATAAGAAAAACGAGCTAAAAAATGTAAATGAGCAAAAAAAGTCCACCCAACAGCAGCTGGACAGCATAAAGAGTCAACAAAATGATGTTCTGTCACAGCTGGCGGTCATCGAGGATGATCTTGAGAAAAAGGAACAGCAATTGGTTGAGGTTCAAAACCAGTTGGAGGAAAACCAAAAGCAACTGGAAATTACCAGAGTAGAACTGAAGGAAGCCATCGAAAAGGCAGAAGAACAAAAAAAATTAATGGATACCCGTTTAAGGGTTATGTACATGAACGGGCCCCAGGGTATATTGGAATTACTGCTGGGCGCCGACAGCATAAATTCCCTGATAGCGAGATTTGAAGCAATAGGGAAGATGCTGGAGTTTGATTCAGAGGTATTACACACCATGCAGGAGCTGCAGCGGCAGGTAGAGGATAAAAAGCTGGAGCTTGAACAAAAGCAGCAGGAAATTATAGAGAACAAACAGACCATTTCCAGACAAAAGCAGGAGATAGAGAATAAGAAAAAAGAAAAGCAGAATCTTCTCAATGAACTACAACAGCAGGAACAAAAACAAAAACAGGCAATTAATGAATTGGAGCAGGAAGCCCTGCGCCTTGAAAATACCATAAAGGATCTTCAGGAAAAGGAAAGACAACGGCAGCTTGAGTTAGAAAGGGAAAAACAAAGACAAATTCAGAAACAGAAAGAACAACAGAAGCAGCAACAACAGCAGCAAGACAATAGCGGCAGTAGCGACAGCGGCGGCAGTGGCGGAAACAGCGGCAGCAGCGGTAGCAGTGGCAGTGGCGGCAGCAGGGGCGGGGATAGGTATACCGGCGGTGCCTTGGGGTGGCCGGTATCCGGGTACTACAACGTTACTTCCGGATACGGTAACAGATACCATCCGGTATTAAATCATTGGAGCTTCCATACGGGAATCGATATCGGGTGTCCCACGGGTGC
>DUOD01000029.1 GCA_012838995.1 Clostridiales bacterium
AGATAGAGGCTATGGTTTTCATGCGCTTGTTCGCATCCAACATGGCGGTTATGTTATGGATGTACAGACTGCGGTTTTCATCCCGTCCATGAATACTGCGTATTTCTTCCTCAAGTTTATCGGCATCCTCGGCCTTTATGGCAAGGGTAGCGCGATCGGCCTGTTCTTTATATACCTCATGAAGGTTGGACCGTATGGCCCCAAAGACTTCCTCGGAAACCAGAACAACAAGATTTAGTAAACCGGTATGGGAAAGACCAAAGGGCAGGCTGTCGGTTACGGCGCCTATCTCCATGGTACAGCTGTAGGGAATATGGGTTTTGTCAACCTCAAATTCCTTAAGTTCTAACCTATCGCCCCTTTTCATGTTCATGGGCTCATACTCAATTAATTTTCCCTTTTCAATAATATTTTTATTAATGAGTATGCCCTTGAAATTGTCGGTATCATAAAAGCCTGAAGTATCTATCCCTTTATCTTGGGCATAGGCCTCAAATTCCTCATCCCCTATCGTCACAATAGTACACGGCATGCTGTACCTGCCTTCTCCATCGGGAGAAAAATAGCCTTGGTCTATTTGTTGTTTCTGCAAATAACTGCCCAACTGGGAAGGATTCAAGCCCTCAGCCGTGCTGTAAATTTCCCTCACCACGGCGTACCTCTCTACCCCGTCTAAGACAATAATGCTATTAAAAATCTCCGTTTGCTCCTCTATACTTGTATCATACTTTTGGACTATCATATCATAGGGTACATCATCAAAATACATATCCATGCTTTTAAAACCATAGGTCATGAAGGACGAAAAGGATATGAACAATACTATACTGATAAATAAGGAAAACACGGTGGCACGGTATCGTTTGGTGTTGCGTTTTAAGTTTTTAAGGCCCAGCTCGCCTTCAAATCCAAAGAGCAGCCTGGTCAGTTTCGACGTCTTTAGCTTCTTAGCCTCTGCCTTGATATCGGTGCTCAGTCTTATGGCATCCACAGGAGAGACCATACCTGCCCTTCTGGCCGGAATATATGCCGACAGTAATATAGTCAGGGCAACAAAGCATATGGTAGCAATTATGGCAGCCGGCGATATAACCAGCCTTAACCCCAGGCCGCCGCTGATTATCGAGCCTTTCATCACATTGTTTATTATTTTTAAGGTTACACCAATGCCTCCTATGCCCGACAAAATGCCCAGGGGAATACCGATTGCCCCGAGGATAAAACCTTCATACAACACCATACTCCTTATCTGCCGGGAGGTGGCTCCAACGCTTGACAGCATGCCAAATTGTTTTTTACGCTCGCTTACCGATATGGCAAAGGCGTTATAGATAACGGCAATCGATCCTACCACAATAAGAAGTATCAGGATAAGGGTAACCTGTATCAACAAATTGTTATATCGTTGGTTTTGGGAGATGCCCATCCATTTTAACAACTCGTTGTTGTAGGACACATCCCCGGCGCCGACGCTTTGTGCGATCTCCGGCGCCTTTTTGTAAATATCCTTAGGTTTTTTGGCCAGGATGGACACATTTACCTTATCCCCTTGGGTCAGAGAGTCTTGGTCCAGGTAGGCCAGGGCGGTAAAGCCCGGATTATCCATCGACTCAAACCGGGGTTTTTCGATAATGCCGGTAATAATATAGATTTTGGTGGTTAAGGGCTCTAAGATCTCGGTCTCTGATAGGGGAAGTTGCCCTAGCTCCACTCCCCCGTCCATCCTGCAACCAACATTTAAGGTTATCCTTTGGCCTATACCATAGGATTGGCCGCCCATTTCAAAAATATCTTCGGATACCACCATCTCCCCCGCCTTTTCAGGCAACCGCCCTTCTTTAAGGGTGATGGGGAAATTTTCAAAGACCTTGGCATCGCATTCCTTAATAAAAATATAGGGCTTATTTTCTATTTGGGATTTTTCAAATATTGAATAGCCCAAGTTTCTGCTGATCATGGCCTGTTGGGTATAGGCATTGTCCCTTATATATTTAATGTCCCCATATTCCACATCATAAAAGGATGCATGGTAATTACCGTCGGTTTCCATGGCCGACCTGACCAAAGCATCCCGTACACTGGCTGCGATGCTGGCCACACCGCAGATCATGGCCCCCGACAGGATAATACCTATGATGGTGGCAATGGTGCGTTTTTTATTGAGCATAAGGCTTCTTAGGGTAAGTTTTCTTAGCACATTCACGACCGGATCACCTCATTCTTTGCTATGCGCCCGTCCCTTAAGGTGATTATCCTGTCGGCCTGCAAGGCTATTTGGTGATCATGGGTGATAATAATAAGGGTCTGGTTATAACGTTTATTGGACAGCTTTAAAAGGTCTACAATTTCCTTGGAGTTTTTGCTGTCAAGGTTGCCGGTGGGTTTATCGGCCGGTACAAGGGCAGGACGGTTTATCAGGGCCCTTCCGATGGATACCCGTTGCTGCTGTCCGCCCGACAGTTCATTGGGTAAATGGTGAAGCCTGTCCTTTAAATCGAGGGTGGTCAGTATCTCATCCAGGTATTCCCTTTCAATCTTCCTTCCGTCCAGCAGCAGCGGCAACGTGATGTTTTCCTCCACATTAAGGATAGGGATGAGGTTGTAGAACTGATAGATAAGTCCTACCTGCCTTCGTCTGAATATTGCCAGCTTTGTGTCATTCAGTTTGTATATATCGGTGTCGTCTATAAACACCCGACCGGCAGTGGGCCGATCCACGCCGCCTATTATATGGAGCAGGGTGGATTTCCCAGAACCCGATGGGCCTACTATGGCAACAAACTCTCCTTTGTTTACGCTAAAGGACACGCCGTCCAGTGCCTTTACCTGGGTGGCTCCCTTACCGTAAATTTTAGACAGATTTTCCACCTTCAAAATTTCCATACAAATCTACCCCTTTAACCTTGATTCGGGTTCTATTATATCCGCCCAACATGACTTTTAAGTGACAATTTAAGTGACAGTTTTGTCACATTCCCCAAGACGCAAAAGTAAAAATTTGTTACGCTGCGTAGTCTTATTCATAAGCAACCGAAGGACGAATAACATTGTTCGCAGGACCGACGTACGGTTTTATTGGCTAAAATCATCATTTAACACCTTTGTAGAATTTAATGATAAACTGGGTACCCCTGCCCTCCTCGCTGCTAACGGTAATATCACCGCCCTGTTTGTCAATAATGGCGCGGGCCATGGCAAGTCCTATGCCCACGCTGTCCTCGGCGGCATTTTTACCCTTGTAAAAACGGTCGAAGATATGGGGTATATCCTCCTTATGGATGCCCACACCGGTGTCGGATATTTTGATCATGGTATAGATGGGATTTTCTTCAAAGGATATATCTATAACACCCCCCTCGGGGGTATGCTCAATGCAATTTTTGAGCACATTGATCAAGGCCTCACAACTCCAGTTAAAGTCCCCGATGTACTTGGCATGGTCAGGGCCCTTCACCCTAACCTCCTGCATCTTGATATCCAGGGGCACCGCCATGGAGGCAACCGCCCTGTCCACCAAGTTCTTTACCCTAATTCCATCCCTTTTCATGGTAACGGCACCGGCATCCAGTTTGGACAGTTTAAGCAGCGAGGATATCAGCCATTCCATCCGATTTATCTGCGACCTCATTCTGTCCAAGAACTGCCGTCTAACTTCCTGGGATGGGGCTTCATACAACAAATCATTTAGTACGGATATGGATGTCATGGGGGTTTTGAGTTGATGGGATATATCGGCCAGGGAACGGGCCAGCACGGCCTTGTCCTTTTTTAAGGCTTGGGCCTGCTCCCTAAGCATGGTGGTGATTTTATAGATTTCGTTTTTAAGTATGCTGATATCCCCTTCTTCGTTGTTCCGAATATCCAAGGAATAATCGCCATTACCCACCCTGCGGGCATAACGGGCCAGTTGTCGTATTTGACCGTACTGTCTTTTTAAAAAATTTATGAAAAATAATATAAAAATACCGCAGGCAGCCGCGGCCAGCAGTACATAAAGCAAAATATTTATCCTAAAATTCCTATGCAGCAAGGGAGTGTCGGCCAATGTGCCCGGATTATACATACCGTACCTGTTAAGTATCTCCTGCCCTTTGGCCAGAGCATACTCATCCCAGTTTTGTATTTGGTTTATTACATCAGCCTCGGCATCGGGATACCTCCCGGCCACTGCCCCTACGACGGCGGCATGATTTAAGGCCGCGGTATTCTTATAATACATCAAGCTTATACAACCCATTACCACAGCAAGGGCCAAAAATACCACCGACAGCACCAAAAAAATTATTATCATTCTTTTAACCTCGGGGTTTTTATAAATACTCAAATCAATCAACCACCTTGTTGGGAGCTTTTGACACACCCTAAACCGATTTTTTTGATCAATCGTCCACCTTATAACCCAGGCCTCGTACCGTTTTTATTATCGTCGGGTGCTGGGGGTTTTCTTCTATCTTTTCCCGGAGCCGTTTTATATAAACGGTCAGGGTGTTGTCATTAACAAAATCCCCGGCTACGTCCCATATATCCTCCAGCAGCCGGTTTCTGGACAGTACCCGGCCCTTGTTATGGGCCAATGTAAGCAAAAGCTTGTATTCTATGGGTGTTAAGGCAATTTCATAATCCTTTCTGTAAACCTTGGCCTGGGCCGGGTGGATGGTTATGTCGCCTATTTTGATTTTGCCGCTTGTTTTACTGCCCTTTTTGTACCTCCGAAAAACGCTTTTTATCCTGGATACCAGTTCTCTTACCCGGAAGGGTTTTGTGATATAATCATCCGCCCCCATATCCAGACCCATAACCACGTTAACCTCGTCATCATAAACGGTCAAAAAAATAATGGGCGTATCACCCTTGGCCCTAACAAGCCTGCACAGCTCAAAGCCGTCCCCGTCGGGCAGGGATATATCCAGGATAACCAAGGCAAAATCCCTTTCATCAATGACCTTTTGGGCATCTTTGACGTTATGACAGATATGGGTGTCAAAGCCTTCCTGTTTCAAAGAATATTCAATACCCATGGCAATGGTTTTGTCATCCTCCACAACCAAGATGCTTTCCATAAGCCACACCCCCTTGCCAAAGCCTTTTATTTAACGGCGGCAAGTTGTTTGAGCCTTTTTATTATCTCCATTATCAAATGCACCCGGTTAAAGGGTGTAATGAAGTAAAATCCGTCTACCTTGTCCTTAATCCTTTGAGCGATGTCAACGGATATTTCAATACCCAGCCTTTCCCCTTCTTCCCGCGTCATATCATTATGGAATTTATTGATTATATGGTCGGGTATTTTTATACCGGCCACTTCATTGTTTAAAAACCGCGCGTTTCTGTAACTTACCAAGGGCATAATGCCGCCTAATATTTTTATCCTTTCACACTTTTGAATATGGGACAGAAACTCAATGACTTTATCGTCGAATATGGGCTGGGTGAGGAAAAAGGTCGCTCCTTTTTCCATCTTTTTAAAGGCCCTTTCCAGTTCCGCCCTGGGATTACATACATTTAAGTTTAGGGCACCGCCGATATTAACCGGGTCTTCTTTAAATACTTCATGGTTCATGGTGTTTAAAAACTCCGTCAAACTTAGGGAATTTAAATTAAACACCGGTTTTATATTGCTTTTTTCTGCAGCGGCCACCGGGTCACCGGTTACCGCCAGTACATTCCTGATATTTTCCATATACCCCGCCAACAGCCCTGCCTTTAGGGCATTTAAATTCTTATCCCTACAACAAATATGAGGCAAAACCTCTATCCCCACTTCCCTCTTGATTTTTGCAGCCATCATTATAGAATCCACCCTGGCCCTGCCCATGGGCGAATCTGCAACCGTAATTATATCCACCCCGTTTTGCTTGCAAATATGGGCGTTTTCCATAATCCGTTCGATATTTGCGTCAAAGGGCGGATCCAGCTCCACCGCTATTACAAACTCATTATTTTTTAGTTTTTCCGCAAAATTATTGGGTCTTTTTTTGCGCAGGCTGGCAACGGGTTTTTCTATCCTATGCCATTCCTTGGGTTGTACATGGCGGCGGGATTTGATAAGTTGAGACATTTTGCGTATATGGGAGGGGGTTGTACCACAGCAGCCCCCCAGGATCTTGGCCCCAAGCCTGCTGATTTCCTCCATCTTTTCAGCGAAATAATTTGGGTTATTGATATATACCGTCCTCTCACGGATGATCTCCGGGTATCCGGCGTTGGGAGCGGCAACAATAATGTCATCTTTAAAGTCGATTTCCTTCAACAGGTTGTATAGGTGGGTGGGCCCCACACCGCAATTAAACCCGTAGGCATCAACTTCTCTGCAGGCCTTCACCTGGTCTATTACATGCCTGTTACTGATACCCTTACGGGTAAAACCCTCAGGAGTGGTGGCAAACTGCACCGAGATGAATACGCTTTCATCTCTTTGTTTTATATATTTAACGATGTCTTTAACATAGGTAAAATCGTTAAAGGTTTCGAAAATGAATATACCTACCCCTAAATCCAGAAAAACATCGCTTATAAACCTGTATTCCTCCAAAACGGCCCGGGGACTGGTATCAATATTATCAATGCTGTCGGGAACAGGGCCTATACTGGCCCCCAAAAATACATCTTTTTCTGCCGCCGCCCTGTTTGCTATTTGTACCCCCGCCGTAATTATATCCTTTACCTGGGATCTGGACATATTGAGTACAATGCTGTTGGCCGAAAAGGTATTTGTCCTAATAAGCTTTGCCCCGGCGGATATATACTGCCTGTGGATATCTTCAATGGTTTCCGGGTGGTTGATGTTTGCAAGTTCGGGAGGAACATCGTATCTGTTGGTAGTCTGAGAATAATAGGTGCCCATGGCACCGTCCATTATTAGCACATGTTTTCTTAAATAATCCCTTATCATAAGTTCACCTTCAAGCTTCTAAATAATTGTTTATTCTTAGAATAAATCCGCACTGCCCCTGTATGCATAAACAGCAGCCGGTATGCCTTATCGATACATGCTGTCCATGACCGGCACCAACCATATCGGATAAAAAAGGCGCCGGGTGAACGCTGGTAGCAGCAAAATTAAAAATTGCACCATAATTTTTATATATTATACCACAGGTCTTTAATATAATATGGCCGAATACAACCCTACGAAAATTAACAGCACATAGAACTTTTTCTAGCCCGAAATTTTTTTATACACCAACCCCAAAACGGCATGTAAACCAGCATATTCTAACATAAAGTTTACGTTAAGGTTATGATGTCAAATAGGCTATAAAGCAGAGAATTGCCCACCTATTTTTTATATAAAATTCAGGAAAACAGTTTATTTTTGGTTATTTATATAAACTTCAACCCCATCCCTTAAAAAACTGCCCAGCCCGCCCGGATCCCCTTCCATCGATAGTTTCAGTTTATTGCAAAATAAAGTTAATGCACTTTAATTAACTTTACATTAAGTCTTTCAATGGTTTCCAATCCATGGCTTCAATCATTGGAATGAATCGGTTCTTATTTTACAACCACCCTATCAGGTCTTTATGATGCTATTCTTTTACTGGCATCCTGCGAATAAGAAGAAAGCCCACCCCCAAAAGTACTGCCGTTGCCACCCAAAAGGACAATACCGCTATATAGGCATTAAAACCGTTGTTAAAGCCCAGGGCTGATGCCGATAGACTGACCAAACCCTGGCCTAGGGCACCCCCGGTAAGATTGTTTATCACCACCAACAATATTATTATAAAGACGGGTATCAGTGAAACAACGGTTTTCATGAGCTTATTGCTCCGATAATAGACCATGGTTATAAACCATCCCAGACTGATAAAAAAAGCGTATAACCCAAAGGACCACAAGAAATCCGCTACCGATGAATTGCTCCTATAAAGCTGTTGAAACAAGCCTTTATAGGGAAAGAGGTGCCTTAAAGTATTGTCCAGTATTGCCTCCACAATGGCCATTAACGCTGCAACCGATATTAATGTAATACCATTTCCTATAAAGAAGCTTTTTCTGGATACATTATTGGCCTGCATAAACTTAAAACTATCCCTAAAACAGCTCAGTCCCACAATAAATATGAATATAACGGTTGCCATGCCAAATCCACTAAAAGTCACACTCACATTGGGATTATTGCTTAAATTTTTAAAAGAAATTGTAACCATAACAACGATGGCCGATATTATGCCATAGAATATTATAAGGCCTATCCTAAAATCCCTAAGTTGGTATTTTATAACCTTTAGAATATTATTCACGGTTGTTTCCCCCTTAAGAATTTGTTAAAGCTATAAACAGCTTTTGGAGTTCCACCATACCAAATTCCAAACCCAACTTTTGAGCCAGGGCTTCGTCCCTGGTGTCTTCCATTACAATGGCCGACTTGAACCCGCCCATGGTTTGCTCTCCCGTATATTTTCTGTTGCTGATATATTGATCAACTTTATGACATTGGCCGTATACCATATATGCAGACGATAAAAGCCTCTCTAGGGAACGGGTGAGAATAACCCGGCCTTTTTTAATGATTATTACTTCTTCTAAAATTTCATCCACTTCTTCAATGAGATGGGTGGAAATTATTATGGTTTTAAGATGTCGGTTGTAGCTGGCCAGAAGTTCCCTATAGAACATATCCCTGCTGTTGGCATCCAATCCCAAAACCGGTTCGTCAAATAACATTATATCTGCATTGGACGCCAAGGCGGTAATTATCTTAAGAATCGATTTATAACCCGTCGACAGGTTCTTTATCCTTTTATTGGCATTAAGCCCGAATTTTTCACACAAGGTATTGGCATGATCCATATCAAAGGAAGGGTAAAATTCTTGTGTCCACTTAAAAATCTCCTTAACACGTAAACCTTCCGGATATAAGTTTTTTTCGGTCATATAAAACATCCTGCCCAGCAGCTCATCATTTTCAAATACCGTGTGGCCGTCTATTGTAATATCGCCCTTGGTCGGAAATATCTTATTGGTCAAAAGATTTAAAAGGGTGGTCTTGCCGGCACCGTTTCTTCCCAAAAGCCCGTATATTTTGTTGGGCTCTATTGTTAGGTTTACATCATCCAGTGCCTTTACTTTGCCGTAATACTTGGTCAGCCCTTTAATCTCAATTACCCCCATCAGCCATTACCCCTTTCTATCATTTCAACTATTTTCTCCCTTGATATACCCAGCTTTGAGGCTTCTTCAAGCAAGGGCCCGATAAAGTCCTTATAAAAATTTTGTCTGCGTTTTTCCAGTATCCTGTCCCTTGCCCCCATGCACACAAACATACCCATACCCCGCTTTTTATAAATAATACCCTCATCCACCAGTAAATTTACACCCTTGCCCGCCGTTGCCGGGTTGATCTTAAACTTTACAGAGATTTCGGTAGTGGAGGGGATTTGAGTATTTTCTTCAAAAACGCCCTTCAAAATATTGTCCTCTATGGCTTCCGCCAGCTGTAGGTAGATAGGCTTTGGGCTGTTAAAATCGAGTAACAAGAGATCCCTCCTCCCATTGGTGGTTTGGTTCATTACTTGTGTAATTAACTATATCACCGATGATGTTATTTGTCAACCAATTTTTTCAATGTTTTTAAATAAACTTGTAATGCAGTCGAATATATGAAATAGCGTTTTTTTAACTGCCTTAAAAGTTGTTATCCAGAATGTAAA
The DNA here is from genome assembly GCA_012838995.1 of Clostridiales bacterium. Lineage (GTDB taxonomy): Bacteria > Bacillota > Clostridia > DUOD01 > DUOD01 > DUOD01. Next base: position 9,657 of record DUOD01000029.1, read on the forward strand.
AGAGAATATAAAGATTGGGAAACATAAAGTGCTGTAAAAGCATTTGGGCCGGTAAACTACCCCAATACAAAAAAGGGGAATTTTATCATCCACTTCAAAATACAGACCACAAAAAGAAAAAATTTTCATCGGGATGAAGCGGTGATACGACAAAAAGCGCTGAAGAACAAAAAGTAATTAGTTTACTCCTGCCTTCTTTGGTTACGAATGGTTGTTGTCCGTCTTATTAACAGCTGACATGCTATTATCGTCAGTAAAAGAATAATAAAGCGGGACATATCCGGTTCAAAATTACAGTAAAATTTTTTTTGTTCTGTTTTTCAACAAAGAATGTTGGATATATAAAATACTAAACGGAAAAATTTAGTAGATACAAACATCAATCCATAAGGTTTTTATCCAGAAACCCAGGCCATAAAAACAAACCATGGTTAAACGAGGAGGAAAGATGTATGAAAACAGGCAGGGAATTAGTCATTTCCGCAATAAACAGGGAATATAACGAAAAAGTCCCATGGGTGCCCTTCATCGGTTGCCATTCCGGATTATTAATAAATAAAGCAGCCGATGAAGTGCTGTCCAATACTGATTTGTTAGTACAAGCACAGCTCAAGGCCGCAAAGCTTTACAAAGCCGACGGTATCCCGGTTACCTTTGATTTACAAATAGAAGCCGAGGCGCTGGGCTGCAACCTAAAATGGGAAAAGTACAACCCACCGGCAGTGGTAGATCATATCCTGGACAAAGTCACCATAGATGACCTTGTAATACCCAACCTTGAGACCGGAAGAATACCCATGGTTATGGAAGCTGCAAGGCGGCTAAGGAAAGAGCTTCCTGATACGGCCATCTACGGACTTATTACAGGCCCCTTTACTCTGGCCTTGCATCTTATGGGTTCAAATCTGTTCATCAATATGTACGATGACCCCGACGGCCTTAAAGAATTATTGTCATTCTGTAAAGACGTGGGTAAGGTCATGATAGATGGATACATACAAGCCGGCTGTGATGTTATCGCCGTTGTTGATCCCATGACCAGCCAAATAAGCCCCATTCAGTTCTTAGAGTTCGTAACCCCCGAGTGCACAGCCCTTTTTGAACATGTTCGCCGTCAAGGCAGGTTGTCCAGTTTCTTTGTGTGCGGCCATGCCTTAAAGAACCTGGAAGTAATGTGCGATTGCAGGCCGGACAATGTAAGCGTGGACGAAAATATACCCCTTGATTTGGTAAAAGAAATATGCCTTCAAAAGGGTGTATCCTTTGGTGGAAACCTTCGACTAACCACCGCTTTGCTAAACGGTACGCCCGAGCTAAACGCAGTCCATGCCTATGAATGTTTAACCATCGGGGGTAATACAGGATATATAATGTCTCCGGGATGCGATATCCCGTATAATGTACCACCGGAGAATCTCATAGCCGTTGCAGAAGTTGTAAAGGACGAATACAAGCGCCAGGTAGCAGCTCAATTGGCACAAAAGGGGATTACAGAGGACTATCCCCTATTGGATATGTCAGAATACGGACGGACAGATAAGGTAATAGTGGATATCATAACGCTGGATTCCGAGGCGTGCGCGCCCTGTCAGTATATGGTGGAGTCGGTTAAGGAAGTTGCTCCCGAGTTTGACGATATTGTTATATGGCGAGAACATAAAATAAAGTTTAAGGAAAGCGTTACATTCATGGCCTCTTTAATGGTAAAGAATATACCGACCATATGTATAGACGGCCAGATAAAGTTTGTAAGTACTATCCCGTCGAGGAATGAATTAATAAGGGCTATTCAGGATAGGATTAACGAGAAATTAAAGCTTAAAATTAAAAGGAAACAAGGCAAAATAATAGTAGTGGTAGATGAAACAGAAGAAAGCCAGTTGACGTTAGAAAATGTAAACAAAGCGATAATGGAACTGGGCCTTGATATTGATGTGGAAAAAGTCACAGATAAAGAACTGGCCAACAGCTATGGAGCCAAACAACTGCCGGCAATTATTTTCTCAATCTCCAATCTAAAAAGCTGGGGAAAAGCACCTGATATTAGGGTTATTAAAGAATGGCTAAAGGAGTTGAGTTAATATGACAAATCCCTTGCCGGTCATACTCCTCACCGGATTTTTAGGTGCGGGCAAGACCACCGTATTAAATGAAATATTGAAATTCCTTGAACCCAAGAATTTAAACATTGGTGTTCTTATTAACGAATTCGGCAGAATAAATATTGATGCCCAATTAGTTAATGAGAAATATAGCGATAATATCTATGAAGTTAACCAAGGATCAATTTTTTGTGCATGCACAAGGGATCAGTTTCTATCAGCATTGGACAGTATAATTAAACATACTCCGCCCTTTGACTTAATGATCATTGAAGCGACGGGCATAGCCCAGACCGGGGATTTGAATCAATATCTCAATGAGCCGCCATATAAGAACAAATTAAAAATCGCCCAGAATATATGTTTGGTGGATGCCGTAAACTTCCATAAAGTCCTGGTAACCCTACCTGCTGTGAAAAACCAAATACAGGAAGCATCCCTATGTATAATTAATAAAATGGACCTGGCCAAACAACAGCAAATTGATATAAAAGCTTTAGTAAGAAAACTACAAGAACTTAACCCCGGGGTACCAATTTACATGACCGAGTATGGCAAACTCAACTTTGCAGATGTACTTAAACCAGATGAGTCAGCAGGATACATGGGAGTATTAAGCATAGCCCAAGATAGGCCCGAAAATATCTATTCATATACCCTTGTATCCGAGGGTACCATATCCATGGATGATTTGAGTAAATTTCTTAAAACCATATCCAAAACATACAAGGACTTAATGCGGGCTAAAGGCTTTATATCCACTGATGAGGGCGATTTTTATGTGGAGGCGGTGGGTACAAAATGGGATGTTAAGCCCTTTGAAAATACCCACCGCGGCCGAAACAGACTGGTCTTTACCGGAGGCAGAATGGATAATAGTAAACTCCAAGCCGAGTTTAAAAACATAACGATGGATTGTAAATAAATATATGCCTATTAAAACGTAAACATAAGAAACGTCCAACCCTTTTTCGCAGTAAATCCATTTAAACCTTTTATGCTATATCAATAACCCCATGGCTGCAATTTAACTTGGATTGGTAAGTTAAACGGAGGTCTATTTTTTCAGTTTTGCCAGGGCATCGGCCAAGGCGGTATTAATAGGCGTATCATCCTGCTGTCTTAGAAATTTGGATATTTCCCTTTTATCCGGGCTGGCTTTTTGTTGGCTTATACGTTTTTTAAATTCCGCCATCTTTTCTTTATAACCGCAGGCACAAACAAATATTTTTTTCTCGCCCTCACCCCATATTTCCATCTTCTTATGGCACTGAGGGCATCGGGCATTGGAAAGCTGGGCTGTCTGTTTCCTGTACCCGCATTCTCGGTCCTTGCATACCATAATCCTGCCCTTTTTGCCCTTAACCTCCAACAAAAATTTGCCACACCGAGGACATTTAACCCTGGTAAGGTTATCGTGCCTGTAGGTTTGGGTACTGGCAATTACATCGCCCACCAGCTTTGAAGCATATTCCCGCATATTTTTTATAAAGTCCTTGCCGTCGGCCTTACCCCTGCTAATCAGCATAAGCTGCCGCTCCCACCGGGCGGTAAGTTCGGGCCGTTTAAGGTCGGGAGGCACCAAATTCATCAATTGAATACCCTTGGAGGTGGGCACTATTTCTTTGCCTCTTCTTTCCAGGTAGAAGGCATCAAAAAGCTTTTCTATTATATCCGCCCGGGTAGCAGGCGTACCCAGACCGCTCCCAAGCTCCATGGCAGACCTAAGCTTGGTATCATCTATAAACCTACCGGCGTTTTCCATGGCGGACAGCAACGTGGCTTCGGTGTACCTGGCCGGAGGATTGGTCTTTTTATTTACCGCCGATACCGATAGTATCCTAAGCCGGTCTCCCTTGGATACCGCCGGCAATGACTGGAGGGGATGCTCTTCATCGGTATCTTCATGCACACCCCTTTGATCATCATACACGGCCTTCCAGCCCTGGGCTTTAGCCACCCTACCCCCGGCATAAAACTGTTGCCCTCCTGCCTCCAGCTTGACAGTGGTCTGTTCATACTCAAAGGAAGGGCTTAATACCGCGATGAACCTTTTTATTATCAAATCATATATATTACGCTCTTCCGTGTTTAGGGCTGACAGGTCGACGTATTGTTCGGTGGGTATGATGGCATGATGATCGGTTACCTTGCTGTTGTCCACCAACCTTTTTGTAACCCGCACTCCCTTTTTCAGCACCTCACTTACCATGGCCGAATAGGGTCCCACCGAAATGCTCTTTAGCCTATCCGTCAAGGTGGGTACTATATCCTCGGTGATATATCTGGAGTCCGTCCGGGGATAGGTAACCAATTTATGATATTCATACAGCCTCTGCATAATAGACAGGGTCTTTTTGGCCGAGTAACCAAATACGCGATTGGCATCCCTTTGCAGCTCCGTAAGATCATAAGCAATGGGCGGCAGTTCCCTTTTTGCCTCCCTTTTAAAATCGATTACCTCGGCCCATTTACCGGCAACGGCAGTCACTATGGCATCGGCCCTGGTTTTATCAAAAATACGGGCTTGTCCGTTATCCTTATCCCGCCATTTTATAATAAACCCCGGAACCTCGGCATGGACAACCCAGTAATCCTTAGGCACAAACTTTTTTATTTCCTCCTCCCTCTGTACGATCATGGCCAGGGTGGGGGTCTGTACCCGGCCTGCCGACAGCTGGGCATTATATTTACAGGTCAGCGCCCGGGTAACGTTTAAACCTACCAGCCAATCGGCCTCGGCCCTGCATTGGGCGGATAAATAAAGGTTATCGTACTCCTTCCCCGGCCTCAGCTGCCTGAAACCGTCTCTTATGGCCTTGTCGGTCTGGGAGGAAATCCATAACCGCTTTATAGGCTTTTTGCACCCTGCCTTTTCTATAATCCACCTGGCCACCAATTCGCCTTCCCGTCCGGCGTCGGTGGCGATTATTATCTCCCCTACCTCCTTCAAACCCATAAGGGTCTTTACGGTTTTGTACTGCTGCCGTGTTTTTTTAATCACAGTAAGCTTCATACGCTTAGGCAGCATGGGCAGGTCTTCCAACCTCCAACTCTTATACCTTTCATCATAGGCCTCGGGTTCGGCCAGGGTAACCAAATGACCCAATGCCCATGTAACTATATATTTAGGGCCAATAAAACAGCCCTTGGCTTTTTGTTTGCAGCCCAGCACCCGGGCTATGTCTTCAGCCACGCTGGGCTTTTCCGTCAATACCAATGCCTTCATGCTTTGATCCCTTTCCATAACAATGGACGAATGGTTGGCCCATTGTCCTTTATTAATAAATTTTTCAATACACTTTTTTACGCTCGTTAAAACTCCTTTCCCACCTACAATGAGTATAACACAAACCAAAAAAGAGCCACATACCTTAAATCAAAAACATCCGCAACGGCGGTTATAGGCAAAAGACAAACCTTCGCAAAAGCTCAAAAAAATGTTTAAAAATCCCATCAAGGTAAATGACAAAAAAACTATTATCACCACAATTATCTTTTCACAAAACCATATATGTAAGAAGAAATACTTGCCCAGGCGATAATAGCCGTGGAAATATCATGTATCGATATTACTCTGCAAATACTACACAACCGCAAATAAACTTAAAGCCATGGTTTTATATAATAAGCAAGGCCGGATCACTTATTTTCCGGCCTTACTTATATTAAGGTCCTATTCTATAAATGACTGATTATCATGCTGCCCATCTCCCGGGTACCCACCAGCGTCATGCCCGGTTCCATTATATCGCCGGTGCGATAGCCCTGCTCCAAGGTTGCAGCCACTGCCCTCTCCACCATATCGGCCTCTTCTTCCATACCAAAGGAATACCGCAGCATCATGGCCACCGACATTATGGCAGCAATGGGGTTTGCTTTGTTCTGGCCTGCTATATCGGGTGCAGAACCGTGTACCGGCTCGTAAAGCCCCGGCCTTCCTTCGCCCAAGCTGGCCGAGGGCAGCATGCCCAAAGACCCGGTAAGCATGGATGCTTCGTCGCTCAAAATATCACCAAACATATTGCTGGTCACAATAACGTCAAATTGATGGGGATCGCGGATAAGCTGCATGGCGCAGTTGTCAACGTACATATGGGAAAGCTCCACCTGGGGATATTCGGCACCCACCCGGGTTACAACCTCCCGCCACAGCCTGGAACTTTCCAGTACATTGGCCTTATCCACCGACACCAACCGTTTTTTTCTTTTCATGGCTATATCAAAGGCCGCCCGGGCAATCCTTTCAACCTCGGCTTCCGAGTATTCCTCGGTATCATACGCCATTAACCCGCCGTTGTGTTTACGGCCCCTCTTGCCGAAATATATACCACCGGTAAGCTCCCTCACCACCATAATGTTTATGCCGTCGCCTATCACCTCCGCCTTTAGCGTGGAGGCGTTTTTCAGCTGGGGAAACAGTATGGCCGGCCTTAGGTTGGCAAACACGCCCAAGGCCTTTCTCAAGCCCAGCAGCGCCTGTTCAGGCCTGACATCCCCGGGCAGGTTATCCCACTTTGGTCCGCCCACCGCACCCAGCAGTACCGCATCACTGTTTTTACAACCATCCAAGGTAGCCTCCGGCAAGGGCTCGCCCAACTTGTCAATAGCACAACCACCGGCCATATAGCTCTCAAACTCGAAGGTATGACCCTTCTTTTGGCCTATGGACTCTAACACCAATACCGCCTGTTCTATGATATCCGGTCCGACACCGTCTCCGGGTATTAACGCTATCTTCATTCCTTCGTCATCCTTTCCTTAACATAGTTAATGAGACCGTCAGCCTTCATTATCTCTTGCATAAACTCCGGAAAGGGTGTTCCTTTATAGATTTTACCTGTAGTGTGGTTTTTTATACTACCCTCTACAATGTCCACTTCCACCTCATGACCTTCCTGTATATCCGTCGCAGCCTCGGGGCTTTCGATTATGGGCAGGCCTATATTTATGGCATTCCGGTAAAAAATCCTGGCAAAGCTGCAGGCTATTATGCAGCTTATTCCCGACGCCTTAATTGCAATGGGAGCGTGTTCCCTGGAGGAACCGCAGCCAAAATTGTTACCGGCAACCATGATATCACCGGACCGTACCCTGTCGACAAAGGTGCTGTCCAGGTCCTCCATACAATGGGCAGCCAGTTCTTTGGGATCGAAGGTGTTAAGATACCTGGCCGGGATTATCACATCGGTATCAACATTATCGCCGTACTTGATAACTTTGCCCCTAATCATTTTACTACCTCCTCTGGTGACGAAATTTTACCGGTAACGGCAGACGCCGCCGCCACCGCCGGGCTGGCCAGGTAAACCTCGCTTTTGGGATGGCCCATTCTGCCTACGAAATTTCTGTTGGTGGTAGCCACCGCCCGCTCACCCTCAGCCAGTATTCCCATGTGCCCGCCCAGGCAGGGACCGCAAGTGGGGGTGCTTACCACCGCACCGGCTTCGATGAAGATTTTCAACAAGCCCTCCTCCATGGCCTGGAGGTAAATCTTCTGGGTGGCCGGGAAGATAATGGTCCTTACAAAGGGATGTACCTTCCTACCTTCAAGTATCTTAGCCGCCGCTCTCAGGTCTTCTATCCTGCCGTTGGTACACGAACCTATCACCACCTGGTCTATGGGTATATCCCCCACCTCGTCTATGGTACGGGTATTTTCCGGCAAATGGGGGAAGGCCACCGTAGGTTTTATAAGGCCCAGATCTATTTTGTAAACCTTACAATATTGGGCATCGTCATCGGCCTTGTAAATGGTGTATTCCCTTTGGGAATGTTCCTTGACGTATTCAATGGTTTTTTCATCCACTTCAAATATACCGTTTTTGGCTCCTGCTTCTATGGCCATATTGGCCATGGTAAACCTATCGTCCATGGACAGGTTGCCTAGCCCGTCACCGGTAAACTCCATGGATTTGTAAAGGGCACCGTCCACCCCTATCTTGCCTATTATATGGAGTATAACATCCTTGCCGCTAACCCATGGTTTAAGTTTTCCCGTCAGTTCAAACTTAATGGCCTCCGGCACCTTAAACCATGCCTCGCCGGTGGCCATACCGGCAGCCATATCGGTACTGCCTACACCGGTGGAAAAGGCACCCAGGGCACCGTAGGTACAGGTATGGGAATCGGCACCGATTACCACATCCCCGGGAACAACCAAACCCTTTTCCGGTATCAAGGCATGTTCGATACCCATCTGACCGATCTCAAAATAGTTTTTTATTTTATACTTTTTGGCGAACTCCCTTACGCTCTTACATTGCTGGGCCGATTTTATATCCTTGTTGGGAGTGAAATGATCGGGTACTATGGCGATCTTTTCCCTATCAAAAACCTCCTGTACGCCTATCTTATGAAATTGCTCCATGGCAACCGGTGTAGTAACGTCATTACCCAGCACCAAATCCAGTTTGGCCTTTATCAAATCCCCGGGTTTTACATGGTCAAGACCGGCATGATGGGCCAATATCTTCTGTGTCATGGTCATTCCCATATCCATTCCTCCTATTTTACAGTCTTATAAAGAAAATATTCTATGGAATCCACCAGCGCCACCCAGCTGGCCTCTATTATGTTTGTGGATACCCCAACGGTACCCCAAATATCCTCCCCGTCGGTGGATTCTATATGAACCCTTACATTGGCCGCGGTAGCCGATGAACTGTCCAGTACCCTGACCTTATAATCGGTCAACCGCATTTTTTTCAACTGGGGATAGAACACCCCTAGGGCCTTCCTCAAGGCCTTATCCAGTGCGTTTACCGGACCGTCGCCTTCGGCGGCCGTTATTTCCTCCACGCCTTCCACTTCCACCTTTATCATGGCCGAAGCGCTGTTTGCGCCCTGCCACGGTTCTTCGGCCAGTACCTTAAAATCCTTTACGGTAAAGAATTTCTTATCCTTTCCCAGCTTTCTCCTAACCATTAATTCAAAGGAGCTCTCCGCCCCTTCGAACTGATAACCCCTGTGCTCCAATTCCTTTAATTTATCTATTATCTCCTGGGTAAGGGGAGATTCCTTGGTAATGGTAGGATCTATCTTTCTTATCCTGGACAATATGGTGCTCCTGCCGGACACCTCGGACATTAAAATCCTGCGCTCGTTACCCACCAGTTCGGGCTTTATGTGTTCAAAGGACGCTGGGTTTTTATTGACGGCGTCGATGTGCATACCGCCCTTATGGGCAAAGGCGCTATTCCCTACGTAGGGCATCCTCTCGTTATGGGCCAGATTGGCGATTTCGCTTACATACCTGGAAGTACTGGTAAGCTCGGCCAGTTTTTCAGGGTCTATGCACCTATAGCCGAGTTTTAACTGTACATTTGGTATTATTGAACATAGGTTGGCATTACCGCACCGTTCCCCGTACCCGTTAATGGTACCCTGAACCTGGACCGCCCCGCACTTAACCGCCATCAACGAGTTGGCCACCGCCATTTCGGTGTCATTATGACAGTGGATGCCCACCGGTATGTCAAAGGTTTCCACCACCTTTCGGGTAATGTCCTGGATATCCAAGGGGAAGGTGCCGCCGTTGGTATCGCACAGTACCAGCCAATCGGCACCGCCTTGGGCGGCCGCTTTTAATGTTTCCATGGCATACTCGGGGTTGTTTTTATAGCCGTCGAAGAAATGTTCAGCATCATACACGACTTCCTTGCCATGACCCTTCAAATACTCTATGGTTTCGCGTATCATGTTCAAATTTTCTTCCAGGGTAGTCCGTATAACGTCGGTAACATGGAAATCCCAACTCTTACCGAAAATAGCCACCACCTGGGTATTGGCCCTCAAGATGGATTTAATGTTTTGATCGTCCTTTACGTGGGTATTGGCCCTACGGGTGCTTCCAAAGGAAGTCAGTTTACTATGGCGCAGGCGCCTTTGGGACATCCGGTTAAAAAAATTCAGGTCCTTAGGATTGGAACCTGGGTTGCCCGCTTCAATATAGTCAACTCCTAACGCGTCCAATCGCTCCACAATTCTTAATTTGTCCTCTACGGAAAAGGATATACCCTCAGCCTGGGCACCGTCCCTTAATGTGGAATCATAAATATATATCTTTTTCATGGTACCACCTCCACCCTACTGATGTTCTAACCCCTTGGCGTATATCATCTTGTTAATGGCGTTTACATAAGCCTTTGCACTGGCCTCCAGTATATCCATGCTAAGGCCCTTGCCTAAAAATACCTCGCCGTTGTTTTTTATCTTTACCACAACCTCGCCCAGGGCGTCTTTACCGCTGGTAACCGCCTTAAGATTATAATCCACCAGGGTAATGTCCATACCCACTCCTCTTTCAATGGCCTTAAAGGTAGCGTCCACAGGTCCGTCACCCACCGAAGCCTCTTCTATTATTTCTTCGTCCCTTTTCAATCTTATGGTGGCAGTGGATACCATCTGATTGCCGCTGGATATATGGAAGTATAAAAGCTCGTACATCTCGGGTATCTTGGTCATTTTTTCCGATACCAGGGCTTCTATGTCCTGGTCCAGCACTACCTTCTTTTTGTCAGCCAGATCCTTAAACTTTACAAAGGCCTCGTTTATTTCTTCCTTTGTAAGGGTAAAGCCCAATTCCTTAAGCCTTTCTTCAAAGGCATGACGTCCGGAATGCTTGCCAAGGACCATCTGGCTTTGTTTAAGGCCAATGGATTCCGGTGTCATTATCTCATAGGTGCTGCTGTTACTCAACACCCCGTGCTGGTGTATGCCCGATTCGTGAGCAAAGGCGTTGCTGCCCACTATGGCCTTATTGGGCTGTACCGATACCCCCGTCAAGCTGCTGACCATAGTACTGGTCCTGTACAGCTGGCGGGTTTCAATCCCCGTGCTATATTTATACCAATCCTTACGGGTATTTATGGCCATTACTATTTCTTCCAGCGCAGCATTGCCCGCCCTTTCTCCCAGGCCGTTTATGGTGCATTCCAACTGCTGGGCACCGTTTTCCATGGCGGCCAGGGAATTAGCCACAGCCAGACCCAGGTCGTTGTGGCAGTGGACGCTGACCACCGCCTTGTCTATATTGGTCACGTTTTCCATTATCGATCTTATAAGCCGGCCGAATTCCTCAGGCGTTGCATAGCCCACGGTATCGGGTACGTTGATTACATTGGCTCCTGCTTTAATGGCCTCTTCAAATACCCTGTACAAAAACTCCCGGTCTGTCCTCGACGCATCCTCGGCGGAAAACTCAACCTCGGGGCACAGGTTCCTGGCGTATTTGACCATCTCAATAACCGTTTCCAATACCTGATCCCTGGTCATTTTGAGCTTATACTTAAGATGAATATCGGAAGTGGCAATAAATGTGTGTATCCTAGGCCGCGCCGAGTACTGGAGCGCTTCCCATGCCCTGTCTATGTCCTGTTTAACCGCCCGGGCCAGGCCGGCTATTACCGGCCCATCCACCTGCTGGGCAATGGCCTTTACCCCTTCAAAGTCACCCTTTGAAGCAACGGGAAATCCGGCCTCTATTACGTCCACCTTAAGCTTTGCCAACTGCTTTGCTATTTGGAGTTTTTCCTGAATATTAAGACTTATACCGGGGGATTGCTCTCCATCCCTTAAAGTGGTATCGAAGATAAATATTCTCTTGGACATAACCAACCCTCCTGCTTTATTGCTCGTCCGACCAACTCATCATTTTTCTAAGTTTTCTACCCACCTTTTCTACCTGTAGGTTTTGTTCTTTCTTTCTGGTTGCGTTAAAATACGGTCTGTTGGCCTGGTTTTCCAGTATCCATTTCCTGGCGAAACTTCCGTCCTGTATTTCCGCCAACACCTTTTTCATTTCTTTTTTAGTCTCTTCGGTTATTATCCGGTTGCCCGTGGTGTAATCACCGAATTCGGCGGTATCACTTATGGAATATCTCATAAAACTTAAACCGCCTTTGAAAATAAGGTCAACAATAAGTTTCATTTCGTGTATACATTCAAAGTATGCACTTTCGGGCTGGTATCCGGCTTCTACCAGGGTTTCAAAACCTGCCTTCATCAAAGCGGAAATCCCGCCGCACAGAACGGCCTGCTCACCGAAGAGGTCGGTCTCGGTTTCTTCCTTAAAGGTAGTTTCCAAAACCCCGCCCCGGGTACCGCCTATACCCTTTGCATAGGCCAGGGCTATATCCTTGGCTCTGCCGGTATAATCCTGGTATACCGCCACCAGACAAGGTACTCCCTTACCCTCCTGGTACTGGCTTCTGACGGTATGGCCCGGACCCTTGGGCGCTACCATAAATACATCCACATTCTCAGGAGGCACTATCTGGCCAAAGTGAATGTTAAAGCCATGGGCAAAAGCCAGTGCCTTACCCTCGGTCAAGTAGGGTTTAATGCTTTCGTTGTACACAGCCGGCTGTTTTTCATCGGGTATTAGCATCATGATTATATCTGCCTGCCGGGCTGCGTCTTTTGTCTCCAGCACCTCAAGGCCGTTGTCCTGGGCCAACGTCCAGGATTTACTGCCCTTATACAGTCCCACCACCACGTCCAGACCGCTTTCTTTTAGGTTAAGGGCATGGGCGTGACCCTGACTTCCGTATCCTATTACCGCTATTTTTTTACCTTTTATAAAATCCAAGTTTGCGTCCTTTTCATAATACATCTTTGCCATTTTTCTATTCCTCCTCATCGTTAATGGTATATTTTATAACTTTTTGACCCCTTTCAAGACCTATGGCACCCGTTCGCACCATTTCCTTTATGCCAAAGGGTTGAAGCAATTCTTCCAGGGCCGTTATCTTTTGGCTGTTTCCCGTTATTTCTATGGTCATGGTAGACTTGCTTATATCAATTACCTTAGCCCTGAATATATACACTATCTGAAGTATTTCGTTCCTGGTGGAAAGAGAGGCATTTACCTTTATAAGTGCCAATTCCCTGATAACCGAATCCTTGGAAATATCGGTTACCTTAATAACGTCTATCAACTTGTTAAGCTGTTTTGTAAGCTGCTCAATGGTGTAGTTATCACCGTCCACCACAATAGTCATCCTGGACACGTTTTTGTCCTCAGTGACACCCACGGCCAAGCTGTCTATGTTAAACCCCCTCCTGCTGAATAAACCGGATATCCTGGACAAAACTCCGGGATTGTTTTCCACCAATACCGATAATGTATGTTTCAATGACTCCACCTCCTTAGTTTTAAACCCTACAGGGCGATGTTTTCTCATTAACGTCTGTCTTAACCTCCACCAGCACTGAGGTCTTGCTGTTAATGAGCGTGTCAATGGCTTCGTCCACCTCATCCTCCCTGTCAACTCTTAAAGCAGGGAGTCCGTAAGCCTCTGCCAGCTTACAAAAATCGGGGTTGCCCGTTAAATGGACCTGGCAATACCTGCAGTTATAATGCTGTTGCTGCAGCTCCCTCACCATACCCAGGGCGTTGTTGTTGAATAACAGTATCTTTACCACCAGGTCCTCCTGTTTCAAAAGGGCCAGCTCTTGTAGGCTCATTTGCAAGCTGCCGTCGCCGGTCACCAGTATAACCTCATTATTCCTATCGGCCAATTTAGCGCCTATGGCAGCCGGCAGACCATAGCCCATGGTACCCAGTCCGCCGGATGTTAAGAATGTTCTGGGCTTTTTAACTGTATAGTAATTTCCCGCCCATATCTGATGCTGACCAACATCGGTCACCAGCACCGTTTTATCCTTATCTACCTTATCCGATAACCTTGTTAGAATATAACCCGGCTTTAATGACCGGCAGAATAAACCTTTATGATGATATTTATCCTTCCAGGCTTTAATGTCCTGTAGCCAGTCGCTGTCCTGCCTTTTAAGATTATATTTCAGCAGCTCGGTGAGGGTACATTTAACATCACCGACTATGGGTATATTGGTGTTCACGTTTTTGCCTATCTCTGCAGGGTCTATATCTATATGAACTATAACGGCATTGGCGGCAAAAGTATCGGTACTGCCGGTGGCCCTGTCGCCTAAGCGTGCACCTATCACTATCAAAAGATCGGCCATGGCCACGGCCCTGTTGGCGGCATAACTACCGTGCTGTCCCAGCATGCCCAGGCTCAGGGGATGGTCCCCCGGAAAGGCACCTATACCCATTAGGGTGGTGGCCACCGGCGCCTTTATCCTTTGGGACAATTGGGCGATCTCATCGGCGGCATTGGAGGTTATAACCCCGCCCCCGGCGCATATTACCGGTCGGGAGCATTTTTCTATGGCCTTTGCCACCCTTTTTATCTGCAAGGGGTGACCGGCATAGGTCGGCTTATAGCCCCTTAATTCTACCCTGTCGGGGTAGTTATAGTCAATCTCTTCCATAGCAACGTCCTTGGGTACGTCCACCAGTACCGGCCCCGGCCTGCCGGTAGAGGCTATATAGAAGGCCTCGGCTATTATTCTGGGCAGTTCCCTGGCATCCTTAACCAGGTAATTGTGTTTGCAAAAGGGTTCGGTGGCACCGGTAATGTCTACTTCCTGGAAAACATCCCTTCCTATCATTTCAACCGGAACTTGGCCGGTAATGGCCACTATGGGTATTGAATCCATATATGCGGTGGCTATGCCGGTAACCAGGTTGGTAGCCCCCGGTCCGGAAGTGGCCATGCATACACCCACTTCGCCGGTTATCCTTGCATACCCGCTGGCTTCATGAACGGCAGCCTGCTCCTGCCTAACCAGTACGTGTTTAATGGACGAATCCATTAAACTATCATACAGTGGAAGGACTGCCCCTCCGGGATAACCGAAAATCACCTTAACGTTATTCCGTTCCAGACTTTTTATAATTGCCTGTGCTCCCGTCATTCTCATAATATCTAATACCTCCTATGGACAGGGAATTGTCCACATACCTTTCACCTATTATGCATTATACCCCCATATATAACAAAACCTCCTTCTGTCCCTAATAAACTTAGGGGCGGAAGGAGTAATGCTTCGCGGTACCACCCTAATTCACAGCCAAACTTCACATGCAGGCTGCGATCTTATTTATTGATAACGGTAAAACCACCGGAAAGCCCTACACAGATATGCCATCCTTCAAGCTACGGCTTAGGAGCGAGCTATTATATACCTATTACCGCCGCCTTCCACCCACCGGCGGCTCTCTTGAGGTAATACGGGTATTTTTTCTCTCCCTCATCGCCTTTCTCATATTAAAATGCAATATAAAAAACGACCCCGACAGAACTTCCGAAAAGAAGAAACCTGCCGCCGGGCCTTTGGTCCCCACGGTGTAATACTGACCGTGGACCGTGTTTTGTACCGCTTGGTCGATGGCCCGCATACTAGCGGCACAACCCTAGGTACGTTCCCTTCTTGCTCCGATTTAAAGTTTTTTAAACATAATACCAATAGTGTTGCCGTTTGTCAACGGTTTTTGGGAAATTTATTGCCTTTTCCCGTAATCCCAAAATAACCTTTAATTTTATAGCCAAATGGAGTAAAATAGACAAAATAACCTTTAATTTTATAGCCAAATGGAGTAAAATAGATATGATTGATGGTTAAGAACACTAATACGGGTTTATTATATTTAAATATTTAGGAGGTAATCATATGCCACTGGTAACATCAAAGGAAATGCTTAAAAAAGCCTATGAAGGCGGTTATGCCGTCGGTGCCTTCAATGTAAACAATATGGAAATAATCCAAGGGATCACCGAAGCCGCCAGGGAAGTAAACGCTCCTTTGATTCTTCAGGTATCGGCGGGAGCCAGGAAATATGCTAAACATACATACCTGATGAAGCTTATAGAAGCCGCTATAGAGGATACCGATCTTCCTGTCTGCGTTCATCTGGACCACGGTGAGAGCTTTGAGATTTGCAAAGCCTGTATTGACGGCGGATTTACATCTGTTATGATAGACGGGTCCAAATATCCCTTTGAAGAAAATATCAGGCTCACCAAACAGGTTGTGGATTACGCCCATGAAAGGGGTGTGGTGGTGGAAGGCGAACTGGGAAGACTGGCCGGCATCGAAGATGATATAAACGTATCCGACAAGGACGCTGCCTTCACCGATCCCGACCAGGTACAAGAGTTTGTGGAACGGACCGGGGTGGATTCCCTTGCCATTGCCATTGGCACAAGCCATGGCGCCTTCAAATTTAAGGGCAAACCCAGGCTAAGATTTGATATTTTGGAGGAAATAGAAAAAAAGATACCGGGGTTCCCCATAGTATTACACGGCGCCTCCTCCGTTCTCCCTGAATATGTGGAAACAATCAATAAATACGGCGGTAAAATTCCGGGGGCTCAGGGCGTACCCGAGGACATGTTAAGAAAAGCAGCTTCCATGGCCGTATGCAAGATTAATATCGACTCCGATTTAAGGTTGGCAATGACCGCCGCCGTCAGAAAGCATTTGGCTCAAAACCCTGAAGACTTTGACCCCAGAAAGTACTTGTCCCCGGCCAGACAGGCCATCAAAGAAATTGTAAAGCACAAACTGGTTAACGTGCTGGGATGTAACGACAAGATATAAAGATATACAATTTAGCCTATTCTACAATAAAAAGCCCAAGACTTATAATTTATAGGTCTTGGGCTTTTTGTCTTATCTCTATAGTCATAGAGAAAACCGGCTTTTTTATACGACCTAAAGTTTTTATGCTTTATATGTTATTGCGCTAATAATTTTTTCATATATGTTTCCGCTAATCCTTTATATTATTATCATTGTTGAGCAGTCCTTGTGATTTTATGCTTTTTGGGCCAAAAAATTTTATCACAAAGTAATAACTTACTTAGTTAATAGTTATTGTTTATTCAACAATCTATTCCGGGGTTGCAGAGTTTTTACTCAAATCCACATATGCTTCTATACTTTATTTAATTAAAATTTTATTAATAACATCTGCCTTATACATCGTCTTCTGTGGCTTCATGGGCAGCCACAAGTACTTTTTTAACGGCTTTTTCAAA
Source organism: Clostridiales bacterium (assembly GCA_012838995.1). Lineage (GTDB taxonomy): Bacteria > Bacillota > Clostridia > DUOD01 > DUOD01 > DUOD01. The sequence continues at coordinate 26,671 of DUOD01000029.1, forward strand.
CTTTTCCCTGGGCAGCATTACAATTCTTCCGCATTTTAAACATTTCATCTTAAAATCCATACCTACCCTTATGACTTCCCATTGGTCATTACCGCAGGGATGTTGTTTTTTGGATTGGATTATGTCTCCGATACTGTATTTTATCGCCATATCAACACCTCCAGCAAAAGTGTAACAATGTCCTTATATCTCCAAAGGGCCGTTGAGCGGGTTATGCCTTTATTTAAGACCTATATCGGCCTTGGAAAACATTCGACTTTGACAAAGGATATCCTCTTCCCCGGCCGGGGCACACCCAATCCCGTCCGGTATTCCATACTCAAACAAGGTGTACCCCACGGCTTAGATCACTATGGTATTTGCTCCTCGGATCATCTTATCTACCATAACGGTCATATTGGCGGTACCCCCCACCACCAGTTTATCCTTAAGCCCGTAATAGTCCAGACAGGTAATTGAGGACAGTACCTCCACCCCTTTTTGACTAAGCTCCCTTATCACGTCCACCACCGGGGAACCCTCCACCGTAAGCTTAACCCCGGCATTGACGAAGAGCACACCCTTTGGCAAATTTCCACCCTGCCCTAGGTTAAACAGAAAACTCCTCATCAGGGTACTGCCCAGCTGGTCATCGCCCCGGCCGAAGGTGGCCATGGTTATTACCACAACGGAATTTCCAAAGGAAGGCGGCCTAATCTTATGATACTCCTCCAGCTTGGGAGTCTTATACATATCTATATAGTATCTGCCTTCATGCTCATAGGTGTTTACTCTATACATCATGGACCTGGCCATGGCTTCTATTTTTTTGCTGTATTCCTTATTATCCACCACAGCGGTAAATTTGTCCTTTGCCGGATGCTCCAGCATCTGTTTTATTTTAGCCAGATGTTGTGGGTGCTCTATCCAGGTAACATCCTTAAACCCTTCCATGGGAAACCTCCTTAAAACTTGTATTATCTACTTTTTACATCTGTTTACCAAAGCCCTAAAAAGACATAGCATCTTAGTATCCTTGTCCATCATCCTCTCGGGATGCCATTGTACTCCCAAAACAAAGAAGTCGCCCACCCCTTCAATCAACTCAATTATGCCATCCTCAGAACGTCCGGTGACTTTTAGGCCGGGTGCGGCATCCTTGACGGCCTGGTGATGGAAACTGTTAACCCTGATCCTTTGTGTGTTAAATATTTTTCCGGCAAAACCGTTCTTTGTCAAACACACCGTGTGGGTGGGCCACCAGCCCGGTGCATCCTGGTGGTGTTTATACAGTCTTTGGCCATGGGGATGTTGGGTATATATATCCTGATACAGGCTGCCCCCCAGGGCAACGTTTATCACCTGCATGCCCCTGCATATCCCCATCAGCGGGATACCCATAATACTCGCCCATTTTACCAGTTCTACCTCGAACCCATCCCTTTCCGGGGCCACCCTTTTCATTTCCCTTACCGGGTTTTCGCCAAAGAAACTGGGGTCTATATCCCCACCCCCGGTTAACAATATTCCATCCACCCTTTCAAGCAGCGGCTGTATATCATCAACGTCCAAGTTTCCCACCATTACCGGCAAGCCCCCGGCCTTTAAAACACCCTGCCAATATAGTCTGTTTAGCGAATATTTTTGATGGGGCCATTCATCGTGGACGGTTATGGCGATCAGCGGTTTCAATGGTATCCCCCCATTATTGCTACCGGGTTGTGTTACGGGCCGTTATAATCGCCCGGGCAACGTCCTTCATGGGCAATCCCCTATCCATGCTCTCCTTTTGTATCCTCCTGAAGGCCTCCTGCTCGGTAAGACCCAGGTCGCGCATTAGTATTCCCTTTGCCCTTTCTATATATTTTCTGTTTTCCAGAATGTCTTTGAGTTTATCTATCTCCCTCTCCAGTTTTTTAATCCTTTGCCGGTTTATAAAAACCAGATTTACGCTTTGGAGCAATGTCGATTTGGTTATTGGTTTGCTTATAAATGGAAAGGAAATATCTTGGTCGATGGATGCATTCCCGGCTATGAGAATAACGTCGGACAGTCGGCTTTCATCGATTATACCGGCCAACTGCAACCCTCCCATGGTCGGCAGGTCCATATCTATAACAGCCAGGTCCGGTTTTAAAGTACGTATCTTCCTTAAGGCGCTGCCGGCGTCCACGGCAGTGCCTACTACATTATATCCCGCCTCCGTTAATACATGCCTGATCCTTTTGATAAATTTTTTATTTCTATGGGCGATAAAAACCCGCCTTCGCTCCATCCCTTCATCCCCAAGCCACGGAATTTACCGTATAATATAGTGGTATTCTAATAATAGCATAAAAATCCCCCGGTTTGCATAGGAAAAACCCTATTTAACAAACAAATACAGCACCCATTTATCCGAGTGCTGTATTCGTTTTATGGTCAATATTTGCTGAGATACTGCTCCAGCTCCCAGGGCGTTACCTGGACTTTGTAAGAATCCCATTCAATGAGCTTGGCTTCCACGTACCTATTAAATACGTGGGAACCCAGGGTTGATATTATAACATCGTCCTTTTTCAGTTCATCTATTGCGTCCTTAAGATTCTTGGGCAGGCTGGGAATGTCCAGTTCCTTCCTCTCAGCCCGGGTCATGTCGTATATATTCTTATTGATGGGCGGCGGAGGCTGGATTTTATTCTTTATACCGTCAAGACCCGCCTTTAATAAAACTGCCAAGGCTAAATAGGGATTACATGAGGGATCGGGGTTTCTCATCTCCAATCTGGTAGCCTTACCCCTACCGGCCGGTACCCTGATCAGGGGACTTCTGTTTTGCATGGACCAGGCAATATGGACGGGTGCCTCATACCCCGACACCAGCCTTTTATAGGAATTTACCAGGGGGTTTGTTATGGCGGTTATGCCCTTTGCATGTTTTAACAGCCCGCCTATGTAATAATAGGCTTCTTTGCTAAGTCCCAGCTTGTCTTTGGGATCATAAAAGGCGTTTTTATCTCCAATAAACAGCGATTGGTTCATGTGCATCCCCGAACCGGCAATACCGTAAACGGGTTTGGGCATAAAGGTGGCATGCAGCCCGTGCCTTTGGGCAATTATCCTGACCATCATTTTAAAGGTCATAATATTATCGGCGGTGGTCAACGCATCGTCATACTTAAAGTCTATTTCGTGCTGACCCGGCGCCACTTCATGATGGGAAGCTTCTATCTCAAAACCTAACTGTTCTAAAGTTAGGCACATATCCCTTCTTGCGTTTTCTCCCAGGTCCACAGGCCCTAAATCGAAATATCCGGCATTATCATGGGTAATAGTGGTGGGTTTGCCCTCTTCATCGGTATGGAACAGGAAAAACTCGGCTTCAGGACCTACGTACATACTGTATCCCATATCCTCGGCCTCTTTCAACGCCCTTTTAAGGACATTCCTGGGACAGCCTTCAAAGGGCGTACCGTCTGAATTATATACATCGCATATCAAGCGGGCTACCCTACTGTCATCCGGTCTCCAGGGAAACACCACAAAGGTAGAGGGATCGGGCCGCAGATACATGTCCGATTCTTCGATCCTCACAAAACCTTCAATGGACGACCCGTCAAACATTATTTCATTATCCAGCGCCTTTTGCAGTTGGTCCATGGTAATGGCAACATTCTTTAGCGTCCCGAAAATATCGGTAAATTGCAGTCTTATAAACTTTACGTTGTTCTCCCTGGCCAACTCCAATACCTGCTCTTTTGTATAATGTTTCATCTCTACACCTTCCTCTTATGTCAATAAAAATAGGCGCACCTAACCGTATATTCACAGGTTAAGAACGCCATTGTTCTTAAAATAATTACTACCTATGTAATTATAGCAATAAAACCTATAATGATCAATAGCCCATCCCGGCAGAGCGCCTTCCTTCATGGGTAGATACAGACCTCCTTTGGACTAAAACCCGATTATTTTGCCAATGTCGGCCATAAGAGCGGGATGCCTATCCTTTGACAGATAGGCAGCCGGCCTATCCTCATCAGCCACAATTTCGGGATCGGCAACGTAAACACTGCCGTCTTCAAACACCATGGCTATACCCACCACCCTTTTAACGGTGCCGTCCTCTGTATCCCTTTGGATGAGGGTGAAGGTATAAAAATCCTGTTTTCCTGTTAATTTCTCGCCGTTTTCAAAAAATTTGCTCTCCTCCCGGGCGGATAATTGATATACGTCCACCTCGCCCAACGTCTCAATGACCCGTTGGATAACAGCCTTATCGTTTATAGCGTCATGACCCTTCATACCATGGCTTACATGGATTTCGTTTACCATGTCCTCGCCGTCCATTACTTCCAACAAGGGTACCGTCTGCTTACCGCATCCAGCCGCCAGTATAATCATCACAACTACCAGCAAAAATAAAAAGTATTTTTTGTGTTTGGATATTTCCATGGTTAATGTTACATCCCCTTATACCGTTATTCTTCACCTCAATGGATATAAATATTGTACTATAGTATACAATATATGCCAACATCCAATTTGGTATGAATGTACCTTGTAGTGGAAAAACTATATCCAAAATAAAAGGTAATTTTGTTGGGAGGTTTTGTAAATTGTTCAGCATTTTCAGGCCCTTCAGAGGGGTGGGAACCCTAGGTCTGCTGGCGGGGCTGGGTATTGCCATGGCCGGGTACATTATGGCACCCAAAATCAAAAAGGCCGTTCTCCCGGCCGCGGAAAAGGGTATAGATAAAGTAAAGATTTTAGCCGACAGAACCAAGGAAGTGCTAAACCAAGACAGGGTAGAAGCCGCCCCCATGCCAAATGTCCCTCAAAGGACGGAGCACCATAACAAAAAGTCGGAACATATTAGCTATAAAAACGAAAATTTGCTAAAACAATTATCTGAACAAACCAGACAGTCAAAACAGGCAATAGAAGAGCTGAAGAATACCATTTTGTCCCTCAGAGAAGAAGTGTCCCATTTAAAAACCCATATCGGTACACGGTAAAGAAATAAAAAAGGGTATATATACCCTTTTTCTTTTTAATCGTCCTGGTATTTATCAACCGGGCTTTGGTTTTCTTGTTCTAATTTTTGTAATATGATATACTTTTTATATATAATTCGTACGGGAGTGTCTAATTATCATGAGGAAATTTCTGCCCTTATTAATACTTGTGCTGGTCATCTTCAGCAACGCCGGTACCGCCCATGGAGCTATATCACCCCTGGGTCTACAGGGTAGGAGCGCCTACCCGGCAGAAGATCCCGCCATATCCATGGAGTCCTTCAAGGCCGTGGTGAATGTGCAAAAGGACATCTCCCATGTAACTGTAACCAGCGTTATAAAAAACAACAGCGATGAAGAAAAAAGCATTCTAATGGGCTATGGTGACGGGCTTGCGGAAATGAATGATGCCACAAGGATTTCCGATTTTACCATATCGGTGGACGGCACGAGGTATAAATATATACGAAGGAACGGAGTGGTCAATCCGGAAAACAGCCGGCTGCCCTCCTACATCAGATGGTTTGCCTGGGACTTAAGGCTGCGGCCGGGCGAAGCTAGGGTGGTTAGCAACACCTTTACCCTAAAAAACAAAATATTTTATAGGGGAAATTATTCGGTGGAGATGTTTCTCCAGAGCCTGATGTCATGGCAGCAACCCATTAAAAAAATGGAAATGATTTACGATTTTGGCGAGTACTTACCCTATATCTTCGATCCCAGTCCCCAGCCCCAACCCACCGTAATAACCGAAGGAGGCAGGATGATATGGCAGTATACCGATTATACCCCCAATACGGACAGTAGCTTTTCAGCTTTTTTCTTTCCCATGGACATTGTAACCGTTAATTTAGCAAAGGAAAAAGGGGACAAACAACTGTCGGCCATAGCTCAAGATTATTCAAACACAAAATATTCCGAAGTAATGTCCAAGGCCGATGAATATTTAACGGACGGAGAAAGCCGGTACAAAACGGAGGCCATGTATTTCATGGCAAGGGCTGCCCATCATTTGATGGATTTGGACACCGCCCTGGAATTGTACGAAAAAATAGAAGACAATCCCGGTTTCAGCGAGGATATAGAACCTGCATTAATCCAACAACTCTTATATGAAAAGGCCTCCATTTTAAAATATAAACAAGACATTGACGGCCTAAGAGAAACACTGGAACAGGCCCGGGCCCTGCCGCCTAATTATTTAAGCTATCCTATCCAAGACTGGTTGGAAAAGGAAATTTCGCTGCTCCCCCAGCCCCAGCCTGAGCCCCAGCCCCAACCGGAACAAACAACGGAAAAACAGCCTAATCAGTCAGATACCGTAGTAGACATTCAAAAGGGGATAAACATACTGGGTTATGACATACCCATTGCTTTAATAGTAATCGTTATACTGTTGATATTAATCATTATTATAAGGGGTATATACAAAAGAAAACGCAGAAGAAGATTGTTCTATTAATTTATTCTTATAAAAGATAGGAAAAGCGCAAACGAAGAAATGGTTCCGCTGCAAGGATAAAATCTTAAATTCAAGCCCCACCCGGGTGGGGCTTGAATTTTTTTGGGCCCGACAGAAATTTTTGCGGCACACTTGGATTTTGCCGTTTGATTTAATGAACTCCGGTAAGGTAATGTATTTTAAAGACACATTTTTAATATATTGGCTACGTCTTCTTTATAAAGCTTTTTATACCCTCCGATGGGACCGAATCTCACGGCCTTTTGGGCCATTACATCAATATTTTCATGGCCTATACCATAATCCTTAAGAGTTGACGGAGCCCCCAAATGATCAAAAAACTCCCTGGTCCTTTGAATGCCCTCAAGGGCAATCTCCCTGTCCCCTTGACCGTTATCCTGTACATTCCATACCCTTTGAGCGTATTGGACAAACTTATCAACGCCTTCGTCCAACACATATTTCATCCAATTGGGAAATATTATAGCCAACCCCCCGCCATGGGGTATGTCATAAATCGCGCTTACCTCGTGTTCTATGTCATGGGTAGCCCAGTCCTCTTCCTTACCGGTGCCAATCAGGCCGTTTAAGGCCATGCTTCCGCACCACATTATGTTGGCCCGGGCGTCATAGTCCTTTAGATTGTCCAGTACCTTATAGGCGTTTTCCACCAAGGTTGTCATAATACCCTCGGCGATCCTGTCGTGGAGGGGTGTATTGGGCGTGGGGCTAAAGTACGCTTCAAACACATGGGCCATGATGTCCACTATACCGTAAACGGTTTGATCCTTTGGTACACTGTACGTGTACTCCGGGTCGAGTATAGAAAATTTAGGTATCAAATGGCTGCTTCCTATGGATAATTTATCCTTTGTCTCCCAATTGGTAATTACCGCATTACCGTTCATTTCCGTACCGGTGGCGGCAAGGGTTAGTATATCACCCAAGGGCAGTGCCCCTTCTATTTCATACCTCTTAGCGAAATAATCCCATATATCCCTTTGGCATACCGCCCCGGCGGCAATGGCCTTACCGGCGTCTATTACGCTTCCGCCGCCCACAGCCAGAATAAAATCCACATTGTTACGTTTACATATATCGATACCCCTCCTGACATCGGCTAGCCTGGGGTTGGGATGTATGCCTTCCAGCTCAAAAAATATCAGCCCCATATCCTTTAGTATGGATATCACCTTATCGTATAGGCCTATTCTCTTAACACTGCCCCTACCCGAAACCACTAATATCCTTTTACAGTCCAGCCTTTTTATCTCATCGGCCAGTCCGGCCAATTGACCCTTGCCAAACAATATCCTGGCAGGATTAAAAAAAATAAAATTTTTCATTATCCACCACCGTCCAATGTATGGTATAAAATCCCAACAAAATTTGCCGGATTTTTGTATAAATAAACCCCCGGGAATATTTCCCGGGGAATGGTTAAACAAAGCTTTTATAAACTTAAATAAATTTAATTATGCCGCTACCGATGACTGTTCTTTTCTGGCAAAGCCTAAAATACCGGCTATTAAGATGAGGATGGCCGGGATTAAAAGCAGCAGACCGATAAGTGGTAATACGGAGAAGACAATTAACACGATACCTATTATAAGTAATAATATTTTCGCTAATTTAGTCCTCTTTTTGATAATAATACCGGCGATGATTGCTATGACGCTTAGAATGAGTGTTATTACACCCAAAGCTATGGTTGCTGCATCGGCTTGTGCCGCAAAGATGGGAACTACTCCACCTAGCGCAAATACACAAATTGCGTAAATAATGCCAAGTATTCCGCCTATTAGACTCAGAACAAATTCAGCCGTTCTTTTCATAGCTTATGACCTCCTTTTTTTATTAAGCTTTGTTTAACCATTGAAAATAAATTTCGGAGGATTCCGATACCGTTGATTATCAAATAATGACTCTTTATATATTATATGTACCCATATACATTATATATGGAATTTTATACAAATTCAAGAAATTTCCCACAAGTCTTATCATTAATTGAAAATTGTTAACCGAAATAACACTATTTGGCACAGACAAAAAAGGAGCATCCTAATATCTAGATCCTCCTTTTGGTATGGTACCTTCACCATAGTATTTTCTTTTTTTGTCACATTTTCTTTAGGTAGTCATGCCCAGACCCTTCCTCTTTTCCATAATATGGCTTTCTATACCGTCGGCTATAGCCTTAGGATCATCCCCCAGGGCAAACTTGCCCCCTGTTAGGCCTTCCACATCCTCGGTCAATAGCTTCACCAGCCTTTTAGCACCGGTGATAAAGGGCGTGGGAGAAAGATGGGTATAGGCACCATAGGCAACACCGAATATTCCGTCAATGGTGGCCTTTTGTTCCATCCATTCAGGGGCGGTTATTGCTATGGGAAGATCGGAAATATCAACATCCAGATGGTCGGCCAGGGCGGTAACCAGCATCGAAATCCTTCCGGTATCGGTACAGGTGCCAAAACTTAAAACCGGTGGTATTCCAAGGACCCGGCATACTTCTTTGAGGCCCTCACCGGCCATTTGAATAGCGTCAAGGTTGCACATGCCCGCCACCTCAAGGCCGTGGTTCCCGCAGCCTGCGCTTACCATGAGTATATCCCTTTTGATCAGTTCCTTGGCAACGCCCACGGTGGTGGCATCCTGGGGCCCGTTCCTCAAGGTCGAGCAGTTCACCAGGGCAACAACGCCCTTCACTTTACCCGATTTCATCACATCTACCAAAGGATCCAGTTTATTTCCCAAGGCCTCCAGTACCGCCTCGGTGGAAAACCCGGCAATGGCCTTTTGTTTTATGGCAGGCACCTTAGGGATAACTTTGTCCTTTCTCTTTTTAAAATTGTCTATTGCAAGGTCTATCAGCTCATCAGCCAGGTAAGATGCCTCCGGGGGTTTGTAATCCAAGGTATGCTTTAGACCGGGCAGCCTTACCAAATCATTTACGCTGACCAGAGTAATTTGATATTTATCGGCGTAGCGTCCGATTTGGGGCGGCGAACAGTTTTCTTCCATGGCGAATACATCCACCGTACCCGTGGCCAACAGCGGTTCAATGGACAGCCAATTGCCTATAAGGCCCACAAACACTCCGTCTATGTCAAACCTTTGAAGCAGCTCCTGCCCGGTTTCAATGGACCCTACTATTCTAAGGCCCTTGGCCCCTACCTCCCTGGCCCGCTGTTGCACATCTTCACCCCTGGCCTTCTCCAGTGTGGCTACTCCGACAAAGGGTTGATGACCGTTAAACACAATGTTTACATAATCCCCGTCCATTATGCCCAGGTCCACCTCCGTCTCATGGGGCCTTGGAGTTCCAAAGAGGATGTCCTGGACCATCTCCAGACCAATCTGGGCCGTATAAATAGTAGCAATACCCAATCTAAGGGCCTTTTTGGCAAGGGATACGTAATCACCGTCCACGTTGGTAAGGCAACTGGCAATTGCATCCTGCATTTCATACACCACCCCCGCCGGATAAAGGGCCCTATCCCTCCACAGCGCCTTGCGCTTTTTGGGGGCAAAGGTCTCTATCATTATGCTGGGGCTGTCATAATTTTGATGAAGCTCGCCTTCCAAAAAATCGGCCAGTTGGACGGCCATGGCACCTATGTCCTGATGGGCATTAATCCCCACCTTTTTGCACATCCACCTAAGCTTGTTTTGGTCGGTTATTCTAAAGGGGGTTTTCCCCTCACCGGTGGACTTTAATGTTCTAAAGGCCTGGTAGGCATGCTGGCTGTAAGTACCGGCTCCCATCACATTGCGCATTAAAATATTTCTCATCGCCATGGCATCGCCGTCTATACCGCAAACACCCTTGTCAATACCTGACTTCTCACTGATGCGACAGGGGCCCTGGGTACAAAGTTGACAGCTCAAGCCTTCCAGACAGAACTTACACCTTATTTTCTCCTGTTGGACCCAACGATCGAATACATTGGTCAAACCGTCGGATCTAATCCGTTTTAGCATTTCCTCCACCGAAGGGTGGTAGCTCACCCGTCCCCGGGATTTCCCAGGTATGGTTTCAGTCATCGTTTTGCCTCCTTTGGTTGATTTCCAATAGAAGTTTGCTCACTTATCAACGGGAATATGCATACTTTCTGCCGAGAAACCCCTGGAACGGAAAGATGCTGTAAACCTGTCTTAGTTTGCCCTGGCCAGCATACTTTTTCCACTGATGATTCTGGTCATTGCGTCCAAAACCCTGTATACATCCTTCCGGCTAACGTATTTATGGGTTACAAACCTTACAATGCCGTTCGGTGATCCTAAAGCCTTAATACCAAAGGCCTTAAGCTCTTGGGCCAATTGGTATCCGTTATATCCCGTTTGGGAAATATCGAATATCACTATATTGGTTTGAACCCTGCCGGTATCGATTTTAATACCGGGAATATTGGCCAGGCCCTCGGCCAAAACCTTGGCATTTTCATGGTCTATGGCCAACCTGTCAACCATTTCCGTCAAGGCCACTATTCCGGCGGCAGCCAGTACACCCGACTGTCTCATGCCCCCGCCCAGCATCTTCCTTATCCTCCTGGCCTTTTGAATAAAAGCTTCACTTCCGGCCAGCAGCGATCCCACGGGCGCGCACAGGCCCTTGGATATACAAAACATTACGCTGTCACAGTACCGGGTAATGTCCTTAACATCCACGCCCAGGGCCACAGCGGCGTTAAACACCCTCGCTCCGTCAAGATGAACGGGTATGTTGTATTTTCTCCCAACGCGGTAGACGGGCTCCATCCTGTCAGGATGGATGGCTATCCCCCCTGCCCTGTTATGGGTGTTTTCCAGGCATATTAGACCGGTGCTGGGAAAATGGATATCATCTATCCTTATGCTGTCCTCCACTTCCCCGGCATCCAATACGCCATCCCTTCCCTTAAGCAGTTTGGCCTGAACACCGGCCAAAAAGGCCATACCGCCCACCTCGTAATTAAAAATATGACAGTCCTCCTCGAGTATTATCTCCTGGCCCCTGTTTGTATGGGTCAACACCGCCAGCTGGTTACCCATGGTACCGGTGGGTACAAACAGGGCAGCTTCCTTTCCCACCCTTTGTGCCGCCATACTTTCCAATTTAGCCGTGGTAACATCATCACCATATACGTCATCCCCCACTTCGGCTTCATACATGACCCTTCGCATCTTTTGGGTGGGTACCGTTACCGTATCGCTCCTTAAATCTATTATTCTGTCCATTCCGCAACATCCTTTCTTTAATGCCAGGCAAAAAACAAAAAAGGCCAAATCCTGTTTGATTTGACCCTCTGGAAGGATAAAAAAGACATTGGGAGAACAACCAGCACAGTAACTTGTGCTGATAGTCCTGCTTTAAACTTCCACTCTGTCCTTTTGCCTGAGAGATTAGCAATTAAGCTTTGCCCCTTCGGCGCTCTAAACGAGTCTCTCCAGAGGTTCGTCGGGCCATGGTCCTGCCTGAAGCTCAAGGCACCTGAGAGTTTAGCCCCTTCGGTGGGATTATTCATCCCTCTCCCATGACCTTCATCCGTTTATTTAATTGTAACAAGTATAATGCTTTGTTAATTATTTGTCAAGGCTTTTTTAAATAAATTTTAGTTTTTATATAGGCCATATCCCTGGGCCCTTAGGCTTAAATACCGGTACACCGCCGGCGGCAGCCCCAAAGAAAAAATATCAGGGCAAAAAAACGAATATGTTTTTATTACCATCCTGATATTATGGACAACAAACGGGTTTATGATATAAAATATACTTCAGATGATAACAATGTCTTTTATGTAGCCTCTACCACCCATAAGCTATAATCCGGTATCGCCGCAACAAGTTTCATGCCTGGATAACCATTTTTTGACCTTTTTAAGAAAGGAGCTTAATATGGACACCATATTAACATTTTTAGAACAGTATCAAATCTTTATCCTGTTAATAGCCATTTTAGTAGGCCTCATATCAATAATATTACTAATAGTCAACATGGTAAGAACGTCTATTATAATAAAGCGCTATAAAAAATTGATGAGGGGTATGAACAATAAAAATCTGGAAGCAGTGATAAATGAAAATTTCGATAATATAGAGAAATCTATGGCAAGGGTGGATGAGCTGGAGGCCCAGTGTAACTACATAGAGAATCAACTAAAACAGTGTTTCCAGAAAATAGGCATAGTGCGGTACAATCCCTTTAAGGAAATGGGCAGCGATTTAAGTTTTTCCATAGCACTGTTGGACGACAGGAATAACGGTTTGATCCTTACCAGCTTATACGGTCGCGACACCGCTTCCACTTTTGCAAAACCCATCAGAAATTTAAAGTCTGATTATGCCCTTACCATGGAAGAAAAGAAAGCCCTGCAAATGGCCCTGGAGCGTAAATTCGAGACAAGATCCTTCGATGAATAATTAGGCCGTCATCGGGTTTCCCCGCTCCGTCATAATGCTGCACCACATGTATAAAATATGCAAAAAATGATAATGCTATGGTGGGAGGTGTATTTATGCCCAAAACCATAGCATTGGAACGGGGCCTGGAAGAGTTGGCAAGATTTTTATCCACCAGAGGCTATAACACCGTAATATACGACGACAGAATAGAAAATGCCGATGTGATAATATACAGCCGCAACGAAATGGACCATTGTCTAACGCAGCTGAATACCAGCTTTATTTCACAACAGGGCGTCCCATCAACCAATAACTCCGGCGCTTTACTAATCAATGCCCATAATAAAACCTATAACCAAATACTTTATACCATAGAAAGGGGACTATATAGCCCCTTGTTCTAAATAACATCCTCGTTTCTAAATCTTTTCCACAAATTATACATAATCGCATTGGTTATGGCATCCGCCATTTTCATAACCAAGTTAAGCCTGGTATTTTGCAGTATTAAATACTCCATAAAGCCTCCCAGGTTGACCACGCCTACAATATGTACGTGTCCAACGGGGGGCAAAGTTTTATTTACCCCTGCACCGGGTCTGAGGCAACCCTCGCCGATTGTTATATGTCCAATATGTTCCGATGTCCCAAGGCATGCATCAATGGCTATTATAAAAGGCTTTTCATAATTTTTATTTATAAAATTCAATGTATCCGTTAAATTTTTGGCATGAACGGGATTTTCCAGGGTGCCATGAACGTATACATTGTTATACCTTAAGACACTTAATTTGTACCCCACCAGCGGTCCCAGGCAATCGCCGGTGGACCTGTCGGTGCCTATACAAAGAATCACAACGGATTTATAGGATTCCCATAAGGATTTTTCCAAAAACTCTTCTAAAATATTAGTCAGCTTAAGCAATGCATATCGTTTGTTTATATTAACGGATTTTTTATCGGGTAAAACCTTTGTTACCATTACCATCCTCCCTATGCGAACAAAAGAGCATACACGATTATAGTTTTTCCGGTATCTCCACAAACAATGCACGACGGCTTACCAAATGTATACCATTATATGTTAATCAACCCTTATAATTCCACGGATTAAATAAATCGTTGTTTAAATTGGTCTGTAATTTTTATACATACCGGCTCATATCATATTGTTAAGAACGCTTTCCGGCATAAGGTTATTTTCCTTAAAACCGTCAATATATTTTAGGAGGATAATTAAAAAAATATGACTAAAAGATTAAAAAATATCCTTGCCATAGCCCTGATTTATACAGGCGTCATAATTGGTGCAGGCTTTGCCTCCGGCCAGGAGATTGTTTATTTTTTTGTTAGGTTTGGTACCATGGGTATTGTAGGGTTTATGCTGGCTTGCCTTCTATTTTGCTTGATAGGCGGCGTGGTACTTTATAGGGCATACATCAACGGATTGCATCCCACCTTTTTTAGAAAAAGCAATAAGCCTTGGGCTACCAAAGGCTTATTTAATGTATTTTTATTGTTTTCCTATGCCATAATGTTGGCCGGAATGGCCACCATTTTATCGGAAATATCCAATATAAACTATGCTGCATCGGTAGTAATAGTTGCCTTGATGACATCCCTCTCCCTGGCCTTCCGCATAGAAGGCATTGTAACCATAAGTAACTACGTGGTACCCTTCTTGCTCCTTGGACTTACTCTGCTTTGCGGCAGGATAATCTCCCTGGAAAGTGAAGCTGCTTTGCCCGCAATCCGCCACCATGCCGGCTGGCTTTTTCATGCCGTGTTATACGTAGGATACAACAGCATCGCGGCCGTTATGTTCCTTCCCTCCCTAGGCTACCTAATCCACAATAAAAACGATGCTATAATCAGCGCTGTGTTGGGCGGAACTTTTATATTCCTTCCGGGATTTTTAATGATTACCGCCCTTTTGCGCCATGGTACCCACCCAACAAATACAGAACTGCCCCTAATATCTTTAACCGATAGATTGGGCAGCGGCTATACCACCGTATATCTGATAATTTTAGCAATAGCCATGTACACCACCGCCATTGCTGCCCTTTATAGTATAATCACCTGGCTGCACCAAACCTTTAAAATTCCATACAAGTTTCAGCTGACAATCCTGCCTCTTTTAGCAATTCCCCTGGCCACCACCGGTTTTTCAAAACTTGTAAAAGCCATATATCCCTTCTTTGGGTATATTGGAGTAGCTTATCTTATATATATGCTCATAAGCCATTTTAAGACTGCCATGCAAAAATATAATTGACACAATTTACAGACACCCATTCTCTGGTACCAATATTTTATTGGAATAATATGATTTATATGCTAAAATGTTTGTATACCAATTCGCGCTGGAGGATAAAAATATGAATCTATTAGATGCGGCCATTTTGGTAATTTTGGCGTTAAGCGGTATAGTAGGATGCTACCACGGTTTCATCCTTTCTCTTTTGAATATAGGTACATACCTGGTATCCTTTTTATTGGCCTTTATACTTTATCCCTTTATTTCAAAAATATTAATCGCCCGCACCTCACTGGTTGATACTTTAAACTATTACATAGAAGTAGATTCCATGCTTCCCGACGTGGCCACAAGAAAAATGCCTTTAGACGGATTGGATCCTACAGTCCTTAGGCATCATATATATAACGCCGGTCTGTCAAAACCTTTTGATGGATTGTTGTATGACAACGCCACGGCCGAAGTCTTTAACCAAATGCAGGTTTCCACCCTGGGAGATTATTTTGCCATGTCTTTAACCAATATAGTAATAAATATAATTGGTTTTTTTATAGTATATTTTGTTTCAAGGATGATTTTAACCTTTATACTCTCTATAGCAGCAGAGGTAAGGGAGCTGCCAATGCTTAGGAGATATGACACCGTTGCCGGTTTTGGTGCCGGGGTAATAAGGGGCCTTTTTATAGTAACCGTTATTTTTGCCCTGGTGTCGGTGGGACTAACCATAATGCCCTTGGACATCGTTGATGAAATCATACAGTCTTCGCCAATGGCCCGCTTTTTTATAGAGTCTAACTTTATAACCGGACTTATCAGCAATAAAATATAAAACAAGCCCTTGAAGTTATAACTTCAAGGGCTTGATGCTCTGTTAATGCCTTTGCATCAACCTTTTTTCATGAAACTTAAATGTTTCACGTGAAACATTTAAGGATTTCCCGCCATTACTTCCAAAATCCTATCCAAATCCTCCTGGCTGTAATATTCGATCTCTATTTTGCCCTTTTTTCGTCCGGGCGTAATCTTTACCTTGGTGCCCAATACCCTTTCCAGATTGTTTTCCAGCTCAATAATATGGGGAGATTTTTGCTTGTTTCTGCTTTGTTTTTTCGCAGTTTTTCCTTTCAGTTGACTTGCTATCCTTTCCACATCCCGAACGGTTAAATTATTTTTTATGATCTCCTTTGCCATTTCCTCACGAAGTTTTTCATCTTCAAAGGCCAACAGGGCCCGGCCATGGCCCGATGAAATATCTCCGTTGGCTATGTATTCCTTTATCCTGGGACTTAGAGTTGTTAGCCTAATGGAATTAGCAATGTAGGAACGGCTCCTGCCTATCCTTTCGGAAATTTGTTCCTGGGTGAGATTATATTCGGTCATCAGCGTTTTCAGTGCTTCCGCTTCTTCAATGGGATTTAAATCCTCCCTTTGAAGATTCTCAATGAGGGCAATCTCTATGATCTCCCTGTTGTGAAATTTCCTGATAATAGCAGGTATTGTTTTTAATCCTGCCATCTTAGCGGCCCTCCACCTGCGTTCCCCCGCCACTATGGTATACCGGTTGCCTTCGGGATGAAGTATTATGGGTTGTACCACCCCATGCTGTTTTATGGACTGACAAAGCTGCTGCAAACTTTCATCGTCGAAAGATTTCCTGGGCTGCCTTTCATTGGGGTCTATATCGGTTAACCGCACTTCTTGTATTGAATTATCGTTATTATTAATAACCGCATCGGATATAAGGGCATGCAAGCCTTTTCCAAGGCCCCTTTTGGTCATCTTATATCACTTCCTCTTCTTCGGTTTCAAGCATTTCCTCCGCCAATTCGGTATACGCCTGGGCCCCCGTGCATTTGCTGTCATACATAATTATGGGCAGGCCATGGCTGGGAGCCTCTCCTAACCTTACGTTCCTGGGGATGATTGTCCTATAAACTTTATTTCTAAAGTATTTTTTCACCTCATCCACCACTTGTATGGATAGGTTGGTCCTGGCGTCGAACATGGTCAACACTACCCCTTCTACTTCCAGTTTGTTGTTTAAATGCTTGGTTACCAATTTTATGGTATTCATAAGCTGGCTTAATCCTTCCAGGGCATAATATTCACATTGAATAGGAACCAACACCTTATCTGCCGCCGTTAAAGCATTTATGGTAAGCAGTCCCAAGGACGGAGGGCAGTCGATCAGTATGAAATCATACCTATCCCTTATTTTATCCAACGCCCTTTTCAACACCTGTTCCCTTGATATCATGGATACCATTTCTATTTCTGCGCCGGCCAACTGTATATTGGACGGTATTATGTATAAATTCTCCACCTGGGTAGGCATGATGGCTTGTTCAATATCAGCATCGTTTATCAATACATCGTAAATGGAAATGGAAACCTTATTCTTATCTATTCCGAGACCACTACTGGTATTTCCCTGGGGATCAATATCAACGGTAAGTACCTTTTTACCTGCCACCGCCAAACATGCGCTTAAATTAACATTTGTAGTAGTCTTTCCTACCCCCCCTTTCTGATTTGCTACTGCTATTACCTTCGACAATTAAACTCACCCCTCGCGATCTTTTATCTTAATTCTATTATATTCTAATTGGACAAATGTTTAAAGGTAATAAATCATTCTGGAGGGTTAATTTTAATATAATATCGGAGGGGACGGGTGAATATAATATACCATCGGGTGAATATCCTAAATAAGATTTTTCGGGGGTGTTATTCTGTTAAAGGTATTGCTTTCCACCTTTCTTTTGGTATTCATAGCAGAGCTAGGGGATAAGACCCAGCTGGCAACCATGATGATGGCGTCAAGGTCAGGTTCCATATGGTATGTGTTTATAGGTTCGGCTGCCGCTCTGGTTTGCTCGTCCTTTTTGGGAGTAATTGCAGGGTCGGTATTGACCAAGTATGTTCCCGCAAGTTATCTTCAAACGGGCTCGGCCATTGCCTTTATAATTATAGGGGTGCTGCTGCTTTTTAACAAAATTTAATTATAAAAAAGGCTGTTTTTTTCAGCCTTTTGGTATTACTATGGTTATATAAATGTTGCCGTTCTCACTTTTTTCCTTATACTTTACACCAATGCCCGTTTCCTTCATGGTATTTACTGCACGCCTTATGGTGTTTATGAATATCCTCAAATCCTTGCATATTATCACCAATTTATTCTTTCTTGTGCCTCCCGCGGAAGTATAAAATTTTTGTATGGTTCTTTCTATGAGATTTTCCGTCCTTCTCACGTTTAATTTTTTTTCTATTATCATCTTTACTAATTTTAACTGGAGGGCTTCATCCGGTATGCGCAACAAGGCCCTAGCATGTCTTTCAGTAAGGTTTGCTTCCCTTATCAGTTTTTTAACCGAGTTTGGCAATCTCAGTATTCTTAGCTTATTGGCAATGGCCGACTGACTTTTTCCCAGTTTTGCAGCCAGCTGTTCCTGGGTAAAATTGTGATCGGTAATGAGATTTTGCAGGCCCCGGGCCTCTTCCAAAAAATGAAGGTCTTCCCGTTGGAGATTTTCTATGAGGGCTATTATTGCCGAATCTTCTTCCTCCGCATCGATGACCATACAGGGAATAAGGGTAAGGCCTGCCATTTTAGACGCCCTCAGCCGCCTCTCCCCGGCTATTAGTTCATACTTACCGTTGCCTATCTTCCTTACCGTTATGGGCTGCAGGACACCGTACTGCTTTATCGACTGGCAAAGCTCCATAAGGCTACTGTTATTGAAGGTTCTTCGGGGTTGATATGGACTTGGTATTATCATATCTATGGGTACCTTTTGGACGATATTTTCCTTTGTTTTTCCAACAACTTCCTTTAAACTTATCATATGTATCGCCTCCATATTTATTTATGGTAATATTCGCCATAAACTCCCGAATTCCTTCTTTTTTGCTTATTATTTTTTATTATTATATTATTTTAAAGGATTGCTTGCTTTTGCTACGTTTTTCTACATTTTTCATTTCGTTTTGCTATGTTAAAGGATTTTTGGCGGGTTTTCCCGCTTTTCTTGGATATTTTGTCGGACTTTGTTTTGTTTTCTCAATTACAACCACGCTGCGGTTAATATCGCTAAAAGGCAGGGCAAAGCGGATAACTTCCACCGGTTTACCTCCCAACACCTCAAGGGCTTTGCCGGCCTCCTTTATTTCCTCCTCCGGTTGGGGTCCCTTGAAACATAAAAAAAAGCCGCCTATCTTTAATAGGGGCAGAGCATATTCGCACAATACATTAATCCTTGCAACGGCCCTGGTTAGTGCGATATCGAAGGTTTCCCTATACCTTGGATGTCTGCCCACCTCCTCCGCCCTGCTGTGCACCGCTTCAACGCCATCAAGCCCTAAAGAATGTATAAGGGCCTCTAAAAACTTAATCCGTTTGCCTAAAGAATCCACCAAAGTTATGTGTATATTCCTTTTTAAAATTTTAATGGGCAGCCCGGGGAAGCCCGCCCCGGTGCCAATATCCACCACCCGGTGCCCGTCTTTTATATAACCTTTATTTACCACCGCTATGGAATCCAAATAATGTTTTACTATAATGTCCTTTTGCTCTACTATCCTCGTCAAGTTTATTTTTTTGTTCCATTCCAACAACATCCTGGTATATTGGCTAAACTGTTTGACCGTATTTTCATCCATATGGATATCCATTGCCCGGGCACCCTGTATCAGCATATCTTCATTACTTTTCATGAGCATACTTCCCCTTTATCTTTTCTAAATATACCAACAATACGGTAATATCAGCAGGCGATACACCGGATATTCTGGAGGCCTGTCCTAAGGATGCAGGTCTTATACGGTTGAGTTTTTGTCTGGCCTCTATCCTCAAGCCTTCCACTTTATCATAATCAATATCCTGGGGCAGCAATTTATCCTCCAGTTTTTTAAATTGCTTGACCTGGTCCATCTGCCTTTTTATATAACCCTCATATTTTATCTGTATTTCCACTTCTTCTTTAACAATCCTGCTCAAGTCTTTATTTTCACCGATGATTTTTTCCAAGGCAGTGTATTTTACCTCCGGCCGTTTCAGTAAATTATATGCACTAACACCGGTGATTATGGGGCTGCTGCCCCATTCCTTCAATAACGCATTAACCTCTTCACTGGGGCTTATAACCACATTCTTTATCCTTTTCTTTTCCCTTTCTATCTGCTGTTGGGATTTTATAAACCTTTCATACCTTTTCTCATCCACCAATCCCACGCGATAACCCTTGCCCGTCAGCCGCTGGTCGGCATTGTCCTGCCTTAACAACAATCGGTATTCCGCTCTGGACGTCATCATCCTATAGGGTTCGTCGGTACCCTTTGTCACCAAATCGTCTATTAACACGCCTATATATGCATCCGATCTGTCCAGTATGAGGGGCTCTTTGCCTTGTATCATCATGGCGGCATTAATGCCCGATATTATCCCCTGGGCGGCGGCTTCCTCATATCCCGAACTGCCGTTTAACTGTCCTGCACTGAAAAGCCCTTTTATATTTTTAAATTCCAAATTCAGTTTCAATTGGGTAGGATCAATACAATCGTACTCTATGGCATAGGCCGGCCGCATTATCTCCACCCTTTCAAGCCCGGGTATGGTACGCAGCATTTTTATCTGCACGTCCTCCGGAAGGCTGGTGGACATGCCCTGTACATACAATTCATTTGTTTCCAGGCCCTCCGGTTCAATAAACACTTGGTGCTTGTCCCTATCGGGAAACCTTACCACCTTGTCTTCAATGGACGGACAATACCTGGCACCCGTTCCTTTAATCTCCCCGGAAAACATGGGCGACCTGTGGAGGTTTTCCCTTATTATCCTATGGGTATTCTCATTTGTATAGGTAAGCCAGCAGGGCACCTGTTCCCTTTTTATTCCTTCGCTCATGAAGGAAAAGGGAATTATGTTTTTATCCCCCGGCTGTATTTTCATTTTGCTAAAGTCTACGGTGTTTTTATCTATCCGTGCAGGTGTTCCGGTTTTAAACCTCTGCATTTTTATGCCCAGCCCCAGCATGCTGTCGGTAAGCTTATTGGAAGGAAACATACCGTTGGGACCGCTGTTTATAGAAACCTCTCCGATTATAATCCTTGCATTTAAATACACGCCGGTTGCCAATATAACGGCCTTAGCCGTGTATTTGGCACCTACAGTGGTAACCACGCCCTTGACAACATTATTTTGCACAATAATCCTTTCTACCTCACCCTGCTTTAAATACAAATTGGACTGGTTTTCCAGAACCTTTTTCATTTGTACCTGGTATCGGTTCTTATCGGCCTGGGCCCGTAAGGAATGGACGGCGGGACCCTTGCCGGTATTGAGCATCCTTATTTGAATAAAGGTTTTGTCTATGTTTTTGCCCATTTCCCCGCCCAAAGCATCAATTTCCCTTACCAGATGACCCTTTGAGGTGCCGCCTATGGCGGGATTACATGCCATTAATGCAACACTGTCTAAATTCATGGTAAGGATTAAGGTCTTCATCCCCAAGCGGGCGGCGGCAAGGCCGGCCTCACACCCCGCATGGCCGGCGCCTACCACTATTACATCAAAATACCCTGCATTGTATTCCAAAGCCATTCCTCCTATTTGCCAACACAAAATGTAGAAAAAATCCTATCGATAATATCATCGTCCACCGAATCGCCGGTTATCTCTCCCAGTTGTTCTAATGCATTTCTGATATCAATGGATATAAGATCGATGGGCATGCCCATGTCTATGGCATCCACCCCCGCTCTTAAACTTTTTATGCTCCTCTTCAAGGCATCGATATGCCTAACATTGGTAACAAGGATTTGATTTTCCGGCCTCACCCTTCCCCCGTAAACCATTTTTGCTATTGTTTCTTCCAGTTCATCAAGACCCTTGCCTTCCTTGACGGATATCCTTATTATAGGAGCCTGGGGGAATATTTCCTCTATTTCCTTCTCGTTTATCTTAGGCGGTAAGTCCGACTTGTTTATCAATACAATTACCTTTTTATCTTTGATAATTCTTATTATTTCCCTGTCTTCGTCGTTTATTTGTTGGGCCGCGTCAAACATCATTATGATTAAATCGGCATCCTCAACCGCTTTCCTGCTTCTTTCCACCCCGAGTTTTTCTACCAAATCCTCGGTTTCCCTTATCCCTGCCGTATCCACCAACCTCAAAAGTATTCCTTTTATATTTACATATTCCTCTATAACATCCCTGGTGGTACCTGGTATTTCGGTAACAATGGCCCTGTTTTCCTTGACCATGGCGTTAAGCAATGACGATTTACCTACATTTGGTTTTCCGATTATGGCCGTGGTTAAACCCTCCCGTACTATCCTGCCCGATTCCGAGGTTTCAATCAAACCATCTATCTCATTTATAACCTTCTCCATACGACGCCTTACTTCATCCACTTCTAAGCTGTCTATCTCATCCTCGGGATAATCCACCAGGGCCTCTATATGGGCTGCCAGCCCAAGTAGTTCATCCCTTATGACATTGATCTTTCGGGACAAACCTCCTTCCAGTTGTTTCATGGACGCCCTGTGGGCAATTTCGGTTTTGGCGTTTATTATGTCCATAACCGCTTCTGCCTGGGCAAGGTCTATCCTCCCGTTTAAAAAGGCCCTTTTGGTGAACTCACCGGGCTGTGCCAACCTGGCACCGTTATCCAATATAAGGCTTAGTATCTCTTTTACCGATACCATCCCACCATGACAACTTATTTCCACCACGTCTTCCTTGGTGTAGGAATAGGGGGCCTTCATAATAATAACCAATACTTCGTCCACCACACCGCCACCTTGGCCGGGCTTTACAATATGGCCATAGTAGCTTTTTCTGGCTTCCATATCCTCAACCTTAATACCCCTCTTGCTTTTAAAGATTTTCTTTAATATATCAACGGCATCCCTGCCGCTCATCCGTATAATCCCAATACCGCCTTCTCCCGGCGGCGTTGCGATGGCGGCTATGGTATCTTCCATTTCCATTTCAAACCTCCGATTTTGCTTAATTGTCGCTTTCATCTTTATTTAACATTGAATTTTTGAGTATATTTAAACCCAGTACGTATACTGGGTTTTTTAATCAGCCTATTTTAGAGTTATTACAACTTTTCTGTAGGGTTCCTCCCCTTCGCTGTATGTGACGACATGGGGATGATCCTGCAGTGTGGAATGAAGTATCCTGCGTTCATAGGGGTTCATTGGCTCCAAAACCACCCTTCTGCCCGTCCTCTTCACCTTTTGGGCCAGTCTCTTGGCCAACCTCTCCAGAGCCTTTTCCCTCTTTTGCCTATAATTTTCGGTGTCCAATAATATCCTTTTGTAATTTTCCTTGCCCTTATTAACAACCAAACTGGTTAGATACTGGAGACTGTCTAAGGTTTCACCCCTGTGACCTATAAGCAGGCCCATGTTCTCTCCCCTTAGATCTATCCTAACGTTATCATCATCTTCCTCAACCTCTATATCCACCTGTACATTCATTTTGTCAAAAATTTTGGTTATAAAATTTTTTGCCTCTTCACCGTAGTTGTACTTCTTGGTAACCTTTACTCTGGCCTGCTTGCCTCCGATAAGGCCAAACAATCCTCTGCTGGATTCCTCCAGAATTTCAATCTCAACCTCATCCCTGGTTGCACCCAGTTCCTTCAAAGCACTCTCAATGGCTTCTTGTTCAGTCTTTCCATACTTTTCTATTACAATCATCAATTAACACCTTCCTTCACCGGCTGGCGCGCAGATAATCTTATTATTAACTGTTGGATCAACTGAATCAAATTGCTGGCAACCCAGTACAAAGCAAAGGCAGCATTATAGGTGGCACAAATATATACCGAAAACAACGGAAAAAAATAGTTCATTATCTTGGGCTGGCCTTCAGGCTGAATGGTAGTTGAACTCATCATCTTTGTGGTAAAAAACTGACTTACCCCGGCCAGTATGGGGAGTATAAAATACCCGTTTACGCTCCCATCCGGCATTTTTGTCAAAAAACTGTCCGGCTTGCTTATATCCCTTATCCATAAAAATGTTTCCCCGGCCATTACACCGCTGTTCACCAGCCCCCTCAGCGCGCTAAACAACGCAAACAGCAAGATTAACTGTATAAGCATGGGCAAACATCCGGCCATGGGATTGACATTATGCTTTCTGTACAGCTCCATGGTCTTTTTATTGAGCTTGTCTTTGTTGTTCCTATATTTTTTTTGCAGTTCCTTCATCTTTGGCTGAAGATCAACCATTTTTTTCTGTTCTTTCCTCTGCTTTATATCAAGGGGCCATAGTATAACCCTTAATATCACAGTGAACAATACTATCGCTAAACCATAACTTCCTACATGCCCGTAAATACCTGTTATCATATCCCGGATAGGTCCCGCTATAAATTCCATTTATTCTCCCCCTATTTTCATTTTACAGGATCATATCCCCCGTTACTGAAGGGATGGCATCTTAGTATTCGCCTTATAGCCATTCTCCCGCCCCGCAGCACACCATACCTTTGTACCGCTTCATAAGCATATTGTGAGCAGGTGGGATAAAATCTGCATGTAGCAGGAAACATGGGGGATATTATTTTTCTATAAAACATAATCAGCTTTAGAACTACAGTCTTTATCATTTTAACTCACATCTTTTGAGTAATTTTGCCCTTTTGAACAAA
Organism: Clostridiales bacterium; assembly: GCA_012838995.1. Lineage (GTDB taxonomy): Bacteria > Bacillota > Clostridia > DUOD01 > DUOD01 > DUOD01. The sequence continues at coordinate 51,426 of DUOD01000029.1, forward strand.
TTGTCCAACGCCCATTTGATACTTTTATAATCGGCCTTGTTGGACAATACCCTGGCAATAATAATTATATCATAACCTTCCTTTATATTTTGAAGATTTAGCCTTATATTTTCTTTTATTAGCCTCCTTATTCTATTTCTAACCACGCTTTTTCCAACTTTTTTGCTAACGGACAAACCAACCCTTATACTATTATTGTCATTTGGCAAATAATATAACACCAATAATTTATTTGCCAGAGACTTTCCCATTTTATACACCCGATTAAAATCACGGGTATTTTTCAACATAAAAATTTTTTTCATAAACGTCTATCAAACCTTTTCTATATAAGGTAGAAAAGGCCACAATCTGCGGCCTTTATGCTGTCAATACCTTTCTACCCTTTTTTCTTCTATTGCTTATTATTTTTCTTCCCGATTTAGTCTTCATCCTGGCCCTAAATCCATGGTTCTTTTTTCTTTTACGTCTGTTGGGTTGATAGGTTCTAAGCATTCCAAACACTCCTTCCTACGCCACAAGTTTAAACCGTTGTTTAAACTTTTTATTTTTTAAGTCGTTAATTTCCCATTTTACCTGTAATTATTACTATAGTATTATAGTCTAAATCTATTTCCTGTGTCAAGAAAAGTAAATTAATAAAGGGTCTGGATAACCTTTTTTTATATATATTATTTTTTATTATTTTTCAAATAAAATGCATAAAAAGGGCTAATGATGTTAATAATGGGGAAAAACATCTGTGGATAACTTCCTTTGTTTGTATTGCTTATCCACAGATATTTTGATAATATATAACTGTAATGTGAATAACCGTTATCATTTTGTAGATAACTTTATTAACATAACTTATGCACATTTTGTGGATAAGTATGTGGATAAATACGTACACCCGGATCTTTCTACCCGCTGTCTTTAATCTTTCTAAACATTGTTGATATCGTTTTCTATTTATCCACAACAAATTACCGCCCATGGAATCTTTAAACATTATCCAAACTGTCAACAAACAAAATATCCACATCTTTTTTATTGTGGATATTTTGTTGATACCTACGCCGGTATTTATTAATAAAATATAGATTTTAGCAAAAAATATATAAACAGGAAATATTATGTATTAGCCCTTACACAGGAGGAATGACAATGGAAGATACATTGTATGATATATGGAACAAGGCCCTTTTGTTAATAAAACAGGATGTCAGCGAGGTAACTTATAATACCTGGATAAAAACCATCAAACCTAAATTTATAGATAACGATCTATTCATCTTTGAAGTTCCCAATAAATTTACCGTTGATATTTTAACCGATAGATACGTTCCACTTATTATCAATACTTTAAAACACGTTACTTCCAAAATTTATAATGTAAAATTTGTCATAGCCCAGACACAGGACGAAAATATGCTGGAAAAAGACGGTTGCCCAGACGTTATCGGTAAGGAAGAGTCGCCGGAAGAGGATAAAAATAAAAATTTAGTATCGGGGGCCCTTAATCCAAAATATTCCTTCGATAATTTTGTAATAGGTCCAAATAACAGGTTTGCCCATGCTGCTTGTCTAGCCGTTGCAGAAGCTCCCTCCAAGGCCTATAATCCGTTATTCATATACGGCGGCGTAGGTTTAGGGAAAACCCACCTGATGCATGCCATAGGTCATTATATATTATCCCATAATAAGTCAGCCAAGGTGCTTTATGTAACGTCGGAGACCTTTACCAACGAATTGATTAATTCCATAAAGGACGATAAAAATATACAGTTTAGAAACAGGTATAGAAATATAGATGTGCTTTTAATAGATGACATACAGTTTATTGCCGGTAAGGAAAGTACCCAGGAAGAGTTTTTCCATACCTTTAATGCACTACATGAAGCCAACAAACAGATAGTAATATCAAGCGACAGACCTCCAAAGGAAATTCCTACCCTGGAGGACAGGTTAAGATCCAGGTTCGAATGGGGCCTAATAACCGATATACAACCCCCCGACCTTGAAACGAGGATAGCCATACTTAGAAAAAAGGCGGAAATGGAAAATCTCACTATCGACGATGAAGTGATGCTGTTTATAGCAAAAAAGATAAAATCCAATATAAGAGAGCTGGAGGGTGCCCTTACCCGAATAATAGCCTATGCCTCACTGGCCAATAGGGAAATAAACATGGACCTGGCCCATGACGCTTTAAAGGACATTATAAGCGAAGACAAGCCAAAACAGATCACCATATCGTTAATACAGCAAATTGTAGGCAATTATTTCAACCTAAAAGCAGAGGACTTTAAATCAAAAAAGAGGACAAGAAATGTAGCCTTCCCCAGGCAGATAGCAATGTATCTAACCAGGGAATTGACTGACTTGTCACTTCCCAAAATCGGCGAAGAATTTGGCGGCAGAGACCATACCACCGTAATACATGCCTACGAAAAAATCAGCCAGGATATAAAAAACGATATACAGCTTAAAAATACCGTAGAAGAACTAAAAAAGAAAATTTTGGACAATTAACAGGACATGTTGATAAACATGTTAATAAAATGTTAATAAAGCAGCATCTTTATAAGACCTGTTAGTTTTGGGGATAACTTATAATTGAAAAGGCAAACTTATTAACAACATGATAACATCCCCTTTGGCAAAAAACCGCTCTTTGTGACGGTTATTAACAAATTCACAACACCTACTACTACTATTACTATTATTATTTAAATTACATACATTTATATATGGAGGAATACACCATGAAATTCTCATGTACAAAGGATGAACTTTTAACATCTATAAATATTGTACAAAAAGCCGTTTCCACCAAATCAACCTTGCCTGTACTGGAAGGTATTCTTATACAAACCCAAAAAGATGCCCTTAAACTCGTTGCCACCGATTTGGATCTGTACATAGAAACCTACATGGGTGCATCCATACAAAGGGAAGGCAGCGTAGTACTGAAAAGCAGGATTTTCAGTGAAATAGTCAGAATGCTGCCGGAAGGTAACGTAACCATTGAAGTGGACCAACAAAACGTCGCCGTAATAAGATCGGCCGGAAGCGAAATAACGTTGATCGGGTTTGACAGCCAAGATTTTCCGGTCATTCCCAAGGTAGAGGAAAAAAATCCCATAGAGCTTCCCCAGGATCTGGTAAGCAATGTAATAAGACAGGTTACCTTTGCAGTGTCCAAGGATGAGACTAAACCCATACTACAGGGGGTCTTGATGGAAGTTACCGGCAATGAAGTAAATTTTGTAGCATTGGACGGTTATAGGATGGCCCTTAGGACATGTACTCTGGATAAAACCTATGAAGAAAAAAGCGTCGTAATACCGGGGAAAAATTTAAACGAAATAGGTAAAATATTGACCCAGGATGATGCAAAGGTAAGTATTACCATGGCCGACAACCATGTACTGTTCGATCTGGGTTATACGAGAATAATTTCCAGATTGCTGGAAGGAGAATTTATAAATTACAAGCAGTTTATAGTAGACGACCATACTACCAGGTTCAAAGTAAACTGCAAAAATATGCTGGATAGCGTTTTAAGGGCATCGCTGGTAGCCATGGACGGTAAATATTATATAGCAAGACTATCGATAATCGATGATAAGCTTATTATAACTTCAAATTCCGAAATGGGTAAGGCTTATGAGGAGCTGCCCATAAGTAAGGAAGGAAATGATCTGGATATTGCCTTTAACTTTAGATATTTACTGGATGTATTAAGGGCCGTAGATTGTGAAGAAATTTATATGGACTGTACTACCAATGTAAGCCCGGCAATAATTACGCCGGTAGATAACAATTCCTTTTTATATCTTTTATTGCCGGTGAGAACTACAAGCAATTAAATGTGCCTTAACATGGTTTGAATAGTTTTATGGGAATTACATTAGGCTAAATCTAATGTAATTCTTCATGTATGGCAACTTATTGGGAGGTTTTTTGGGTGAATGAAGTGAAAATATACACCGATACCATAAAACTCAATCAGTTTTTAAAATGGTCGAGGGCAGTGTCCAGCGGTGCCGAGGCAAATGCGTTGATTAGGTCCGGACTGGTTAAAGTAAACGGTTTAATAGCCACTCAAAGGGGAAAGAAACTGAAAAGGGGAGATAGGGTTACCATTGATGATGAAGAGTACATCCTAAAATGAGGTGTTTTTGTTGTATATAGAGCTGTTAAAGCTGGTGAACTATAGGAATTACAATAACCTTAAGCTGGACTTAATTCCCGGACTGAATGTTTTGGTAGGTGACAATGCCCAGGGTAAAACCAATATATTGGAATCAATATTCTTTTCATGTACCGGAAAATCCCATAGAACCTCCAGGGATAGGGAATTGATCAGGGTCAATAAAGAAGAGTGTTTTATTTTAACGGAACTGCAAAGGGAAGAAGGGAAAAACGTAATAGAGATTAGGTTAAAACAACAGGGTAAAAAAATAATTAAGATTAACGGAGTGGCAATAAGGCGATTATCAGAACTTATGGGCAACTTAAACGTTGTTATTTTTTCACCGGAGGATTTAAGGTTGATAAAGGAAGGTCCCAGGGAAAGAAGAAGGTTTATGGATATTCAGCTCTGTCAGATGAGGCCAAAATATTTGTACAATTTACAACAATACAACAGAATATTAAATCAAAGGAATACACTCTTAAAAAAGATTCAGACAAAGGCAGGGCTTAAAAAAACTTTATCAATATGGGACCGTCAATTGGTTACACAAGGATGTAACATTATAAAAACCAGGCACTGGTTCTTAGAAAAATTAGGGGACATCGCTTTAAATCTGCACAGTGATTTGACCATGGGCAGGGAAACCCTTAATATAAAATATGTCAGCAGTATTGAATATAATGATTTATATGAGATCGAACAAAGTTTTATGAAGGTTATTGAAAAAAACAGAGAAAGGGATATAATGCTGGGTTCTACTCAAAAGGGACCCCATAGGGATGATTTTGATATTTATATAAACGAGTTGGACCTTAAGTCTTACGGATCGCAGGGGCAACATAGGACGGCAGCATTATCCCTAAAACTGTCCGGTATAGATATAATTAAAGAGGATGTGGGAGAGTACCCGGTTTTGCTGTTGGACGATGTTATGTCCGAGCTGGATACCAGAAGGCAACAAATGCTTATGTCCAATTTAAGCAGGGTACAATCGGTTGTTACCTGTACGGATTTAAGCTGGACCGACCATGCCCGTGGCTTTGATAAAAAGATATTCCATGTTAAGCAGGGCAGGGTAAAAGTAAAAGGTATCAATAAAAGTTCCGATAAAGGCTTTTAGAGACATTAAATAAAGGATATAATAAAAAGATGAAGCATTTATTTGTAATTGGAGGGTAATTTATGTTTTTGCACTTGGGTGGTGACACAGTAGTGTTTATGAGGGATATTATAGCCATTTTTGATTATAATACAGCAATATCATCCGATGATACCAAAGAGTTTTTGTCCATTGCCAAAGAAGAGGGATTTGTCAGAGTTATATCGGAAGATACGCCTAAATCCTTTATTCTTACGGAAATAGATAAAAAGAGTGTAGTGTACCTTTCACCCATTTCGTCTACTACGTTAAAGAAAAGAAGCAATTTTGTCAGTACTTTATAATTATAAGAACGGGGGTAATAATTTAAGTGAAAAACAATGGCAGTATGAATGATTTCAATAAAAAATACGATGAGTCGCAAATCCAGGTCCTTGAAGGATTAGAAGCAGTTAGACGAAGACCGGGCATGTATATAGGCAGTACCGGCAGCAGAGGTTTGCATCATCTCGTATATGAAGTAGTGGATAACAGTATAGACGAAGCGTTGGCAGGGTATTGTGACAAAATAGACGTTATTATAAGAAAGGATAACTCGGTATCGGTAATCGACAACGGCAGGGGTATACCGGTGGGTATTCAACCGAAGTTAAAAAAACCTGCTGTGGAAGTTGCTTTGACGGTGCTCCATGCCGGGGGTAAATTCGGCGGCGAAGGGTATAGGGTATCCGGCGGTCTCCATGGCGTTGGAGTATCGGTGGTAAACGCATTGTCCCAGTGGCTGGAAGTGGAAGTAAGACGAGACGGTAAAATATATCATCAAAAATATAAAAGGGGAAAAACGGTAACGGAGCTGAAGGTTATAGGCAATACCGATGAAACGGGTACCTCCATAACCTTTAAACCCGATCATGAAATATTCAGCGACATAAACTTTAATTTTGATACACTAAAAACCCGGTTAAGGGAGCTTGCTTTCTTAAATAAGGGTCTGAAAATTTCTTTAACCGATGAAAGAACAGGCACCAGCAGGGAGTTTTTTTATGAAGGGGGTATTATTTCCTTTGTTGAATACCTCAACAAAAATAAACAGGTTTTGCATAAAAATCCCATATATATACAGGGTAAAAGGGGTACTTCTACCGTAGAAGTGGCCATGCAATATAACGACAGTTATATTGAAAATATATATAGCTTTGCCAACAATATAGATACCCACGAAGGCGGAACTCACCTTATCGGGTTCAAATCGGCCGTGACCAGGATTATAAACGACTATGCACGCAAGAATAACATGATAAAACCCAACGAAAGTAATTTAACGGGAGAAGATGTCAGGGAAGGGTTAACGGCGGTAATAAGCGTAAAGCTTGTAGAACCCCAATTTGAAGGACAAACTAAAACAAAGCTGGGTAACAGTGAAATCAAAGGTATGGTAGAGAATATCGTAGGGGAAGGGCTATCGGTATTCCTTGAAGAGAATCCTTCCACGGCAAAGGCCATAATAGAAAAGGCGTTAAGTGCTTCCAGGGCGCGAGAAGCCGCAAGAAAGGCCAGAGAACTTACCAGGCGAAAAAACGTTTTGGAATTTACCAATCTGCCCGGCAAGCTGGCCGATTGTTCCGAGAAAAAAGCGGAGTTGTGTGAGATATTTTTGGTGGAGGGTGATTCTGCCGGCGGATCCGCCAAACAGGGCCGGGACAGAAGATTTCAGGCTATATTACCCTTAAGGGGTAAAATACTAAATGTCGAGAAAACCCGTCTGGATAAGATACTCAGCAACGAAGAAATAAAGGCTATGATCACTGCCTTTGGCACGGGAATAGACGATGATTTCGACCTTGAAAAGATCAGGTACGGTAAGATAATAATCATGACGGACGCCGACGTGGACGGAAGCCACATAAGAACGCTTTTATTGACTTTCTTCTACAGGTTTATGAGGCCTTTAATTGAGAACGGTTATGTGTATATAGCCCAGCCACCCCTTTACAAGGTAACCAAGGGCAAGACCGAGCGGTATGTCTATAGCGATAAAGAACTTGATAAATTATTGGAAGAGATGGGCAGAGACGGTGTAAATATTCAAAGGTACAAGGGCCTTGGCGAAATGAATCCCGAACAGTTATGGGAGACTACCATGGATCCTGAAAACAGGACGCTGCTCAAGGTAAATTTGGAAGATGCCATTGCAGCAGATGAGATATTTACCATTTTAATGGGCAACAGGGTAGAACCCAGGAGGGAATTTATCCAGTATAATGCCAAGCACGTCATTAACTTAGACATCTGACGGGGGTAAGGTAGATGGAAAACTATACAAAGCAAAGAATATTGGACGTTAACATTGAAGACGAGATGAAGAAATCCTATATAGATTATGCCATGAGCGTTATTGTGGGTAGGGCGCTGCCCGATGTGAGGGACGGGTTAAAGCCTGTTCACAGGCGTATTCTATATGCCATGAGCGAACTGGGGGTTACTCCTGACAAACCCTATAGGAAATCGGCCAGGATCGTCGGGGATGTTTTGGGTAAGTATCATCCCCATGGAGATACGGCGGTTTATGAGGCTATGGTAAGGATGGCCCAGGATTTCTCCACCAGATATACGTTGGTAGACGGTCACGGCAACTTTGGATCTATAGACGGTGACTCGCCTGCCGCCATGCGTTATACTGAAGCCCGTATGTCAAAAATAGCCACTGAAATGATGGCGGATATTGACAAACAGACGGTGGATTTCATGCCAAACTTCGATGAGACTTTAAAAGAGCCGGTGGTATTGCCTTCAAGGTTTCCAAATCTGCTGGTCAACGGTTCTTCCGGTATAGCCGTGGGCATGGCCACCAACATACCCCCCCACAACCTGGTGGAGGTTATAGACGGCGTAGTTAAGCTTATCGATGATCCCGACATGTCCACGGAAGATTTGATGGAGTATATAAAGGGGCCCGATTTTCCGACCGGCGGTATTATCATCGGCAGGCAGGGAATAAGGGATGCTTATCAAACGGGCAGGGGCAGGATTATCGTACGGGCCAAGGTTAAGATAGAACAGATAAGCCCGACAAAATCCAGTTTGATTGTTACCGAACTGCCCTATCAGGTAAATAAATCGAAATTGATAGAAAAAATAGCCGAACTGGTAAGGGATAAAAGGATCGAAGGTATTTCGGATATCAGGGATGAAACCGATAAGAGCGGTATGAGGATAGTGATAGAACTTAAAAGGGATGTTAATCCCAACATTGTCCTCAATTTGTTATATAAACACACCCAAATGCAGGAGACCTTTGGCGTCATTATGCTGGCCTTGGTCAATAACGAACCCAAGATACTTACTTTAAAGCAAGCCATTTTTCATTATATCGACCATCAAAGGGACGTTATTGTCAGACGTACCCGATATGACTTGAACAAGGCCCAAAATAGGGCCCATATCCTAGAGGGCCTGATAATTGCCCTTGACAATCTGGATACGGTAATAAATTTGATTAGAAGTTCAAAGACGGTACAGGTTGCAAAGGACGGCCTTATAAAAAAATTCAATCTTTCCGAAAAACAGGCCCAGGCCATTTTAGATATGCGTTTGCAAAGGCTGACGGGTCTTGAGAGGCAAAAAATTGAACAGGAATATGACGAGCTGTTAAAGACCATAAAATATCTTAAGGATGTATTGGCCAACGATGACATGATTTATGACATAATAAAAAAAGAACTGGGTGAGCTAAAAAGGAAATACGGCGATCAAAGAAGGACGAGTATTAGTAGCGATGTGGGTGAAATAGATATTGAGGATTTAATCCAGGAGGAAGAGGTAGTAATAACCTTTACCCATTTCGGATATATTAAAAGGATGCCCATCGATACCTATAGGATACAAAAAAGGGGTGGAAAGGGTATACAGGGTCTTCAAACCAGGGAGGATGATTTCGTAGAGAAAATATTTATAACCTCCACCCATCACTATATTATGTTCTTTACCAACAAGGGTAAGGTTTACAGGTTGAAGGCCTATGAAATACCCGAGGCAAGCAGGCAGGCCAGGGGTACTGCAATAGTCAACCTTCTTCAACTGGACAGCGGTGAAAAGATTACCGCTGCCTTTGCCGTAAAGGAATTCGATGACATGCACAACCTTGTCCTGGCCACTGAAAAGGGGTTAATCAAAAAAATAAGCCTTAAAGACCTGGATACAAACAGAAGGGTCGGTTTGATTGCAATAACCTTAAGGGAAAATGATGAATTAATAAGCGTGCAGATGACCGACGGTAACGACGAATTGATAATAGGAACCAGACTGGGTCTTGCAATACGCTTTTCAGAAAAGGATGTTAGGGTAATGGGCAGGACGGCCCAGGGGGTAAAGGCCATAAACCTTAATAAGGATGACATTGTAATAGGCATGGGCCTGGTTATCCCCGACGGTGAGGTGTTGGTGGTAACCGAAAAGGGCTACGGAAAACGTACCCATATGTCGGAATATAGGCTGCAGGCCCGGGGAGGCAAGGGTATCATTACGTCCAATATAACGGAAAAAACCGGTGAGTTGGTTTCCATTAAAGTAGTAAGAGGGGACGAGGATGTAATGCTTATTAACTCTGACGGTACCATAATCAGACTGGGCATTGATAACATACCCGTAATCGGGAGAAATACCCAAGGGGTTACCCTCATGAGGCTTGATGAAGGCCACAGCGTTGTATCGGTGGCATTGGTAGACAAAAACGGAGAATAAAATTAAAAGGCACTGAACTTTTGTTCAGTGCCTTTATACTTTGTTATAAAGGATATGGCGTAAGTAGCCCCAAAAACTTAATTTATACCATAGGTTGACCTTCTTTTTAATAATAATGTAGGTCAGAGGTAATATTTGCAAATCCTTCAAAGAGTGCCATGCCTACTGGTATGGTGGTAATTATAGCGATAATCATGAGAACCAGGGATATTATTATCAGTATTCCTTGAATTTTAAAATAAACACCTAGGTTTGAAAAAAGTTCGTTTATTTTGGCCGTATTGTCTTGGCCTTCAGGTGCAAACAGCAGGGCTTTACCGGTATTTTTAACGTTTAATAATTTTACTCCAAGTATTATCGTTATTATTCCCGGTATGGCGCCGATGATATAAAGAAACAATCCGGAGATGGCGCTTATAATTCCAAAGATTATGCTAATTACTCCTACAAAACCCGTCCAATTTGTAAGCCGTTGTAGTTGTACTTTGTCCATTTAAGTTCATCTCCTTTAATTTTAATAAAGTAAGTTTAATTAATACTATTCTCTCCTTTGTGTAATATTCCTTCTTAAAATGGAATAAATTTAATACCGGAAGGGTTAGATATTATACCTGCAGCGGAGAATATTTAACGGATAAGAAGGTTAAAGGCCATGAAGGTTGAAAAATCCCGGGTTTTAAAGCCGTTTGTACCCTTTATCCTCTTTTTAATCAATATTGCCTATATAGAATTGTTCAAAAACCATTTTTATAATATATATTTCGACAGGCAGGATATAATAAACGTGCTATGGATGTTTATGCCGCTGCCGTCGGTTGTTCTGGGTTATGTATTGGTAAGGGGAAACAACAAAACCCGGATAATTACCCTTAACGTAAAGAACCTGATATATATACTGCCGCCCATATTATGCATGTATGCCCGCATAATTTATTATCAATTTGATTTTATTCCCCTTCCCCTATGGATGGTTAACAATTTTATTGAGTTTTCCATATTGGGAGGCGTATGGCTGGGTGTTACCGTTGCCCTTATGGTTAGAACCGAGGCCGATGTCTACCGTAAAAATAAAATGATGGTGGTTAACAGGAGAAGGTAAACAAAAATAATATGTAAACAAAAGAGGACTACAGTATACCTGTCTATGGGACAAGTAATTAAACATAAATTCAATAATCAGCTGAAATACGACATAATTAGATGTTGAATACATATAATAATATATGATATATTGTACAAGTGCCTTAACAAAGCGCCCGAAGGCGTGCAAACAAGGCACCGAAGCGGCGGGTAAAGACAAGAAACAACATATTGACACAAAAAAGTGTATATGCTAATATAGAGGATGCCC